>JANOTG010000162.1:0-6177 GCA_031416215.1 Betaproteobacteria bacterium
CGCTGCGCGGCGACGAGGAGCGCATCCCCGATGCCTTCCGAACCGCGCGCAGCGGCAAGCGTCCGTTCATTTTTCTTGTCACCCGCAGCCCGGAGTAAGCCGCCATGATGCCTCGCGATGAATGCCTCAAGGTGCTGGCCCTGCCACCACACCGACCAGATCGTCATTCCGGTCTACCAGGCCGCGTTCGAGTGGCGCACCATCAAGCCGGGGGCCATGACCTATCTGGGGACCGGCGCCATGGGCCAGGCCTCGTCCCACGGCCTGGGTATGGCGCTCGGGCGCCCGGACAAACGGGTCATGGTCATCGACGGTGACGGCAGCCTGCTCATGAACCTGGGCAGTCTCGTCACCATCGCTGAAGCTGCGCCGCGCAACCTGGTGCATTTCGTCTGCCAGAACAACACCTACGAGGCGAATGGCTTCCACCCGATACCCGGTGCGAACAAGGTGAGCTTCGCCGGCTTCGCACGGGCGGACGGCAGCGAGAAGGTCTACGAGTTTGATGAACTCGCCGACTTCGACCGTCGTATCGGTGCCGTGCTTGCGGAGCCGGGGCCGGTTTTCGTGGTGCTCAAGGTGGTGGCCGGAGAAACCTATCCGCAGGATTGGTCAGTGATCCACAGTGGCGCCTTGCGCCAGCAGTTTGCCGAAGCCTTCGCCAAGGCCTGACCCAAGCGCCCCAATACTCACGCGGCCCGGTAGGCGGTGCACTCCACCTCGACCATGATGTCCGGGTTGAAAAACGCACTCATGTAGACCCAGCCCAACGCCGGCCGGATGTCCTTGAAGACCTCGGCATGGGCGCGACCGGAATCGACCCAGTGCCGCGGATCGGCCACGTAGATGCGGGTCTTGATCACATCCTCGAAGTCCATGCCCAAGGCACGTAACGATTCACCGATCAGCGCCAGGCAGGCCTGGGTCTGGCGATAGACGTCGCCCGGGAACAGAATCGCGCCGTCCGGTGCCGCCGGCGAGCACAGGCTGGTCTCCACCAGGTTGCCGATGCGCACGGCCCGCGAAAATCCGTTCTCTGCCTCCCACGGACGGGAGGTAGCGTAGATCTGGCGCTGGAGAGCCGCAAATCCGGGATTTGCTGCGGCATCAGGTGGAAGGTCTTGGCGCGATGGCATTTTTTCTCCGATAAAAGTGGACAGGCACGGGTTTCTCACCGACCCTGGTCTGGCAATGGGCCATAAAGCGTTCGTACTCCTGCCAAGGTTGGCAACTCTTCCAGCCGCTGGCGCAGTTCGCGTGCGCCAACTGGCCCCAGCACGGGATCGACGCAGGCATGAAACTTGACAAGCAGTTGCATGTCCGAGAGCGGACGCTGTGGCATGCCGGACGGGACATGAACAGTGCGCGAAACAACGCGGCCGGACAAGCCCGTCACGGTAAGCACTGCGCCCTCGGCGCAACCCTGCAGCGCCCGCAACGCCGTCCCTGATGGAAGCCGCACGTCGACCTGCGTCAGCGCGGCGACAAGTCGGGGATCGGAAATACTGCCTGCGTTCAGGTGCGATGGTAGCAATGCACCAAACGCCAGTACCGCGCCCAAGGCGAACGGCAGGCTGAATTGTGCTTCGGTCGCGTTTCGGGGTGGTCCGAACGGCATGTTGTCAAGTACCACGGCCGGCACCTCACACAGTACATGCGCGGCCGGCTCCTGCAGGTCGTCCAGGGCATCACACAAGGCCTCGGTTGCTGCCTGACCATAGGAGCAGATCGGATACTGCTTGAAAGCCATGGGCGCACGCTCAAACACATAACGATGGCCCAGCAGCGCCAGCTCCTCCAGGTGCACAACGCCCTGGTTCAGCAGCGCGGCAAATCCGTGGCGATGCCCGACGACGTCGGCGCCCATGGCGATGCCGGCATGTGCCAGCATGGCCGAGCGCACACCCGCCTCGGCCGCCAGCCCGCAAGCCACAGGCTTCATGGGGGTGCCGACGATAACCCGCAAACCGCTTGCCTGGGCAAGTGCAATGTCAATGGCGGAAGTTGTTTCTGCGACATCCAGGGACATGGCCTTGGCAGCGCCTGCTGCCGCCGCGACCGATCCGAGCAGCCCGGTGGTCCAAAAGCCATTCCAGAACAGATCGTGTCCAAAAGCCCTGCCCAAGGCGCAATGCACTTCCACACCCGCTACAAACGCGTCGAAAGCGATACGCCCGCTGCAGTCCACGGACTGGCCCGCGGCCAAAACGGCCGGCCACACGACAGCGCTGGCGTGCACCATGCCCTCATACGACACATCGTCGAAATCGAGCACATGGGACGCGGTGCCGTTCACCAATGCGGACGCCAACGCCGAGCCGCGGTCGGCGGCACCGAGCACCGTGCAGGCACCAGCCCCGTACTCCATTGCCGCCACGCTGCGCACTTTGCCGCACGCCGCGTGCCCTGCCCCTGCCATCGACACGCCGACAACATCCAGCAGGCTGCGAAACGCCTCCTGCCTGGCTTTGACCGGAGCCTGGTTGCCCGTGAAGCCCACCACCCATCGGGCAAGCTCGTGCGACCCAGCTGACTCAGCCACACCCATGTTGGGTCAGGCCCCGTTGCTGCCGCCGGTCCGCTGATGCCTGTTTATTCCTGACCTACCACGCCCCACTGCTTGTTGAGCTCGGTGAAGTAACCGTTCTGCTGCTTGATCGTGACCCAGTTATTGACAAAATTGATCCACTGCTGGTCTTCGATCGCCATGAGAAACGCCATCGGAATGCTGTTCTTCGGTTTGTCCAGCAGAATCAGTTGTAATTCCGGGTACTGCTTCATCAGCGCTGCTCCCTCGATCAGGCTGGCCACGGTGAAATCCACCTTGCCGGCCAGCAACTCCTGGAAGTCACGCGCCGGGGATTCCACGCGCTTGACCTTGACTTTGGGCAGGGTCGTTTGCACGAACTGCTCGAACGTCGTGCCCAGGTTATAGGCGGCCGTGAGTTTGGCGTCGTTCATCGCCTCCCAGGACTTGAACTTGGCGGCGTTTTTCTTCTGCACCAGAGGGAAAAACGCATTGCGGCCCCAGGGAATGGAGAACGCCGCAGCCTTCGCCCGCGCGACGCTCATCGAGGTACCCGTCATGGCGATATCGAACTTGTCGGACTGCACGGCGGTCATGATGGATTTCCAGTCGGTGATGACAAACTCGACCTTGACACCGAGGTCCTTGGCGAGTTCATTGGCCGCATCGATCTGGTGGCCACGGAACTCGTTACTGCCGGGGTCGCGAAAACTCATGGGCATGAAGTCACCGGTCGTGCCGACGCGCAAGACACCGGTTTCCTGGACCTTTTGCAGGCGCGATTTACTTGCCTGGGCCGATGCGTCGACCGGCGCCAACAAGGCGGCCACCGTCAGGGCCACGGCGAGGACGGGAAGGACACGTTTGAACATGGATGCTCCTTGAAAAATCAGGGGTTGGGGGAAGAAACCGGGTAGGCAGACTGCAGGGTCTGGCGCAATTTTTCGCGCCGCTGCTCCTGACTCTCCATGCCTGTAGACAACAGGCTGTTGGTGACGCACTGCCCGAAGCCGCCAAGCGCTGCAGCATCGGCGATGGTACCTGCTCCGGCCGGCCAGACGGTGTCCTGGCAATAGGTGCCGATGACACCGTCTTTTGCCGGCGCCGCGGTCGGAACTGTCTGGTTACGGATGCCGTTGCGTACCAGACGCCGCAAAGTCGCCACACCACGATCCGAAGTGCCCAGGTTCTCATTGGCGTGCACGGCAACCGGGCGCTGCGACACCTGCACCTCATAGTCGCCGGGAAAACGCTGACGCTGCTCGTACGAACGCTCCTCTTCGGTCTGGCCCACAAAATCAATGCTTTGTTTGCCGACTTTCGACGCGTCACCGATGGCCTTGGGATCGAGTTCGGTGCGAAAAAAGCGCCAGCCGATGGTCATAGTGTTGGTGTCGTCGATCGGCACCATCCAGCGCAACATGGAAGATCGCTGCATCAGCTTGGTCTTGTCGGCGGCCTCCCAGATGGCCCCGGTTTGGTTGCAGTTCGGCAGGATGGTCTCGGTGGAGCGTGTCCACCAGTGGTCCTTCCACAGCCGGGTCTGCACATTGATCATGCCCAAGGGGGTTTCGCGATACTCGATTTCCTGTTCGGCCCCGGACGCATCACCAAACTGGGCGCCCGTCATGCGGGTGTGCAGGTACACCACGTGCACCGGGTCCTGGGTGTTTTCATACACCTGCAGCCAGTTGCAGGTGATGGAGATTGAAAACGGCACCCTCTGCGTATCGGCGATGAATTCGGTGTCATACCGTGGCAACTCGGGCATGTGGTCCGGATGCCCGAAATACGCAAACAAGATACCGTTGACCTCGCGCACCGGGTAGGCACCGTGCACCAGGCGCGAGCGGATGCGGTCAGTGGGTTCGGCTGGCGTGGCCAGAATACGCCCGTCGATGTCGTAGTGCCAGCCGTGGTAACAGCAGGCGATTCCACACTCCTGGATGATGCCGTATTCGAGGCTGGCGCCCCGGTGCGAGCAGTGTTTGTGCAACAGGCCCCAGCGCCCCGAACCGTCGCGGAAAACCACCAGATCCTCGCCCAGGATACGCAACGGCACTGGCAGGTCGCGCACCTCACTGGCCATGGCAATCGGCTGCCAGCAACGTCGCAGCCACTCGCCACAGGCGCTGCCCGGCCCGACGCGGGTCAACTCGGCATCCGGGTCCCCACCATCGCGCCGCAAGTAGCCCGAGTAACCTTTGAGCCCGGAAATATCAATTGTCGCCACCATATCTGTCACACCCATGAAGTTCATCACCGCCGCGCCGCTCTGACGGGCGATCAGGACAACCTGTACGGCCACCAGCCCCGAGCACTACAACATGAATCTTATTTTACTGTCATGCAACTTGTCAACCGGAAGCGGCATGCAGGCGTATAAACTATAGCTTTCATATTCACCTGTGGATCTGCAGTGACAAGCAACGCGTACATCGTCCAGCTGGAATCCGTTTCCAAACACTTCGGCAGCTTTCAGGCCCTGCGCAACATCTCGCTGTCGGTACGGCCGGGTGAAAAGGTTGTCATCTGTGGCCCGTCCGGTTCGGGAAAATCCACCATGATCCGCTGTGTGAATCGCCTGGAGCGCCACGAGTCCGGCCGTATCACGGTGGACGGCCTGGAGCTCACCGACGACGCGCGCAGCCTGCAAGCGATACGCTGTGAGGTCGGCATGGTGTTCCAGAGTTTCAACCTGTTTCCGCATTTGTCGGTGATGGACAACCTCACGCTCGGCCCGATTCGGGTACGCAACATGAGCCGCACCGAGGCCGAAGAGGTGGCCATGCATTTTCTGCAGCGGGTCCGTATTCCCGAGCAGGCGCACAAATACCCGGCGCAGCTTTCTGGGGGTCAACAACAACGCGTCGCCATTGCCCGCTCGTTGTGCATGAAGCCCAAGCTGATGCTGTTTGACGAGCCCACCTCGGCGCTGGACCCGGAGATGATCAACGAAGTGCTCGACGAGATGGAGACGCTGGCGCAGGACGGCATGACCATGATGGTCGTGACCCATGAGATGGGGTTCGCCAAGCGGGTGGCCGACTCCATGGTGTTCATGGACAAGGGCGAGATCGTCGAGACTGCGCCACCGGCCACCTTTTTCAGCAATCCCGCCACCGAGCGCTGCCAGCAGTTTCTCAGGCAAATCCTGACGCACTGACATGTCGCCCCGCATTCGCATCCTCATCATCGCTGTCCTCGCGGCCCTGCTCACCACGGGTTGCGGCAGCAACTACACATGGGGATGGTTCGTCATTTCTCCGTGGACCCCGAAGGGCCAGACCAACCTGATGTTTCTGATGTCGGGCCTGGGTTGGACGGTGCTGCTGGCGGTCTGCGCCATATTGTTGTCAGTGACGACCGGGCTCTTGGTTTCGTTGTTGTCCCTGGCTAAGAACCGTGGCCTGCGTGCAGTCGGACGCGTCTATGTCGAGGCGTTTCGGTCCATCCCGATGTTGGTCATGGTGTTGTGGGTGTACTACGGATTGCCCGTGGTGCTTGGAATCGAACTGGGCGTGTTTGCTGCCGGCGTCGTGGCACTGGCACTGTGCGACAGCGCATTCGAGGCGGAGATCTTTCGCGCCGGTATCCAGTCGATCGACCGCGGGCAACACGAAGCCTCCGAATCGATCGGGCTGACCTGG
>JANOTG010000163.1:0-5900 GCA_031416215.1 Betaproteobacteria bacterium
CATGAAATGCGCCATGCGGCTGGTGCACCAGTCGGTCAGGGTCTGCGCGGTCAGTGCGCTGCCATCGCGCAACACGGCGCACAGCATCACTTCTTCTTCGGTCAGGTCGCTGGGCACGCCGAAGACCGCGCATTCCAGCACCTCGGGATGGGTGTCCACGATGTTCTCGACCTCGGCTGCCGAGATATTTTCGCCGCGGCGGCGCACCATGTCCTTGCGCCGGCCGATGAAATACAGCCAGCCATCGGCATCCTGGCGCAATATGTCGCCGGTGTGGAACCACTGATTGCGAAATGTGCTGAGGGTGGCCTCGGTCATGGCCCAGTATCCGTCTGTCAGTACGCAGGGCTCCAGTCCGCGCACCACCAGTTCACCGGCCGTGCCCGTGGGTACCTCAAAACCTTCTTCGTCCAGAAGTTGCACTTCGAACGGCCCCATGGGTTTGCCGCAGGAGCCGACGCGACGTGGTGCGTCCTGTGGCGTGAAGATGAAGGTGCCGACTTCGGTCGAGCCGTACAGCTCCACCAGACGACAGCCAAAACGGGCCTCGAATTCACCCGCCCAGTCTGGCAGCGGTACACCCCAGCCCAGGCGCGCGCGGTGTGCGCGGTCGGCCGCAGACGCCGGCTGCTTCCACAACATGGTCAGCGTTGCGCCCATGAAGTCGAACACGGTAGCCCGCAGGATGCGCATCTCGTCCCAATACCGCGACACGCTGAAGCGCTCGCCGATGGCCGCCACCGCGCGCAACAACAAGGCCGGCGCGATGGTCATGATGGCCGAGTCCATGTGGAACATCGGATAGGGGCAGTACAACACGTCATCCGCGCGCAAGCCAAGGCCGTCGATCACTCCCTGCCCCTGGCGCAGCACAAACCGGTTCGAAAGCATGGCCGCCTTGGAGCGCCCGGTGGTGCCCGAGGTGTACAACAGCAGCGACAGGTCGGAGAAATGGCCTGGGGGTGGCGGTAACGGGCGCACGGGTGTGCGCAGCAAGGTGGCCCAGCACAGCGTATCGGCCAGCGGGGCGCCTGCCACCACGATCAGCTGCGTCACCGCGGTCAATTGGTCTTTCACTTCCACCCACTGCGGCAACAGGCTCGCATGCACGATCAACACCCGGCTTTGCACCAGATTGATGGCGTTGGCCAGCACGGCGCCACGAAATGCGGTATTGACCGGCGCCGCCACCGCACCCAGTTTGGCCAGGCCAAACCAGCTCAGGGCGAACTCGATGCAGTTGGGCAACAACAGGCTGACGTTGTGCCGGTGCGCCACGCCAAGATCGTGCAAGGCAACCGCCATGTGATCGGAATCGACATCGACCCGGGCGAAGGTCCACTCGCCCTGAATCATGCGCAAGAAGACCCGGTCTGGCGTCTGTGCCGCAGCCCGTCGCAGTTCGTCGGCCAGGGTCTGGGTGAAGGTTTTCATGGCGCAGTTGCTGGTTCGGGTTCAGTGTATAACCGTCGCACAGGCGGCACGATGCCGCATAGAAACAGGAACCTCCGACATGGGCGCGCAGTGGAAAGCAAAAGGCAAGGAACTGGCTGCCAACGCCAGGGGCAAACTGTTTGGCCGGCTCGCCAAGGACATCATGATCGCCGCGCGCAGTGGCGCCGACCCGGCCCTGAATGCCCGGCTGCGGCTGGTGGTGGAGCAGGCGCGCAAGGTGTCCATGCCCAAGGAGACACTGGAGCGGGCCATCAAGAAGGGCGCTGGGCTGACCGGTGAGGCGGTGCACTTCGAGCGCGTGATCTACGAGGGTTTTGCGCCGCACCAGGTGGCGTTGATGGTGGAATGCCTGACTGACAACGTGAACCGCACGGCGCCCGAGATGCGGGTGTTGTTTCGCAAGGGACAGCTCGGCACCTCGGGCTCGGTGGCCTGGGATTTTGACCATGTGGGCATGATCGAAGCCGAACCCTCGGTGGCTGGTGCCGATGCCGAACTGGCCGCCATCGAGGCCGGCGCGCAGGATGTAGAGCCCGGCGGCGAAGGAACGGCGACCCTGTTCGTCACGGATCCGGCCGATCTGGATCTGGTGAGCCGGGCATTGCCGGCGCATGGCTTCGCAGTAATCTCTGCCAAGCTCGGCTACAAACCGAAGAACCCGGTCGTCCCGGCCCGTCTGGACGCCGCGCAGCTGGAGGAGGTCGAGGCCTTCCTGGCCGCGATCGACGCCCATGACGACGTGCAGAACGTGTATGTCGCGCTGGCGGGCTGAGGCCACTGCGACCTGATCCAGTGCCTTCATGGACAGATCGTACAGCCGAGTGTGACTATGGGGTGCTGAATCCGGCTGCCCTCGCCGCCGCATGGGCCGACCGGGTGTCGCAGCGAGGTAAAGGAGGAGGCCTCAGGCCGGGGGACACGAGCGGCGGCATCCGGTTGGCCCATGCGGCTCGCGAAAAGCGGACCGGCACCACCACAACCCCTACACCAGACTCAACGGCCCCTGCTCAGGCCGCGGCGGCAACTCGACACCAAAGTACTTCTGCACCAGTGCCGCCTGTTCCTCGAAACAGCCACCCCAGCGCAGCACCTTCCAGCTTGGCAACTCGATGATGGTGCTGCCGATATCAAAACGGTTGGCATAGGGCGAGGTGCCGTACCCCAGCACCAGGTCACAACCTGATTTCAGCGAGTCCTGCACGTCTTCCAGGCGGAATTTGCTGCCGGTGAGGGATACATTCGCCGACGAGCCCATCAGCGGTTTGGCACTCTCCCAGCTCATGCGCGCCAGATGCTTGTGCAGGTTGCCGGCGTTCATCAGCAGGTCCATGGTCAGCGCCTTGGTGGCGCGGCGCAGGGCGCCAAACTCCACGGTGCGCAGCCAGTCATGCTGCGGGTCGAATGGGGCTATCACCGACAACGGCAGGTTGTGGTCCAGGGTGATGCATTGCACCAGCGCGCGGTCGCGCTCGGTGGTCTGCAGCACCGCGCGAAAAATATCCCAGTTGCCGATCACGCCGTTGGGTTTGGTCTGGGTGCGTTGTTTCAGTGTGTAGGTGCGCTCCACACCGCTCGCCGTATGGGCAAAGATGGCGTAGGACACGCTGAGCGGCAACACCGCCACGCCGCCACTGAGCATGACCTGAAAGGCCTTGCGCGCGTCCTGCGCCACGGTGGTGTTGTCAGGTTCGCTGCCGCGGTCAATCAGTTCCATGGTGGATCTACGGCGGGTCGTTGTTGCTCGACTGGATTGTATGCATAATCAGCCGAAAACCGATAGACAATGACCATTCCTGGGTTGTGTTATGCCGCACATGGCGCAGGAACCGTTCAGATTGCATACAAAATGACCGCGCCGCTGACCCAGCAATATGCCCAGCTGATCGCCACCTGCCGTGACCGGCCGCTGCCGGCGCAGGCGGCGGAAGTTGCCGCCCTGGGATTCACCGACGCCTTTGGTGTCATGGTGGCCGGCGCCCAGGAGCCGGCAGTGCGTACCCTGGTGCAGTGGGCCCGGGCGCAGGGTGCAGCGCCCCAGGCGCGCGTGATCGGCGAGTCGCGGCCGATGGGCATGGAGCAGGCGGCTTTGGTCAATGCCACTGCCGCCCATGCGCTGGACTATGACGATTTTGCGTTTTCCAACCACCCCAGCGCGGTGCTGGTGCCCACCATCCTGGCGGCTGCCGACCGTTTTGGCGCCAACGGCAGCACCATGGCACTGGCGTATGTGGTGGGTTACGAGGTCTGGGCCGACCTGATGCTGCGCGAGCAGGATTTGTATTACGACCGCGGCTGGCATCCGACCTCGGTGCTGGGTCCGCTGGGTGCGGCAGCGGCGGCGTCGGTGGTCATGGGTTTTGATGCGTCGCGCAGCAGCCATGCGCTTGCGCTGGCTGCCTCCAGCGCCTCTGGCATCTTCGAAAATTTCGGCACCATGGCCAAGCCCTACCACGGCGGCCGTGCTGCCTGCGCCGGCTTGACCGCTGCCAGCATGGCTGGCGCCGGTTTGCAGGCCAGCCCCACCGCACTGGAAGGCCGCCATGGCCTGTTGCGGGCGATTTCGCCCAATGGCAAGGTTGATCTGGAGCGCCCCGTGTCGGCCTCGACCTGGCGCATCAGCAGCATGCGGCTCAACATCAAGAAATACCCGATGGTGGGCGCGGCGCAGCGTGGCATTGACGCTGTGCTGGCGCTGGACCCGGCACAGGCGTTTGCGGCGGACGATGTGTTGCGCATCGTTGCCCACGTCAGCGAGCGCCATGCCGCCGTGATGCCGTTTCACCGCCCGCAGGATGCCTTGCAGGCCAAGTTCAGCCTGGAGTTTGCCCTTGCCAGTGCATTGCTGCATGGTGCGGTCGGGTTCGCCGAGTTGCAGGACGCGGTGGTGCGCAGTGCTCCGATCCAGCGGCTGATGGGGCTGGTGGAGTTGCAGACCAGCGACGCGTTTGAGCCCGGCTGGCGCGATGCGGCGCCGTTCGACCAGGTGTTTTTCCACCTGCGTGATGGCCGCACGGTGGCCTCACCCCCGGTGCGCCGGGCCAAGGGGCACGCCGACACGCCGCTGTCGGTGGACGAACTGCGCGACAAGTTCATGGGCTGCATGGCGCATGGCGGGGTCAGTGGCAGTAGCGGCGCCCGTCTGTTCGGCGCCTTGCAGAATCTGCCGCGAATTGACAGCGCGGCGCAACTCGACTTCCCCTGACACCATGGCATCGATCCAGGACTTCGTTCGTTACGCACCGGTCACCACCCGACCCCCGATCCAATGGCCCGGTGGTAAACGCCTGGCGGTGTGGATTGTTCCCAACATCGAGTTCTACGAATACACGCCGCCGCCGGCGATCGGCCGCGAGACCTGGGACCGTGTGCCCAGCCATCCCGATGTGCGGGAGTACGGTTTTCGCGACTACGGCAATCGTGTCGGACTGTGGCGCATGGATGAGGTGCTGGCCGCCTACCCGGTGCGCCCGACGGTATCGTTGAACCTGGCGCTGCTGGACCACTTCCCGGAAATCGCGCAACTGATCCGAGACCGGCAGTGGGCGGTGATGAGCCATGGCATCTACAACACACGCTTCCTGTACGGCATGGACGAAGCGCAGGAACGCGCTTTTTACCGTGACAACATCGACACGCTGCGCCGCCACACCGGCCTGGCCCTGCAAGGCATATTGACGCCGGCCATCACCAATACCGCGCGCACACCGTCGCTGATCGCCGAGGCCGGCCTGAGTTACCACGCGGATTGGGTACATGACGATGTGCCGGTGCCCATCATCGTGCCCGGGCGCCGGCTGATTTCCCTGCCCTATACCTACGACCTGAATGACGCGCCGCTGTGGGATGGGCGGCCCTATGGCGGGCGTTATTTTGTCGATGCCTGCAAGGCGGCATTTGACCGCCTGTACAGCGAGAGTGCCCAGGGCGGCCGGGTGTTCTGTATCGCGCTGCACCCGTACCAGATCGGGCAACCGCACCATGTGGGCCACCTGCGGGAGATTCTGGACCACGTGTGCGCGCAGCCCGGTGTGTGGCATGCCACGGGTGACGAGATTGCCAGCCATTACCTGGCACAGCACTACGAAGAACAACTGGCCCACGCACAGGCCCTGCACCGTGACAGCCTGGCTGTGGCGCGCGCACGGCCGGTGGTTGTGCCCAGAGCCGTCAGCAGCGCGCCGCTGGCGGCGCCATCCGGCCCGGCACAGCGCCGCCATGGCATGGACCAGCCACACACACGCTGGAGCCCCCTGCCGCAACGCCCGGCACTGCAGTGGCCGGTCGGCAACGGGTTGGCCGTGGTGCCGCTGCTGGTGCTGGAGTCCTATGAAGACCCGCTGCCGGACGGTTGGCCGCAGGTGCGCAGCGTCGGTGGCGGGTTGGCGCGCGACTTCCCGAACATCTCACGTGTGTCGACGCGTGAATATGGGCACCGGGTCGGTATC
>JANOTG010000164.1:0-3743 GCA_031416215.1 Betaproteobacteria bacterium
CGGTGGTCACCAAGCTGATCAACGCCAGCCGGCGCGACGAGGTGGTGCGGCGCATCCGCAGCCAGCTGCAACAGGGCCGCCAGGTGTATTGGGTCTGTCCGCTGATTGAGGACAGCGAGGTGCTGGACCTGAGCAACGCCACCCAGACCCATGCCGACCTGAGCGTGGCGCTGCCGGGCGTCATGGTCGGGCTGCTGCATTCGCGCATGCCGGTGGTCGAAAAAAAGGCGGTGATGTCGCTTTTTACTTGCGGGCAGATGGCGGTGCTGGTCAGCACCACGGTGATTGAAGTCGGCGTCGATGTGCCGAATGCATCACTCATGGTCATCGAGCACGCCGAGCGTTTTGGCCTGTCGCAGTTGCACCAGCTGCGTGGCCGGGTTGGCCGTGTCGCTGCAGCCTCGGCCTGTGTGCTGCTGTATTCGACTGGCGACGGCGCGCGCCTGGCCGAAACCGCACGCTCGCGCCTGCAGGCCATGGTGCAGACGCATGACGGGTTCGAGATCGCACGGCGCGACCTCGAGATCCGTGGCCCGGGTGAATTTCTCGGGGCCCGGCAGTCTGGCGACAGCTTGCTGCGTTTTGCCGATCTGGCCACCGACTCAGCGCTGCTTGACTGGGCTTGCGACGCGGCGCCACGGATGCTGGACGGCAACCCGGCGCTGGCAGAGCAGCATGTGCAACGCTGGTTGGGCAGCAAGGCGCATTATTTGAAGGCCTGAAAACCCGAGCCGCCGGGTGTCCGGCGGCTGGCAGTGGACAATCGTGGCATGACCCTGACCGAACTCAAATACATCGTTGCGGTGGCCCGTGAGCGGCATTTTGGCAAGGCGGCTGAAGCCTGTTTTGTTTCCCAACCGACGCTGTCGGTGGCCGTGAAGAAACTGGAAGAAGAGTTGGAGCTCAAGCTGTTCGAGCGCAGCGCGAACGAGGTCACCGTGACGCCGCTGGGCGAAGAGGTGGTGCGCCAGGCCCAGTCGGTGCTGGAGCAGGCGGCCAACATCCGCGAGATCGCCAAACGCGGCAAGGACCCTCTGGCTGGCGCGCTGCGTCTGGGCGTGATCTACACCATCGCGCCCTATCTGCTGCCCGACCTGGTCAAAAACGTCATCCAGCGCACGCCCCAGATGCCCCTGATATTGCAGGAGAACTTCACCGTCAAGCTGCTCGAGATGCTGCGTACCGGCGAGATCGACTGCGCCATATTGGCCGAGCCGTTTCCCGACACCGGTCTGGCGATGGCAGCTCTGTACGACGAGCCCTTTGTGGCGGTAGTTCCAGGCAACCACGCGCTGGCGCAGCGCAGCGCGGTCACGGCACAGCAACTCAAGTCCGAAACCATGCTCTTGCTGGGAACCGGGCACTGTTTTCGCGACCATGTGCTGGAAGTGTGCCCGGAGTTCGCACGTTTTTCCAGCAATGCTGAGGGCATTCGGCGCAGTTTCGAAGGTTCATCACTGGAGACCATCAAGCACATGGTGGCCGCCGGCATGGGCATTACGCTGGTGCCACGACTCGGGGTACCGACCGGCGCATTGCAGCAAAAGGCGCGTCGTGGCAAACAGCCGGCCGGTACGGTGCGTTATCTGCCGATCCAGGACGACGGCGGCGGCCTTCCGCCAACCCGACGGGTGGTGCTGGCCTGGCGCCGCAGTTTCACGCGTTATGAAGCCATAGCCGAGCTGCGCAATGCCATTTACGCCTGTCCTTTGACGGGTGTGCAGCGCCTCTCCTGAGATGCGGCAACGCCTGGCCCTGTACCTGCAGCTGATCCGCTGGGACCGGCCCGCTGGATGGTTGCTGTTGTTGTGGCCGACGCTGGGTGCTTTGTGGATCGCGGCGGATGGATTTCCGGGCTGGCACCTGTTGCTGGTGTTCACGCTGGGCACGGTGTTGATGCGCAGCGCGGGCTGTTGTGTCAACGACGTGGCCGACCGCGACTTTGACAAACACGTCAAGCGCACCGCGCAGCGCCCGGTCACCAGTGGCCAGGTGTCGGTGCGCGAGGCGCTGCGGCTGGGTGCGGTGCTGGCCTTGCTGGCGTTCGCCCTGGTGCTGACCACCAATGCGGTGACGGTCACCTGGTCTTTTCTCGCCCTGCTGGTGACCCTCGTCTATCCCTACAGCAAGCGGTTTTTCTCCATGCCGCAGGCGGTGCTCGGGGTGGCTTTCAGTTTTGGTATCCCGATGGCCTTTGCCGCCGTGCAGGGTGGCTCGTCCAGCTGGGACGCTGTGGGCACCAGCGTGCCCGCTGAGGCCTGGCTGCTGCTGCTGGGAAATCTGTTCTGGGTGCTGGCCTACGACACCGAGTACGCCATGGTGGATCGCGACGATGACCTGCACCTGGGCATCAAGACATCCGCCATCACGCTGGGGCGGTTTGACCTGGCCTTTGTCGCCTTGTGTTATTCGTCGTATCTGCTGCTGTGGGCTGTTGTCGTGGCGCCGCGGCTGGCCGCACCCGGCATGTTTCTGCTCGCCATGGTGGCGGCGGCGGCGCAGGCCGCCTGGCATGGCTGGTTGATCCGCAAACGTGCCCGGGACGGCTGTTTCCGCGCCTTTCGCGTCAATCACTGGCTCGGATGCACGGTGTTCGCCGGTATCGTGTTGTCCCACGCCCTGGCTTGAGCACACCAGCCGGGTAGATTGGGCTTGGCGTCGGCGGCGGATTGAGGAGCTGGCCCGGTGGAAAAGCTTCTGTGTTGTTCAGGAAGAGCCAAATTCCGCGCCCATGGCCTGCGCACGATCACGCGCGGCACGCAGCGCGCGCTCGAAGGCTGGTTTGATACCCGAAGCCTCCATCGATGAGATCGCGGCATGGGTGGTGCCGCCTTTGGATGTCACACGCTGGCGCAGCACCTCGGGCGCATCAGTCGAGGCCTGGGCCAGCGCAGACGCACCGATGAAGGTGGAGACGGTCAGCCGGTAGGCCTGTTCGGCGGTCAATCCCATGGCAGTGCCCGCCGCCGTCATGGCCTCCATGAAGAAATACACATAGGCCGGGCCGGAGCCGGAGATGGCCGTGACCGCGTCCAGCAAGTCCTCCTGTGTTACCCACAACCACTCGCCGGTGGTGCTGACGATCTGCTCGACACTGGCGCGTTCCGAGGCGGTGATGACCGGCCCGGCGTACAGCGCCGTGATGCCTTTGCCGATCAAGGCCGGTGTGTTGGGCATGGCGCGCACCACACGTGCGCTGCCAAGCCAGCGAGTGATGCTGCTGCTGGGTATGCCGGCCGCCACACTCAGGTGCAAGGCGGCGCCGATATGGGCGCGCGACTGTTCGGCGGCTTGCTGAAAGACCTGCGGTTTGACGGCCCATACCACCGTGTTGGCATGTTCCATCCAGGCTCCGGCTTGCGCGTGCACCCGTACTCCCAAAGTGGCTTGTAGCCGCTCCCGCACCTCGGCCAGAGGCTCGACCACCGCAATGTCCTCGGCTGGATGCGAGCGCGCCAGCAAGCCCTGGATGATGGCGCTGGCCATGTTGCCGCCGCCGATGAAAGTAATCTGTGCGCCCATGTCTTTTCCGCCTGATGTGGTTCGCGGCGCAACCCGCGGCGCCTCGGGGCACAATTGTCGCTTTGAATCCAGCCCAGGCCTGCTGCCGCGCTGACACAGGCGGCATTGCCGGGCTTGCGCTAACCTCGCCACACCATGAAGTACATCCTCTCGCTCGACCAGGGCACGACCAGCTCCCGCGCCATCCTGTTCGACCACGCCGGCAACAGTGCCGGTGTGGC
>JANOTG010000165.1:0-4547 GCA_031416215.1 Betaproteobacteria bacterium
CGAAGATGACCTCGTCCATGCGGCTGCCGGTATCAATCAGCGCGGTGGCGATGATGGTCAGGCTGCCGCCCTCCTCGATGTTGCGCGCCGCGCCAAAGAAGCGCTTGGGACGCTGCAACGCGTTCGCGTCCACGCCGCCGGTCAGCACCTTGCCACTGCTGGGCACCACAGTGTTGTAGGCGCGCGCCAGCCGGGTGATGGAGTCCAGCAGAATCACCACGTCTTTTTTCAGCTCGACCAGGCGCTTGGCTCGTTCAATCACCATTTCGGCCACATGGACGTGGCGGGCCGCCGGCTCATCGAAGGTCGATGCGATCACCTCGCCCTTGACGGTGCGCTGCATCTCCGTCACCTCTTCGGGCCGTTCGTCGACCAGCAGCACCATCATGTGGATTTCCGGGTAGTTGGCGGCGATGGCATGCGCGATGTGCTGCATCATCACCGTCTTGCCGCTCTTGGGCGGTGCTACCAGCAGGGCCCTCTGTCCCTTGCCGATCGGCGCAATGATGTCGATGACCCGGCCTGTGACGTTTTCCTCGCCCTTGATGTCGCGCTCCAGCTTCATCTGCACCTTGGGGAAAAGGGGCGTCAGGTTTTCGAACATCACCTTGTGTTTGTTGTCCTCCGGGCCTCCACCGTTGACCTTGTCGAGCTTGTTCAGCGCAAAGTAGCGTTCACCATCCTTGGGTGTGCGTACCTCGCCTTCGATCATGTCGCCGGTATGCAGGTTGAAGCGGCGGACCTGGCTGGGGCTGATGTAGATGTCGTCGGTGCTGGCGGTATAGCTGGTGTCCGGGCTGCGCAGGAAACCGAAACCGTCGGGCAGTATCTCCAGCACCCCGTCGGCAATGATCTGCTCGCCGGTGCGGGCTCGTTTCTTGATGATAGCGAACATCAACTCCTGCTTGCGCATGCGGCCGGTGTTTTCTATCTCCAGCTCTTCTGCCTGCTTGAGCACTTCAGACACGTGCAGTGCCTTGAGTTCGTTTAGGTGCATGGAATTGCCCTTGAAAGGGTGGTGTACTGACGGGGTGAGAGGGGGTCACGGTCGGCTGGCGACAATCGCCCCGACCGCGGTGCTCCCATTCGGGAGCTCGAACCGGCCCACGGGCAGCCGGCGAACACTTTTATTATGACAGGAAACGAGCGCCGCGCAATGCAGCACGAAACACAGGGCGCGGGCGTTGCACCCGCACCACTCAGGCCAACTGTTGGTCGATGAAGGCCGTCAGTTGCGACTTGCTCATGGCGCCAACCTTGGTCGCTGCAAGTTGTCCATCCTTGAACAGCATCAGCGTCGGGATACCGCGAATGCCGAACTTCGCCGGAATGTCACGGTTCTCATCCACGTTCATCTTCGCCACTTGCAGTTTGCCAGCGTATCCCGTTGCCACCTCGTCCAGAATCGGGGCAATCATCTTGCACGGACCACACCACTCGGCCCAGTAGTCGACCAGCACCGGTTGGGAGGATTGCAGCACATCCACTTCGAATGATGCATCCGACACATGTTTGATCAGTTCGTTGGCCATGAGGAGTCCTTGGTGGGTTTGCTACAGGTACAGTGCGGAAATTGTGACAGAAAGCATGCCCTCGGGACAACATCGGTCTGGTTATGGCTGAGATAGTCATAAATCATCACGCGCAGCATGCCTGGGACAGGGTGATTGATGAAATCCAGACTGCGATCCTGCGCTGGCAGGTCGACCCGTCGCAGACGGTGGTGGTGCTGCCTTATGCCCAGTTGATGCAAGTGGCGCGAGACGCCTGGGCGCGGCGTGTCGCAGCGACGGCGCAGGGTGCCGCCTTTTTGCCGCGCTTCGAGACCAGCATCAACTGGAGCCGACGCCTCGCTGCATTTTGTCCGGGGCCGGACGATATGCGGCTGGACGCTGCGCGTGACGTATGGACCGCGCAGTCATTGATGCAGCGCGCCGGCATGGGGCGACAGCACAAGGCACTGGCCGTGCGTTTGATGGAAGCCGCCTGGGTATTGGCCAAGGTGGCTGCCGCAGTGCCGCCTGCTGACCGGGCCGCGTGGGCGGAGCAGATGTCCGCAGCAGTGTGCGGGCCCGGCGCCGACGGTGTGACCCAGATCGAATCATGGCTGGGTCGTATTGCGCTGGCCTGGGCGGCCAGTTCCGCGTATGCCACCGACTGCCTGTTCGAGGCGCGGCCCGCGCTGCTGGTTCTGGTGCAGGGTTTCCTGCAGGAGCCGCTGCATCGCATGTTGCAAACCCGGCTTGCCGACCGCTGCCTGGCGGTGCCGCTGTACCGTGCTGTTGCGCCCGGTGGCCTGTCCCTGCATGCTGCGCGGGACGCCGAAGACGAGGCCGAACGCGCCAGCGCCTGCGTGCTGCAACACCTGGCGGCGGGGCGCAGCCCGGTAGCGCTTGTGGCGCAAGACCGTTTTCTGGTGCGACGCATGCGTGCTCTGCTCGGTACCCGCGGCGTCGTATTGCGTGACGAAACCGGCTGGACACTGTCGACCACCAGCGCTGCCGCATGCGTCGTCGGAGCGTTGCGTGCGATGGCCTGGGACGCGTCCGGCGACACGGTGCTGGACTGGCTGAAGCTTGCCCCCGCTTTTGCCGTCAAAGATGTGTCGGCGCTGGAAGCGCAGATGCGCGTCAACGCCATGCGCCACTGGCGCCAGGTACCAGCGCAGGACGGGCTCGCCCTGCAGGTGCGGCTGCTGATCGAATCGATGCAGGCACGCCGGCCTCTGGCGGCATGGCTGTTGTCCTTGCGCGGCGTGTTGCAGTGTTCCGGTCAATGGCCCGCCTTGCTGCTGGATGATGCCGGCCACGCGGTACTGCAGGCACTGCGACTGCACGAAGGGGCGGAACACGAATTCGATGACCTGGTGCATGGCGAAAGCCTCGGCGGCTTCGTGCGCTGGGCAGAACAGGTGCTGGAGCAGGGTAGTTTTGTTCCCGCGCATCCACAACACGAGCAGGTGATCGTGCTGCCGCTGAACCAGTTGCTCGGACGCAGTCCAACCGCGGTTGTGTTCCCGGGTTGTGACGAAGAGCGGTTCGCGGCCTCGCCCGAGCCCGGGGGGCTGTGGAGCTCGGCACAGCGTTTGTCGCTTGGCCTGCCCACGCGCGAGATCGTGGCCGCTGCGACCCGCGCCGCGTGGCAGCATGCCCTGGGTAGCGATCACATCGATGTGTTGTGGCGGTGCAGCCACAACGGCGAAGCGCGCATGCCTGGTTTGCTGGTGCAGGAGTTGTTGCTGGACCACCCGGGGCTGGCACCGGACCCGCGGGTGCAACGGGTCGTGGTACCGCGTCCCTGTTACTTGCCGCGACCGGTCGCGCCGGAGCTGGTGCCCGTCGTGTTGTCCGCCAGCGCCTACACCGACCTGCGCACCTGCCCGTACAAGTTTTTTGCCTTGCGCGAGTTGCGCCTGCGTGAAAGTGACGAACTGGAGGTGGAGTTGGACAAGCGCGACTTCGGTCTCTGGCTGCATGCCGTGTTACGCCACTTTCATGAGGCCTTGCTCGCATCTCACGCAGCCGGCGGCGGTCAGCAACTGGGGCTGATGGCGGACGCTGCGGCACGGGCAACACAGGAACTTGGGCTGTCGGACGCAGAGTTCCTGCGCTACTCGGCAGCCTGGCCGCGCACCCGCGCCCACTATCTGGCATGGTTGTCGCAGCATGAGAGCAGCGGCGCGCGGTTTGTGGCGGCCGAATCGGAGCGGCGGTTGCCACTGGGCGCGCTGACTTTGGTGGGGCGGCTGGATCGTATCGACCAGCTGGCAGACGGTTCGCCGCTGGTGATTGATTACAAGACCGAGTCACGTGACACCACGGCCGCGCGCGTGCGGGCCGACAACGACGATATTCAGCTGGCCTTCTACGCTGCGCTGCTGGCAGACGACCTACTGGACGCGCAGTACCTCAGCCTCGCCGAGACCGTGCCGGCGCGCAGTTATCGGCACCCCGATGTTGTGGCGCTGCGCGACGTGTTGGTCGACGCCATTGGCAGCGATATGCAACGGCTCGCCGCGGGCGCCAGTCTGCCAGCGCTCGGCTCCGGACTGGCCTGCAGTTATTGCGCGGCGCGAGGCCTGTGCCGCAGGGACCAATGGACACCCGATGCTGCTGCCGCGCAATAACGCCATGTCTGAACATCACACCGATCCTGCCTATGCCTGCAATGGCCACAGTGTTACTGCCGCGGAGTTTTATGCAGTGGCGTGTGATCCGCAGCGCCATGTGGCGGTAGAGGCCTGTGCTGGTGCCGGCAAGACCTGGATCCTGGTATCACGCATCGTGCGGGCCTTACTCGACAGTGCCGGCCCGGGCGGGCTGGCGGTACGGCCCCATGAAATTCTGGCGATCACCTTTACCAAGCGCGCCGCCGCCGAGATGCGCGAACGACTGCAGGAGTGGTTGCAACACTTCGCGACGGCGCCGCCGGCGCTGTTGCAGCAGGAGCTGCTGGCTCGGGGGCTGACGCCAGCGCAGGCATCACCCGACGTGTGCCGAGCGCTGGCCGGCCTGTACCGTCAGCTGCTGGGCAGCGGACGCGAGGTA
>JANOTG010000166.1:0-4295 GCA_031416215.1 Betaproteobacteria bacterium
TGCAGTTTGCCGAGGCTACGGCCTGGCAGGCGCAGGCGCCGGCCGGGCGCTGGATATTCGGCCTGCGTGAGGCGGTCAGTGACTGCGTCGACAAGAGCCGCGTCACCATTGCCGGTTACGCCAATCGCCGCCAATGGTGGATGTTTCGCGCCGATGCAGTGGTGGCGGGTTGTGTGCCCCGGTTTCGCGAATCCCGCGACAAGGCGGATGCGCAGGACGATGGCGGCTGATCGCGCCTGACCCAGATTTCAGAAGCGCAGCCGGGTCAGGTCCACCTGGTACACGAGGAAGTAGAGCACCCAGGCGGTGAGAAAGGCCATGCCGATCACGCCGACACCGACACCCAGCGTCAACGCGCTGGCGCGTAGGTGGTAGCGAACGCGGTGGGGCCAGGTGAAGCGGGTCCCCTTGGCCTGACAGACGTGGCAGATGTACTCCTCATAGCGGTTTCGATGGCATGCCTGGCGTGAGACGACACTGTTGCACGCCGAACAGGTCTTGGTTTCAATTGGGCCGCTGCTGGGGAATTGGCGCATAGATACTTGATGCTATTCCCGCAGGCAGCTCCTGTCGTTCGGCACCAGTTCCCCAACCAGCGGCTACCGGGCAATAACGTGAATTTGTTCCGCTTTTCTGCATTCTGCAGAGTGCTGCCACCCTGAGGGCGCAACGCATGACAGGCGATGGCGGCTCAGGCTGTTGGCAGTTGCGCCAGAAAATCGAGCAGGTGTCTGGCGGTCGCGTCGGGCAGCTCCTGCTGGACCCAATGGCCGGCACCTGGCACCAGATGCACGCCGACCAACTGTGTGCAAGCCGTGCCCTGCATACGCTCGAACGCGCCCGGCGACTGCCAGACGCCCCAATCCTGCGCCCCGGCCATGAACAGTGCCGGTACGTCGATGCTGCGCCCACCGTACAGCCGCAACTCGGCGTCAAAACGCGGCTCGGTCTTGGCACGGTACCACTGCAAGCCGCCCTGGAAACCGGTCCGCTCGTATTCGGATGCATAGACCCGCAACTCGACCTCGCGCAGCCACTGCTGTTGCCGGACCTCGTCGTCCGATGGCATATGGCGCGCCACTGTCTCGGCCATGTCCAGGTCACGGTCCATGATGTAGTAACCCGGTAGTTTGGCCAACTCGCTGGCGCTCCAGGAACGCAGTGGAACCGGCTGGTTGCCTGCCCAATCGGCACTTTTGACATGGTAGTAGGCGCGCAGGAAGGACGACACGCCCTGGCGACAATGCCACATGTCTTCATTGGCCTGGCGCGTGGCGTAATACCACTGGTAGTGTTTACGTGGCCTGGGCAGGGCGGCCAGGTCGTGATGGATATCGGGCACCTCTTTTGCCACTGGATGCCCTGCAGTGTCGAATGGCATCGCCGGTGCTCCTCCAAACGGTGCACTCATCATGACGACCGAGCGGAATACGTCGGGCCGCAGCAAGCTGCACCAGGCCGCAACGGGCGCGCCAAAGTCGTGTCCGACGACCGCCGCCACCGAGCGGTGCCCCAGGGCGTACAGCAGGCCCAGCATGTCCTGCACCAGGTTGGCCATGCGGTACGGCGTGAGGTCGGCGTCGAACGAGGCGTCCCATCCGGTGCTGCGGCCATAACCACGCTGGTCGGGTGCGATCACGTGGTAACCGGCCTGTGCCAGTGGCAGCATCAATTTACGCCAGCTGTACGCGAGTTCCGGAAAGCCGTGCAGCAACAACACACGGGGTCGGCCCGGCGTCTCGAAACCAGCCTCCAGCAGATGTACAGACAGGCCGTTGTTGTTGTCGACTTGACGCGATCGCACTCCAGGCGGCAGCGGCAGTGCGGGAAGTGCGGGAAGTGCAGGAAGCTGCATGGTCTGTTATCCAGTTTGCCGGCCTGGACCTGCCGTACGGCCGCAGGTGCCGGCAATCCAAAAACACAACGCTCCGATGACACCGGCGCCTGCCAGCACCAGGCCGGCCGACAGGGCCGGGTCAGCACCCACGCCGACCACGGCGCTACACACTGCACCGACGGTCATTTGCGAGAACCCGTAAATTCCCGATGCGGCGCCAGTCACAGCCGGGTTCACGTTGATGGCCTGGGCCAGTGCCGTAGGTGCCGCCAGGCCCACACCGACGGTAAACAGGAACATCACCACGGCCACCAGCGCCAGGTGCAGGTTGCCAGACGCCGCCAGCAGCAGAAAACAGCTCGCCATCGCCAGGCTCAGCGCATTGGCCCCTACCACCAGGGTGTGTACGGCATGGCTGCGCACCAAGCGCGTTGCCAGCATGCTGCCGAACCACAACCCCGACACCTGCATGGTCAGGAACCACCCCACGTCGTGTCCGCTGCGCCCCATTTGCTGCACCAGGATAAAGGGCGCTGCGGTGAAAAACCCGTACACGGCCGTCGTTGCAAAACCGCCGCCGATGGCGTAGGCGAGGAAAACCCGAGAACGCAGCAACTGGCCGTAACTGGTGCGCAGGGCGGCCCAGCTGGCATCGGCCGCATCCTGCGCTGGCCGGGTTTCGCGCAGAATGCGCCAGCTGAACAACAGATTGACAACTCCCAGCAAGGCCAGTGCCAACAAGACCGCGCGCCAGCCCAGCGCGGCCGCCAGACCGGCGCCGATGATGGGCGCCAGTCCGGGGCCCAGGGTGACCATCAGGTTCATCAGCGCCAGACGCCGCGCCGTATCGCCCATCGCAGACGTGTCGCGCACCATGGCACGCCCGAGCACCAGGCCGACGCTGCCGCCGAAGCCCTGAAACAGCCGTGCCCAGAGCAGAATGTCGACCCGTGACGCCCAGGTCGCCACCAGGCTGGCGGCGGTAAACAGGATCAGACCCATGATCAGCACGGGTCGCCGCCCAAACCGGTCGGACGCCGGCCCATACACCAGTTGGCCAGCAGCCAGCCCGCCGATATACAGGCTGATGGTGAGTTGCACCGTGGCCGGCTCGGTGCCAAGATCCCGTGCCGCAAAGGGCAAGGCTGGCAGGAAGATGTACATGCCGACCGTGCCTGAAAGTGCCAGCACCGTGAGCAACCACAGTGGCACCTGCGGCTGTGCCGGATCAGGGTGGTTTGGGGGTGTGTGCACGTGTGCGCCGCCTACGACTTCTCAGTCGTGCTTCGCAAATGAGTTTGGTGCGAGCAGCCAGCCGCCGTTCACCGATAGCAGCGTGCGGCGTACCGGCCATACCTGTGCGCGTCGGCGCGGTGTGGGCAACTGGACTGTGCGTTTAGACATGGGCGCGGGTTCGCAGCCTGCACTGCGGCATGGTTGCCTTTTGGTTCGGGCAATGGTACAGCCGGCACGGGCCAGGCATCGGATACCATCAGTTGCGATTGGCACATTCGCCCAACATCGGGCCCACACAGGAGACGACCATGTTCAGCCACGTGATGCTCGGAGTCAACGACCTCGAAGCCTCGAAGAAGTTCTACGACGCGTTGCTCGGTACGCTGGGCATCGGCCCCGGCGTGGCGAACAAGCAGCGGTATTTTTATCGCAGCCCCACCGGCACGTTCGCCATTTCGGTGCCTATCGATGGCAAGCCCGCCACACACGCCAATGGCGGCACGATCGGCTTCACGGTGCAGTCGGCGGAGCAGGGGGATGCGTTCCACGCCGCCGGTATCGCCCATGGCGGCACCACCTGTGAAGACCCGCCTGGATTTCGCGAGAGTCCCTTCGGCAAGATATACCTGGCCTACCTGCGCGACCCCGACGGCAACAAGCTCTGCGCGCTGCATCGGCCACCGAAGTAGGCCGCCACGCGGTCACAACGGGCTGCGGTGTGACCAAACTCCGGTTTGTGCTTTTCGAGCCACGTGCTGCCTGCTGGCGCAGCACCTGGTGAGCGCCCCTGCAGTCGCCGCTCAGGCCCGCGGCGCTTTGGCCGACTTGGTGCGCCGGTGCAGCCCGGCCATTCCGAGCAGTGCCACTGTTACCAGCGCCATGCTGCCGGGCTTCCGCGTGTTATTGCCACGCACTCCGAAGCCACCAACCTGCCATTTATCGCCGCGGCTTGTGCCTCAAGGCACGGTACCGCACAATTCACGGAAGAACGAGCGAGCAGCATGGCGCGCCGGTGATGGCCGAATGGGTTGGCGGGGTTTGCACTTCATGGCAATCCAGGTAGGAAAATACCCGGTGCCCAGTACACGCGGCCAGGTCAGCAGAACTTTCGAAGGGGATCGGATGAACAGACGTGACACGATTCATGCCTTGCCTGCACTGGCGGCATCGGTTCTTGGTTTGGTGGCGGTGCCAGGTCTGGCTCAGAAGCTGGCCCAGACGC
>JANOTG010000167.1:0-4852 GCA_031416215.1 Betaproteobacteria bacterium
GCGGATATGCATCGGGGCCAGCGGGCGAGACTGGGAAACCAGACGGACCACGCAATCAAGGCCGGATATAAGGACGCAGCCGACTTCTTCGCAACACAACGCAAATTCTTCTTGCTACCCGGGAGGCATCCATATAAGCAAACCATGCCTTCAGCCATCGACTTTTCGGGATTGTGGATCCCGCTCGTCACGCCCTTCACAAGCGACACATTGGACCTCGCTTCCGTACGCCGGCTGGTCAAGCGCCTGTGTGCCGACGGCATTCGCGGGCTGGTCGTGTGTGGCAGCACCGGAGAGGCGGCTGCACTGGACGACGACGAGCAACTGCGCCTGCTCGATGCCGTGCTGGAATGCGCTGGCGATGTGCCCGTGGTCATGGGTGTCGCGGGGGTGAATCAGGTCAAGGTGTGTCGTTGGTTGCACCGGATCGACCAGCGTTCGCTGGCCGCCGTGCTGGTGCCGGCCCCGTACTACATCCGCCCATCACAGGCCGGACTGACCCGCTGGTTCACTGCGCTGGCCGAGCATTCCAGGGTACCCCTGATGGTCTACGACATACCCTACCGTACCGGAGCGACGATCACGCGCGATACTTTGCTGGCTTTGGCCGAACACCACAACATCGTCGCCATCAAGGACTGCGGCGGTGACCCCGGCAAAACCCTGGCGCTGATTGCACAGGGAAAACTGCAGGTGCTGGCCGGCGAGGATTTGCAGCTGTTCGCGACGCTGGCCCAAGGCGGCTGCGGTGCCATTGCAGCGAGCGCCCATCTGGCAACGGATCATTTTGTGCGACTGATTGGCTTGCTGCGAGGCGGCCAGATGCAGCAGGCACGCTGCATCTGGCACGCACTCGTGCCGTGGATCGAGTCAGTATTTGCGCAACCCAACCCGGCTCCCATCAAAGGCATGCTGGCGCGCCTGGGCCAGATGCGGGACGAACTGCGCTTGCCGCTTCTGCCTGCCTCAGAGGCTCACGTCACGGCCATGCATCTGCTGTATCAATCGCTGCGACCACCCGAACCCAGCCAATCCATGCCGCCCCTCGCAATCTGAGCCAGCCCGCGCAGGAATGGATCAGCCTCCGGTCACAGGAGGAAAGAAGGCGACTTCCGCCTGTTCGACCAACGCCGCATCCTCGTCGCACATGACCTGGTTCAGGGCCATGCGCACGGCCCGGCCGTGCGCCAGCGCCTGGGCATAGGGAGCGCCACGGCCTACCAGCTCATCACGCAGCGCGGCAAGGTTCGCAGCCTTACCGTCGTACGGCTCGGATGCCTGGCCGATGGCTTCCCGGATCGACGCAAAATAGCGCAGGGTCAGACGCATGCGGGTCTCAATCCATCAAGGCCGACAACGACATATAACGCACCGTGTCACCAGGCGCGATGGCGTCGCCGGGCGGGTTGTCCACCAGACCATCCCCCCATACGGCGGAGGTCAGGACGCCGGAACTCTGGTTGGGGAACAAGTCAAGCCCGCTCGCCGCATTCAAACGCACGCGCAAAAACTCCCGTCGGCGATCCGGCTTGGGCCAGGCAAAGTCGGCCCTCATGTGGGTTACCACAGGGGCCACGTCGCGCACGCCCTGCAGACGCAATACAAAAGGCCGCACCAGCAACAGGAAAGTCACCAGACTGGACACCGGATTTCCCGGCAGGCCCATGAAATGCGCAACGCCGACGCGACCGTAGGCAAAAGGTTTGCCAGGTTTGATGGCGATCTGCCACAAATCCAGCGACCCGAGCGCAGCGACGGCCGGCTTGACATGGTCTTCTTCACCCACCGACACACCGCCGCTGGTCAACACCAGGTCATGCTCCGATGCCGCGTTGCGCAGGGCGGCAATCGTCGCTTCGCGCTGGTCCGGCACGATGCCCATATCGGTGACGTCGCAGCCCAGACGCCGGAGCAAGGCGCGCAGAAAGAAACGGTTGGAGTTGTAGATCGCGCCTGCCGGCAACAACTCTGGCGCCAGGTCACCAGGCATGACCAACTCGTCGCCGGTGGAAAACAGCGCCACGCGGGGGCGTCGCGCCACAACCAGGGTTGCACAGCCAATGCTGGCAGCCAGACCGAGGGCTGCTGGCGTCAGGCGCAAACCAGCCGGCAACACCTCGCTGCCCAGCGCCACATCCTCGCCTGCGCGGCGAATCCACTGGCCTGGCGTAGGCACCTTGTCAACACGCAGACCGGCGTTACCGGCCAGCACTTCGCAGTCTTCCTGCATCACCACCGCGTCGGCCCCCGGCGGGATCGGCGCACCGGTGAAAATGCGCGCCACGCTGCCACCGTCCAGCGCAACACCAGCGCTGCCTGCCGCAATGCGCTGCCCTACCTGCAACACACTGCCGCTGTGGGTCACGTCAGTGCAACGCAGAGCGTAACCATCCATCGCGCTGTTGTCCCAGCCCGGCACCGCCAGCGCCGACATGACGGCCTGCGCTGTCACCCTGCCGTCGGCGTCAAAGGTGGATATGTTCTCACTCTGGCGGATCGGCACCACAAAACCCAGCAATTGCGCCAGCGCCTCGTCCAACGGCCGCAGTGGAATCCGTGTCTGGCCCATGCCGTGAACTACGCTACGGCGGCAGTGCAGTGCTGCGCCACAAAAGCCTTGACCGCTTCGACCTGTGCCGGCAGCACCACCACCCGTTTTGGCAGATCCTCGATGCCCGCGAAACCGGCGGGCCGCTGCGGCTCGCGCCCGAGTGCCTCCACGATGGTCTGCGAAAACTTGATCGGCAGTGCGGTCTCGAGCACGATCATCGCGACGCCGGGCGCCAGATGCTCGCGTGCCACCTTGACGCCATCGGCGGTATGGGTATCGATGACCGTCGCACAATGGGCATCACAGTCACGAATGGTTTGCAGCCGGTCGGCATGGGTGCTGCGGCCGCTGGCGAAGCCAAACCGCTGTGCCGCATCCCGGAATGCCGGGTCCGCATGCAGGTCGAAGCGCCCGCGCCGGGGCAACTCCTCGCCAAACAACTGCTTTACCCGCGCCGCGTCACGGCCCAGCAGGTCGAACACAAATCGCTCGAAATTCGACGCCTTGGAGATATCCATCGATGGGCTTGAGGTCTCCTGTGTGTCCGCCGCAGTGCGCACCCGGTACACACCGGTGCGGAAAAATTCGTCCAGCACGTCGTTCTCGTTGGTCGCAACCACGAGGCGCTCGATCGGCAAACCCAGCATGCGTGCAACATGGCCGGCGCAGACGTTGCCGAAGTTGCCCGACGGCACAGTGAAACGCACCACTTCCTGGTTGGAACGGGTGGCCTGGAAATATCCGGCAAAGTAGTACACCACCTGCGCCACCAGCCGCGCCCAGTTGATGGAGTTGACAGTACCGATCTTGCAACGGCGCTTGAAGGCCAGGTCGCCCGACACCGCCTTGACGATGTCCTGGCAGTCATCGAACACGCCCTGGATGGCGATGTTGTGGATGTTGGCGTCCATCAGGCTGAACATCTGCGCCTGCTGGAACGGACTCATGCGCCCGTGCGGACTGGTCATGAAGACGGTGACGCCCTTCTTGCCCCGCATCGCGTATTCAGCGGCACTGCCGGTGTCACCGCTGGTGGCACCCAGGATGTTCAGGGTTTCGCCACGGCGCGCGAGTTCATACTCGAACAGATTGCCCAGCAACTGCATCGCCATATCCTTGAACGCCAAGGTCGGACCATTGGACAAGGCCTCCAGGTAAAACGGTGCATCACCAGCACGGCCCGATGCCAGGGCGCGCAGCGGCACGATCTGGGGTGAGCCGAAAACCTCGGCGGTATAGGTCCTGGCGCAGATCGCCCTCAGGTCATCCGCCGGTATGTCGTCCACGTACAGCGACAACACCTCGAATGCCAGCGCAGCATAGGACAAGCCGCGCCAGCGCGTCAGTGCTGCATCGTCCACCTGCGGGTAGGTCCGCGGCAGATACAGGCCGCCGTCGGGCGCCAGGCCTTCCAGCAGGATGTCGCAAAAGTGTTGGCCGCTGTCGTGCCCGCGGGTAGAAACGTACTGCATCAGGCAAGCTCTTCCTTGCGAATGCGGGTGATGGGCTGCAACACGCTGTCCAGCGCCTGCATGCGCGCGAGCGCGTCATTCATCGTGCCTTCGCGGGTGTCATGGGTCAGGATGATCAGGTCGGTCTGCGCCTCCTGGTTCTCCCCGGTGGCAGGTATTGCAGGGCCGACCTCGTCTGCCTCCCGCTGCAGCATGGCATCGATGCTAATACCCAATTCTGCCAATATACCGGTGACTTTGGCCAACACACCGGCCCGGTCTGCCACGCGCAGTCGCAGATAGTAGCTGGAGGTGATCTCTTCCATCGGCAACACCGGCAGATCACTCATGGCGTCGGGATGGAACGCCAGGTGCGGCACGCGTTGCGCGGCATCGGCAGTGTGCAGCCGTGTGATGTCAACCAGATCGGCGATGACGGCACTGGCTGTGGGTTCACTGCCGGCACCCTTGCCGTAATACAGGGTGGTACCAACAGCGTCGCCCTGCACCATGACCGCATTCATCGCTCCTTCCACATTGGCGATCAGACGCTTCACCGGCACCAGACTCGGATGCACCCGCAGCTCGATACCGCGCACAACACCGTTGCGGGAGTCCAGGCTGCGCTTGGTGATGCCCAGCAGCTTGATGCGGTAACCCAGCTGCTCAGCGTACTGGATATCCTGCGCCGACAGACCGGTGATGCCCTCAACATAAGCCTTGTCGAATTGCACCGGTATGCCGAAAGCGATGGCTGACATGATGGTCAGCTTGTGCGCGGCATCCACCCCCTCGATGTCAAAGGTCGGATCGGCCTCGGCGTACCCCAATCGCTGCGCCTCCTTCAGGA
>JANOTG010000168.1:0-6054 GCA_031416215.1 Betaproteobacteria bacterium
TCTTTTGTCAGCTGCTGGCTCTTCTTGCTGAGCTGATCGATCTCGGTGGATATGTCCACCGCGGACTCGTTCTGCACATACCGCAACTCGTCGATCTTTGTTTCCAGCTCGGCAATCTGTTGCACGAAATCCATGAACACACGTTTGGCCATTGCTTTGCTCCAGTCACTCAGGCTTGCAGGGCCAAGGTTGATTCAGTAAGCCACTGGCATCGGGTCCAGCGAGCGCCAAATATACCAAGTCGCCACGCTGCAATAGGGCGTCCAGGCGCCGGCCACCTCGCGCGCGTCGCTGCGGCTGACAACCTCGCCGGAAAAATAGTTCCTGCTGATGCCGCTGATCAAACCGACGTCATCCAGCGGCAGCACATTGGGCCGCAGCAGGTGGAAGATCAGGAACATCTCGGCGGTCCAGCGCCCGATACCGCGAATCGCCACCAGCTCGGCAATGATCGCCTCGTCGTCCATGCCTTGCCAGGCGCCGCTTGTGATCGATCCGTTGGCGAAGTGCAGCGACAGGTCGACCAGATACTCGACCTTGCGCGCCGACAGGCCGGCGCCACGCATGTCGTCGACCTTGAGCTTGAGCACGGCGGCCGGTGTCATCTTGCGTGGCAGCTCGGCAAAGCGGTCCCACACCGTTTGTGCCGCCTTGACCGATATCTGCTGCCCGACGATGCTGCGCGCCAGCGTGGTGAAGGCGTCCCCGCGCGTCTGCAGGAAGGCGCCATCAGACTGCGGGATCAGCCGCTTCATGACCCGGTCCTTGCGCACCAGGTGTTTGCAGGCCTCGTCCCAGTAGTCGGGCTTTGCCACCGGCGCCGCCTTCATGTACTGCGCTCCCAGGTGGTGCTGGCAGCCGAATCCTTCAGCACGATGCCCGCCTGCGCCAGCTGCTTGCGGATACGGTCGGCCGCAGCAAAATCACGCGCCGCCTTGGCCGTTGACCGTTCGGCCACCAACGCGTCCACCCAGGCATCGTCCGCCTGTGCGGCATCGGAACGCTGGCCCTTGAGAAACGCTGCCGCATCGGCCTGCAGGATGCCCAGCGTGGCGCCAAGGGCGCGCAATACCGACGCCAGTTCCGTCGAGCGGCTGCGATTGACCTCATTGGCAAGCTCGAACAACACCGCCACGGCCTCCGGCGTGCCAAAGTCTTCATCCATGGCCGACTTGAACCGTGCCGGGTATGGCGCACTCCAATCCAGCGCGCTGGTCGCCGGCGGCACCAGCTGCAGTGCGGTGTAGAGACGGCGCAACGCGGCGCGCGCGTCGTCCAGGCTGACATCGCTGTAGTTCAGCGGGCTGCGGTAGTGCGCGCGCAGCAGGAAGAAACGCACCGTCTCCGCGTCATAACGCCCCAGCACCTCGCGGATGGTGAAGAAATTGCCCAGGCTCTTGGACATCTTTTCGTTGTCCAGCCGCACAAAGCCGTTGTGCATCCAGTAACGCGCCAGCGCAGCGCCATGCGCGCCTTCGCTCTGCGCGATCTCGTTCTCGTGGTGCGGAAACTGCAGGTCCGCTCCGCCGCCATGGATGTCAAAGGTCTCGCCGAGCGTGGCGCGGCACATGGCTGAACATTCGATATGCCAGCCAGGGCGGCCGGCACCATAGGCGCTGTCCCACTTCGCATCTGGCGGCTCCGACGGCTTGGCCGCCTTCCACAACACGAAGTCCAGCGGGTCGTCCTTGCCCTCGAGCACCGCCACCCGTTCACCCGAGCGCAGTTCGTCGGGTGACTTGCCGGACAACTTTCCGTAACCGGCGAACTTGCGCACCGCAAAATTCATGTCGCCATCACTGCCCCGGTAGGCCAGCCCCTTGTCCTGCAGGCGCGCGATCATGGCCAGCATCTGCGGCACATTGTCGGTGGCCCGCGGCTCCAGGGTCGGCGCCTCGATGCCCAGGGCACCGATATCCTGTCGCATCGCCGCAATCATCTCGTCCGTGAGGGCGCGGATGCTGATGCCGCGCTCCACCGCACGCTTGATGATCTTGTCCTCGATATCGGTGATGTTGCGCACATAGGTGACGGCAAAGCCGCTGGCCTTGAGCCAGCGCTGCACGATGTCGAAGGCCATCATCATGCGCGCGTGGCCGATATGGCATAGGTCGTAAATCGTCATGCCACACACATACATGCGCACCTGGCCACTTTGTAACGGCACAAAGGCCTCGATGCCACGCGACAGGGTGTTGTAGATACGCAGACTCATGGATCAGACGGGGCGGCCGCAAGGCACAGAAAATGATGGCGGGTAAGCCGCGGGTGGCATGGCGTACTGGGGGGGTGGTTTACTGCTTGCCGGGGCTGCTGTGCAACACCCCTAGGCTACAATTCAGGCCAGTATAAAGCCCCGATGTCCGGGATTGCAATGCACCTGGTTCAGGAGACTTGATGATTCCCCCAACCCCTGGTTTGCGCCGCTTGCTGCGCACCGGTGTGCTGTTGGCAGTGTTGGGCGCCGGCACCGCAATCGCCGATGACTACAGCCCGGTAACCCAGTTGATAGGCAGCGGCCAGTTGACCGAGGCGATGCAGAAGGCGGACCAATACCTGGCCAAGAATCCACGCGACCCGCAGATGCGTTTTCTCAAGGGCCTGATCCAGCAGGATGCCGGCAAACCGGCAGACGCCCTGGCGACTTTTGTGAGCTTGAGCCAGGACTACCCGGAACTGCCCGAACCGTACAACAACGCCGCCGTGTTGCATGCCGCCCTCGGGCAGCTTGATCTCGCCCGCGCTGCACTGGAGTCAGCCATCCGCGCCCGGCGCAGTTATGCGGTGGCGCACGAAAATCTGGGTGACGTATACACACGACTGGCAGCGCAGGCTTACAACCAGTCACAACAACTCGACCCGGGCAACACCACACTGGCGCCAAAACTCGCGCTGATCCGCCAGCTCGTAGGCGCTGGTGCGCCAACGCGCCAGGGTGGTCCGCTGACCGACCGGGCGCGGCCACCGACACCGGCCGCCTCGGCGTCGCGTTGACCATCCCACCGCCTGAAAGGAAACTCCGTGCCCGCCATGTTTCGTCGCAATATTGCTCTGCTCGCCGTCGCTTTGACCCTGCCCCTGGCCGGGGTCCGGGCGCAAGATGCGCCTCGGGTGAAATTCGCCACCTCGGCGGGTGACTTTGTGGTCGAGCTGTACCCGGACAAGGCGCCCAAGACGGTGGAAAACTTCCTGCAGTATGTGCAGGACAAACACTACAACGGCACCGTCTTCCATCGCGTGATCGAAAACTTCATGGTGCAAGGTGGCGGCTTCGATGCCAGCTACGTCGAGCGCCGCACCCGCGCGCCCGTGGTGCACGAGGGGCGGGAGGCGCTCTCGCGCGGCGGCCCGCGCAACGTCGTGGGCACCCTGGCCATGGCGCGCACCAATGACCCGCAGTCGGCGACGGCGCAGTTTTTCATCAATGTGAAGGACAACGCGTTTCTCGACCCGACCCTGATCCCGCCCGGTGACCCGGTGCCAAAGTTCGAGTATCAGGGCCGGGTGTATGAAAACACACCTCGGGCCAACCTGCTGAACGCACCGCAGCTGTTCGGCTACACGGTGTTCGGCAAAGTTGTCAGCGGCATGGAGGTGGTGCAAAAAATCAAGACCACACCGACCGGTGCCGGCGGGCCGTTCCCCTCCGACGTGCCCAAGACCCCCATTCTTATCAACTCTGCAACTCTGGTGAAATAAATCATGGCCAACCCACAGGTAGAACTGCACATCGCCAAACTCGGCGTCATCACGCTGGAGCTCGATGCCGACAAGGCACCCAATTCAGCCGCCAATTTTCTGGACTATGTGAACAAAGGGCATTACGACAACACCGTGTTTCACCGCGTGATTCCCGGCTTCATGGTGCAAGGTGGCGGTTTCGAGCCCGGCATGAAGGAAAAGCGCAGCGGCACACCCATCGCCAACGAGGCGGGCAATGGCCTGAAGAACAACAACTACACGGTGGCCATGGCGCGCACCAATGACCCGCATTCGGCCACAGCACAGTTTTTCATCAACGTGGCAGACAACGGCTTCCTCAACCACACCGCACCGAGCGGTCAAGGCTGGGGTTATGCCGTGTTTGGCCGGGTGATCGCGGGCAACGACGTGGTGGACAAGATCAAGGCAGTAAGCACCGGCCGCAAGGGTTTTCACGACGACGTGCCGCTGGACGACGTGGTGATCGAACGCGCGGTCGCGCTCTGAGCCGGCGCTGAAGCAGCACGCTGCCGGGCATGGCCATCACCACGCCCACCACGGCCGCGGCTTCTGACTCGGCGACGGCCGATGACTCCGGCGCCGGGTTGCTCGAAGCGCCCGGTGGGTGGCGCACAGTCGAATTCATCTCCGACCTGCACCTGCACGCCGCAGACCGGCCTACCTTCCTGGCCTGGCAGGCCTACCTGCAACGCAGCGAGGCCGATGCCGTCTTCATCCTGGGCGATTTGTTCGAAGTCTGGATCGGCGACGACGCGGTATCCGGCGATGTCTTCTTGCAGGACTGCGCGACCGTGCTGACCCAGGCGGCACGGCAGCGGCCCGTCTATTTCATGCATGGCAATCGCGATTTCCTGGTCGGCGGCGCCTTCCTCGATGCCTGTGGCATGGTCCATTTGCCCGACCCCTGCGTCTTCGTATTCGCCGGTCAGCGCTGGCTGTTGTCACACGGTGATGCCTTGTGCCTGGACGATGCGCAATACCAGCAATTTCGCACGCAGGTGCGCAGCCCCGGCTGGCAACAGGACTTTCTGGCCCAACCCTTGGCACAACGCCGCAACACGGCACGCGAACTGCGCAACCGCAGCGAGGCGCGCAAACGCGCTGACCCGCGTGGGTTCGACGTCGACACCGCCGCGGCGCGCCAGCTGCTGCTGGCCAACCATGCGCAATGCCTGATCCACGGCCATACCCATCGGCCCGCCGACCATGTGTTGGGTGACCCGTTGCGTCGCGTCGTCCTGAGCGACTGGGACGCGCTGGCATTGCCGCCGCGCGGCGAGGTGCTGCGCCTGAGCGCTGCGTCCGCGGGGGGTGCCTGCCCGTTGCTGCGCCTGCCGGCGTCCATGGTGTAAGCCGCGAACGCCATGGCGGGATGGCTGGACCGGCTGCGCAGGCCCTTTGTCAAACGCGTGCGCGATGTGCCGCAGGCACTGTGGTTGCAAACCCTTTCGACCTACCCGTTCCTGCCACAGCACGAAACGGCCGCCAGCGAGGCGCTGCGCCGCCTGTGTGGTGAGTTTCTGGCGCACAAGGAGTTCCACGGCGCACTCGGTCTGCAGGTCGACGACGCCATGGCGGTGGCGATCGCGGCCCAAGCCTGTTTGCCGGTGTTGGCCATCAACGCCCCCTACCAGGGTGTGCAGTGGTATGACGACTTTGTCGGCATCGTCGTGTATCCGGGCGCCGTGCTGGCGCGGCGCGAAACGGTCGGTGAAGACGGTGTCGTGCACCACTACCATGAAGAACTCAGCGGCGAGGCGATGCAGGACGGGCCGGTCACGTTGAACTGGCAGGACGTGGCAGCCGCTGGGGCAACGGCGGCCGAAGGCTACAACCTGGTGATTCACGAGTTCGTGCACAAACTCGACATGCGCGGTGGGGCGGCCGATGGCTGCCCGCCACTGCCGCCGGGGTTCATGGGCAGCCGAGGCCCGGCGGCGGCGCACCGCATGTGGCACAACGCGCTGCAGGCCGCCTACCTCGACTTTTGCGACCGGCTGAGCCTGCAGCAACGTTTCGGCGGTGCGCCGGTTTGGCTCGATGCGTATGCCAGCACCTCGCCGGATGAGTTCTTCGCCGTCAGCAGCGAGGCCTACTTTGTCAACCCGCAGCGTTTCGCACAGGAGTTTGCACCCTTGCTGCCCTTGTTTGACGCGTTTTTCAGGCCCGCAGCTACAACTTGATCTCGTCCACCTGCCAGGGGTCGAGAAACTGTTCGGCGTAACGCAAATACACCTTCTCCTGCACGAACACGTCAAACAGGTCCGGATCGATGTGCCCGTTGGACTTGAAGCGCTGCATGATGCCCATGGCCTGCGACAGCTTCATGCC
>JANOTG010000169.1:0-21678 GCA_031416215.1 Betaproteobacteria bacterium
AGCACCAGCCGCAGCTCGCGCAATGTCTCGGCCGCAGGCTCCGTGGCAGCAGATTTGTCTATTTTTTCCATCGCCGTTTCCTGGGCCTGCAGTGTCTCATAGCTGCCATCCGGTTGGAAACGCGCGCCTGGCGGGGCAAGCCGTCGCCGTTACACGCTGCCCTCTGCTTGCTACGCTTGATAGACTGTCATGGCCCGACCAACTGGAGTTCAAGCTGTGCATGTCGATGAAGTTCGCATGATTTCTTCCATGGCCACCCGCGAGGTATTGGCCGAGCTGGCGGCGCAGTTCACAAAGGCCAGCGGTGTGGTCGTTCAGGCGCACAGTGCCGGCGGCGTGGACGTCGCGCGCAGGATTGCTGCTGGTGAGGACTTTGACGTGGTGGTGCTGGCCGGCAATACCATTGACCAACTCATCACGGACGGTGCGGTGACGGCAGGCAGCCGTGTTGACCTGGTCAATTCGGGCATTGCCATTGCTGTGCGGGCCGATCATCCGCGGTGGCTGCCCGATAGTGAGGAAACCGTCAAACAAGCGGTGTTGGCGGCCTCCTCACTGAGCTACTCGACTGGCCCCAGTGGCACCTACCTCGTCGATCTGTTCAAACGCTGGGGCATCTACGAGATGCTGAAACCGCGCATTGTGCAAGCACCACCAGGCGTCCCGGTGGGAAGTCTGGTGGCCCGGGGCGAGGTCGAACTCGGGTTCCAGCAACTCAGCGAGTTGCTGCATCTGCCCGGCATCGCCGTACTGGGGCCGCTGCCGGCCGCTATTCAACTGGTCACCGTGTTTGCGGCCGGCCTGACTCCGGCAGCACGACACAAGCCAACGGCACAGGCGCTGGTGGACTTCATGGCCTCTGCTGCGGCAACCCCGGCAAAACGCCGGCAAGGCATGGAGCCGGCTTGACCGGGGCACCGGCGGCAGATTTGCCGGGCCCAGTGACTCGGGCTCAGGTATTCGCCGGCCGCCCGGTTTTGATTGCCGGAACGGCTTTCAGGGCGGCGAGCAACGCCGTGTCGGGCATCGCGGCCAGGGCCTTGATGCCAGCTCGCAGCAACTCGCTCTTCTTCACGGCAGTTGCCAGATTTGCGCTGCGCTGCTTGAGTTCATCGAGTACCAGGTATTCAGACTTCGGGATGGTGAAACTGTCTCGCACGAGTTTTGGTTTTTTTGGCTTTTCGGCCTTCGCTGCCTTGGCAGGCGGTGGAACGTTTGCCGGGGCAGTGGCCTTCGGCAGACTGCTACTGGCTGACTTGGCCACTACAGATGCCTTCGCCGCGGGAGCGGCTTTGTGCACGCTGGGTGACTTCTTCGAGATTGCCATGCCTGAACCTTTCAATTAAACGGTGTATATAGTTTATACCGTTTAATGACGACCCGCAAGTCGCACCGTGCGCAGTGCCGATACCCTCCTGCGCCGCCGGATGGCGGAAAACCGCCGTTCAAACTCCGGCCAGCGCCAGCGCCCAGGATGTCTTTTGCCACGCCAGCACTTCTTCACGCAGCAGGTGGGCTGACTGGGGGTAGGCCTCGGCCCAGCCGTCTCGTGCCGTGAGCAGGAATCCGCGCGCCAGATTCGGATGTGCCTGGATGGTCAGCGTCGCGGAATCAGGCTCACGCCGCGCGTGGCACAGGATGATGGCGAGGCGCAAGCACAACAATTGCCGCACAAAGGCTTCGTCCTCGAAGTCGGCCTCTAGCTTGCGCAGTTTGCCGCGGTGGCCGAACACCAGAAGGCTCAGGCGATGCAACTCGGCCTGCGAGAAACCCATTGCATCCGCGTTGTCGAGAATGTAGGCGCCGTGTTTGTGGTAGTCGCTGTGCGAGATATGTGCGCCGATCTCATGCAGTTGGGCTGCCCATCCAAGCTTGCGTTTCAGGCGTTGCTGATCGGGCCCCAGACTGGTGGACTGCAGCTCAGCCAGTTGTCCAAACAATTGGAGTGCCACCTTGCCAACACGTGCTCCATGTAACTGGTCGGCGTTGAACTTGCTGGCCAGTCGCTGCACCGAGCTGCTGCGCAGGTCCTGCTCCTTGTCGTCCGTGCCCATCAGGTCGCATAACAGGCCATGGCGCAGGCCGCCGGCGGCGGCATGCATTTCCTTGACCTGCAGTAGTGAAAAGATAGCCCGCAGGATACTCACGCCGCCGCCGATGACGGCGCGTCGGTCCTCCTTCATGCCAGGCAAACGCAAGCGGTCGGCACTTTGTGCCTCGACCAGCTTGCCCAGCAACCAGTCCAGCCCCTCCTGCGACACCATCCCGGCCGGAAAACCGGCCGCTGCCAGCACGTCACCCACCGCACCAATGGTGCCAGCGGAGCCGTAGGCCACGTCCCAGCGGTCCGTGCCATAGGCGTTCAGCGCCTCGTCCAGCACGGCCTTGGCAGCAATCTCCGCCATCTGGAACGCCATCGGAGTGAACTGACCGGCCTCAAAATACCGCGTCGACCAGGCGATACTGCCGACCCGATACGACTCCATGGTTTGTGGCTCTGCACCATGGCCCAATATCAGTTCGGTCGAGCGCCCGCCAATGTCCGCAACCAGTCGGCGCTCCTGCGACTGCGGCAGCAGTTTGGCGACACCCTGGTAGATCAGGCGTGCCTCTTCTCGCCCCGAGATGACATCGATCGGAAAACCCAGGATGGTATGGGCGCGCACCAGGAATTCGTCTCGGTTGCGCGCTTCGCGCAGGGTCTGGGTGGCCACCGCGCGCACCTGCTGCTTCTTGAAGCCCGCCAGGCGTTCGCCGAACCGGGCCAGACAATCCCAGCCGCGCTGCATTGCCTCGGCGCTGAGGTTGCGCTCGGCATCCAGATTGGCCCCCTGGCGGATGGTTTCCTTCAGATACTCGGCGCGCTCGAATTGGCCGTGGTCTACACGTACGATTTCCAGCCTGAAGCTGTTCGAGCCCAGGTCGACTGCGGCCAGCCGTGTTCCGTTCTGCATGGGGTGTGCGCGAGTGTTTTGCCCAGCATACCATTCACCGTGCAGACGTTGTTTGAGGTTGCTCAGGGGGTGTTTCTCAAAAGACTTCTGGCACTACGATCTGCTGCGGCACCGGCTGGCGCACGTAGTCGTCATGGCGCTCGCGCGAAGGCAGCACGATGGCTGGGTGTTCCACCTCTTCGTACAGCATTTGCCCAAGCGGGTGGTGGATGCAGTTCAGCCGTGCCTTCTTCTTGTCAATCGCCTGCACCACCCACCACGGTGCTTCGGCAATATGGGTGCGCTCCAGCATGACCTCCTTGGCCTTGGTGTATTCCTCCCAGCGACGGCGCGACTCCAGATCCATCGGGCTGAGCTTCCATTGTTTCAGCGGATCATGGATACGCCCCAGGAAACGCAAGTGCTGCTCCTCGTCCGAAATCGAAAACCAGTATTTGATCAACTGAATGCCGGAGCGCACCAGCATGCGTTCGAATTCCGGCACGGTGCGGAAGAACTCCTCGTATTGCTCATCGGTGCAAAAGCCCATCACGCGCTCGACGCCGGCACGGTTGTACCAGCTGCGGTCAAAGAGAACCATCTCGCCGGCCGCCGGCAGGTGCGACACGTAACGCTGAAAATACCATTGTGTACGTTCCCGGTCGTTGGGAGCTGGCAAGGCGGCGACCCGGCATACGCGCGGATTCAGGCGCTGCGTGATGCGCTTGATCACGCCTCCTTTGCCCGCCGCGTCACGGCCTTCAAACAGTATCACCACCTTGTGGCCGGCGCGCACCACCCAGTCCTGCAGCTTGACCAATTCGCCCTGCATGCGAAACAGTTCCCGGAAGTAGCTCCGACGACGGTCCTTGTAGGCTGGGTCTTGCGTGTCGACGCCGCTCTCGGCCAGCTGGTCCAGGTTGCGGTCTTCCAGCTCCAGCTCCAGCTCCTCGTCGTAGCTGTCGGCCAGATCGCGGCGGATGCGCAGCAGCAGGTCCTCGTCGTTGTTGTTCGTCAAGTGCTCATCCCCGGTCGCGCGTTTGTCACGCAGCCTTGCGACGTCTTGCGATGGCACCGAGAAGCCCCAGGCCGGCCATCAACATGGCCCAGGTGCCCGGCTCGGGAACGGGCGCAGCGAAGCCGACGACATCGCTCTTGTAGGCATGCAGCACGCCCGGCAGCTGCGCAAAACCTTCCAGGCTGCCGTTGTAGGCAACGGTTCCCGCGCCCCCGGCGGAAGGAACCGTGAGGCAGTTGGTCAAGGTGCCGATGTCACAGACGATGCGTTGCCCCGTGCTGTTGTTGAACAGTACTTCGAGCTGGGTGTTGCTGCCGTCTTGCGTGATGGAATAGTCGTTGTCGGTGCCGGCGAGCAACAGGAAGCTGCCGTCGTTCAGTTGCGGGCCGACGGCCAGGCCTTCCCACTTTTCGGGTGAGCGGTTGCCCAGGAATGGGGTGTTGGCCGCGAGATCGAGCAAGGGGGTGATGTTCTTGGAAACCGTCACGAAGCTCGCGCCGGGCGCATCCAGATCGATGGCGCTCACATCACTGGCCCCGGTGATGTCGATCTGAAACACCTTCTTGTTCGGTGAGGCCAGGTCGGAGTCGACGCCCACGCCACGGTTGTTGCGTTCCAGCACCATGAACTGGTGGTCGTTGATCGCCACCAGCGCCGAGATGCCGCGCCCCTGGCTTGAGGCCTCCATTTTGTAGGCGTATTGCGCCACGGCATTGCCCGTGACATTGTCGAATTTCACGATGCGGTTGAAGACGCCGCTGCTGCCGCCTTCGTCCAGCATTGCGCTTTGCAGCATGGCAAAACTGGTCAACCCGTCCGGGCTGATCGCCAGGCCCTCGAAGCCGCGATTGGTGCGTTTGCCTGCCCGGTTGGAAATCGGGTCACCACTGTAGCTCGGGATATTCGTCACGCTGTCGCGTGGCACCAGGTTGGCTGGCGTCGTGAATGCGCGCACAAACTGCCCATTGCGGTTGAATTCATAGAGTGATGGTCCGTACTCATCTGACACCAGCAGGTTGCCGTTGCGCGGGTTGATGACTACACCTTCCGGGTCGAAGGAGTTGCCCAGCACGCTGCTGATGGCCGGTGCGAGGCCGTTGAAAGCCTGTGCACCATTGAAGAACTTGACGGTGCTGGTGACCTGGAAGTTCGAGATCGCGCCAGTCGCGAGGTTGACATCCAGCGTGAAACGCTGCAGCCTGGTGTCGTAGTTGTAGACGCCGCCGCCCGGACCGCGGTCCGACAAACCCAGCCACTCATTGCGACTGCGGTCGTAGTAGATGTCCGAGAAGAACCCGAGGCGCCCGGCATTGACGCCCGCGCCAAAACTGTCGTTGCTGGTGCCAGGTATGGCCAGGCCGTTGACAAAGCTGGTAGCCGCTTGACTGGCTGTGCCGGCAACAAGGCAGACTGCGGCGGCAATGGCGCGGATGGTTTGATTGTGCATGGGTTTGAGTTGCTGGTGATTGATCAAAGCAGGTTAGCCCGGTTGGATGACCGATTGATGACAGGATGTGGATGACGCTGAAAGTGCAAGGGTCGCCCTTCGATCCGTATCGCCGGATCTCATGCTGATCGACTGGAGCGACATTGGCCTCAATCAGCTGGTTACCAGCCAGGTGTGCCCACCAAGGTGCCAAGCCGCCCTTCCACCTGCGCCACCGCTTCGCCGTAAATGCGCTCGATGCTGCGGATGATGCTGTCCCAGCCCAGTTCGAGCGCGCGTGCCCGGGCGCGCTCGCCCAGGCTGCGGCGTTGTGTGGCATCGCTGGCCAGTTCTGTCGCCAGCTGCACGAACATGTTGTCGTCGCTGCGGGTAGCCAGCAGGCCGCTGGCGCGGTGGTTGATCAACTGCCCGGCGGCGGCGTCGTCGAAGGCCACCACCGGCAGGCCGCTGGCCATGGCCTCGGGTGTCACGTTGCCATAGGTCTCGGTCAGGCTGGGGAACAGGAACATGTCGCTTGACGCGTAGTGCGCGGCCAGCGCCTCGCCGGAGCGGAAGCCGGCAAACACCGCCTGCGGGCACTGGGCCTGCATGTCGGCCTTGGACGGGCCATCACCGACTACCACCAGGCGCGCCTGCGGTTGCAGCAACTGCAGGCGGGCGAATGCCTTCACCACCAGATCAAGGTTCTTTTCTGGCGCCAGCCGGCCTACGTGCAATACCACCAAGCCGTCATCCCCGATACCCCAGCTGCGGCGCAGTGCGGGATCGCGTTTGGCCGGCGAAAACAGCGTGGTGTCGACGCCGCGGGCCACCACAGACAGAGGCTTGAAGCCGGACGCTTCAAGCTGCAAGCGCAACGTGTCGGTCGGAACCATGGTGCTGTGGCAGCGGTTATGAAAGTGGCGCAGGTAGGCCATGATCGGCCGGTTGAGCCAGGCTGCGCCGTAGAACTGGCTGTAGGCGTGAAAGTTGGTGCGAAAGTCGGAGCACACCGGCAGACCCAGGCTGCTGGCCGCCTGCAGCGCCGACCAGCCCAACGGACCTTCGGTGGCGATGTGTACGACGTCGGGCCGGCGCTCGCTCCACAGGCGGCGCAACGTGCCAGTGCAGGGCAGGCCCATGCGCAGGTGGCCATACATCGGAATCTGAATGCCGCGCGTCAATACCTGGTTGCTGGCATCGTGCGTGGTGGTCTGCGCATCGCCCGTCTGACGTGGCCGCACCAATTGCACCTGGTGGTTGCGCGCGCGCAAACCGGTGACGACGCGTGCCACCGTGTTGGCCACCCCGTTCACTTCGGGCGGGAAGGTTTCGGTAACCAGCGCGGTGCGAAACAGGCGCCTGGAGCGCACCGGCGGGTTGGCAAGCATGGTGTGCATGGAGTGTTTTTGCATACACCGATGGTGGGCCGGTGTTGCAACAATTTGATGACATGGTGCGGTATCGCAACAGTCGTTGGGGCGTCACAAAGGTTTCATCAAGCTGCGTCAGCATGCGCTTGCACGAATTGCCGATGTGTTTGCCAGCACTTGCCTGTGGTAGCCCGATCGGGGGCGTGCCTGGCCTTTCAACCTTGACCCAAAGGACACCGCGTGAAAGATTTTTTTGAGGAATTGCGCACGCAGCGCTGGGACGACCACCGCTACTACCACCACAACCGCATCAACCAGAGCCTGCATCTGGTAAGTGCCCTGTGTTTTGTCATCGCCTATGTGTGGCTATTCATCGATCCGGTGGTATCGGCGCTCTTGGCCTGGCTGGTGTCCATGACCACGCGCCAGGCCGGGCACTTCTTCTTTGAGCCGCACGACTACGACGTGGTGAACCAGGCCACGCACCAGCACAAGGAGGACATCAAGGTGGGGTACAACCTGCGCCGCAAGGTGGTGTTGATGGGCCTGTGGGCTGCCTCGCCGCTGCTGGTGTGGGCCAGTCCGGATGTATTCGGTCTGATGCCAGCCTACGCAGACTTTGAGGCCTATGTGCGCAATGTCGGAATGTTGTGGCTGGGCCTGGGAGCCGCCGGTTTGTTGTTCCGCGCGGTGCAGTTGACGCTATCGCAGGATGCCCGCACGGCGCTGGTGTGGGTGACCAAAATTCTGACCGACCCTTTTCACGACATCATGCTCTACCACCGTGCTCCGTTGCACCTGCTGCGTGGCGAACTGATGGACCCGATGACCCACGTGCGCCAGCACGGTTGAGAATCAAAAGCGGTGGCGCAGCGCCTCTTTCAGGATGCTGCGCCGGATCGAGGCGTTGGTCTGGTCGGCCGCGCCACTCCACCATCCGTCCTGCTGCATCTGTGTGGCCGCCGCCACAAAATGCCGACATACGTCGGCGAAGTCCTGGTCACTGTAATTGAGGCTGAAGATCATCCTGCCGCTGCCAACCCAGCTCAGCGCCAGACCATGCAGGCGCAAATAAAACTGCAGCATCCAGTTGTAACGCGACGGCTGGTTGAAGGTCATGGTCCAGACGGTCGACAGGTTGTGCACGCGTACCGGCAGGCCTGCCTGTTCCAGTTGCTGGTTGAGGCCCGCCGCGCGGGTGTTCCAGCACGCCTCGAGGCCGGTGTACATCGCCTGTACCTCGGGTGTGGCGAGTCGCTCCAGGAATACCTGCATCGCACCCATCACATAGGGATGCGCATTGAAAGTGCCGCGGGCGAAACACAGGTCGGCCGGGCGCTCCGGGCGAAAGCGCTTCATCAATTCGGCGCGCCCGCAGACCACCCCCACCGGCAGGCCGCCGCCGAGCGTCTTGCCATAGGTCACCATGTCGGCGCGTACACCGAAGTACTCCTGGGCGCCGCCCGGTGCCAGCCTGAAGCCGAGAAACACCTCGTCGAATATCAGCACGATGCCGCGGTCGCTGCAGACCTGGCGCAACTGTTGCAGCCAGTCGGTGTAAGCCTGGCGGTCAAAGCCGGCGCGCCGGCTGCTGTCCACCAGCGCGGAATCACCGGGTGCACCCGCATTGGGGTGCAGAGCCTGCAACGGATTGACCAGCACACAGGCGATATCGCGCCTGGTGCGCAGCACATGCAGCGTGCGTTCGTGCATCTCGCGCAAGGTGTAGGTGGCGCGTGCTGGCATCGGATTGCCGGGGCCGGGCTGTACCTCGTCCCACCAGCCGTGGTAGGCGCCGCAAAAACGCACGATGTGGGTGCGCCGGGTGTGGTAACGCGCCAGCCGCACCGCCTGCATCACAGCTTCGGTTCCCGACATGTGGAACGAGACCTCGTCCAGGCCCGATATCTCGCGCAGGCGCTGCAGGTTGTACAGCACTGCAGGGTGGTAGGAGCCCAGTACCGGGCCCAGCGCCTCGACCCGGCGGGCCCCCTCGGCAATGCAGGTTTTGTAGAAGTCGTAGCCGAACAGGTTCACGCCGTACGAGCCGGCCAGGTCGTACAGGCGGTTGCCGTCCATGTCTTGCAGCAACACGCCCTGCGACGAGTCGAGGAACGCGCCCACGCTCAGGTGCTGACGCAGGAAGCCGCTGTACTGGAATGGCACGCGGTAGGCGCCGGTGAACTGCAGGTCAGACAGTGTCTCGCGCGCCTGCGCCGTCATGCGGGCGGTGACGGCAAAACGCTCCTTGTAGGCCGTGGCGAGGTTGCGAAATCCGGCCATGCGACGGGCGACCACGTCGGCGGGAGCGCCATCCGAGGTGAAGAAGTCGCGCTCGTCATAGCTGTAGCCCGGTATCCAGGACGTGATCCGCTTGGCCCAACGTACGTGGCCGGTGAGCGACGGATGTTTGGCCATCGACAGTGCCAACCGACGCTGCGCCACGGGGTAAGCCCAGACCAGGGCGGCAGCCACCGATGCGGCAAGGACAGTCAGTTCCAGGTTGGCAGGGATCATGGTGCTCTCCGGTTTGATGGTCCCATTTTTATTACCTGGAAGTGACAACTTGATGAACCTGCGACAAAAGCTGCGACGGGTGCTGCAAAACGAGGACATCAATTTCCTGCTCACCAACCGCATTCCGCGCAACCTCCTGACCAGAGGCATGGGCTGGTTCAGCAAACTGCGCCAACCCCCACTGGCGCGGGCATCGATTGCCTTATGGCGCCTGTTCACCGACCTCGACCTGAGCGACGCAGCCACGACCCGGTTTGACAGCCTGCACGACTGTTTTACCAGGCAACTTCGACCCGGTGCACGACAGATCGATATGGCCTCGGATGTGCTTGCCAGCCCGAGTGATGGCATCGTGGGGGAGTGCGGGGCAGTGGTGGCAGGGGGCGTGTTCCAGGCCAAGGGCATGCCGTATCTGCTGGCCGACCTGTTGGGGTCGGCCGCCGATGCCGAGGCTTTCACCGGTGGTTGCTACGTGACGCTGCGGCTGACCTCGGCCATGTACCACCGCTTCCACGCACCACACGACATGACGATTCAGCGTGTGCAATACATCAGCGGCGACACCTGGAACGTCAACCCGATCGCGCTGAAACGGGTCGAGCGGCTGTTTTGCAGGAACGAGCGCGCTGCATTGTTTGCGCGTCTGGCTGCCGGTGGTCAGACGATCGCGCTGGTGCCTGTGGCTGCCGTGCTGGTGGCGAGCATACGGCTGCATTGCGCCGATGTGCTGCTGCACCTGCGTTACCGCGGACCGAACCGCATCGACTGCGAGACACCGGTGGCAAAGGGGCAGGAGCTGGGATGGTTCGAGCACGGTTCGACCATCGTCGTGCTGTGTCCTGAAGGTTTCGCACTGTGTGAGGGCGTTCGTCCGGGTGCGCCAGTGCGTATGGGTCAGGCACTGATGCGCACGGTGCCCGCGCCATGAAAGTGTCATGCAAATGACATGATGAGGCGGCAGGATAAAAGGCTTTACAGGCCAACCATTTGATGCTCGATCCGGCAGGTGCAAGTTATGGGGCTGATGCGTCGGGGTTGATCTGTGGCTACCGGTTTGGCGCAGACGGTATCGGCGTGCCGGTGGAGGGTGCCCAGGCGCTGCAGTGGCTTGCGCAGTCGGCGCCGGATGAGGGTTTTGTCTGGTTGCACCTGAACCTGGCCCATGCTGCGGACATCATCGCTGGCCTGCTGGGCATGAATGTGGGTGGTGTGCCGCTGGCCGAGCACCCGTGGGGCTTTTGGATAGTGGTGTCGGTGATCCTTGTCTTTACTGCGGTGGCAGGTGTCGTGGCCGTATTGCGCAGGCGCGACCGCTAGCGCCAGGCAGGGCTGGCGCACCGGTGGATGCGCCAGCCGGGCCGTTGCCTGTCAGGTTCCGATCATGCCCCCATCGACCTTGCGTATCACCACCGTGGCGGAGCGGGGCCGACCGTTGGGCTTCTTGTCTGGCCAGTTGGAGATGGCGCGTGGATTGGCCGGGTCGCTGCGCTCGGACGGACTTTCACCAGGGTGCTGGATGTTGATGAACATGGTCTTGCCATCCGGCGTGCTGGTGGCACCGGTCACCTCGCATCCGGCCGGCCCCACCAGGAAGCGGCGCACCTCACCGGTGTTCGGGTCCGCTGCGAGCATCATGTTGTTGCCCATGTTGACCAGATCGCCCTTGCCCATGGCCGAGGTCGACATATCGGTCTGGATCCACAACACGCCGCGCTGGTCGGTCCACAGGCCGTCCGGGCAGGCGAACATGTCACCCCGTGTGTTGCCCTTGGCGTCGGCACGCGGCAGCGAAGGGTCACCGGCCATCACGAAGTGGTTCCAGGCGAAGGTGGTGCCATGAAAGTCGCCATCGTCTTTCCAGCGGATGATGTTGCCCATGCTGTTGTTGGCCCGCGGATTGGCGGTGTCCACCACAAACTGCTTGTCGCCACCCCGGTTGCTGTTGTTGGTCAGCGTGCAATAGACCCAGCCGTTTTTGTCGATGTCGATCCACTCCGGGCGGTCCATTTTGGTGGCGCCAAGCAGATCGCTGGCTTGGCGCGACTTGATGAGCACCTCGCCCTGATCGGCGAAACCGTCGGCGCTTGTCAATGGCCCCTGGCCGTGCACCAGCGCAATCCACTGGCCCCGGCCATCGGCATCGAACCTGGCAACGTACAGCGTGCCATGATCCAGCAGGGTGGCGTTGGCTGCGAATCCACCTGGTTTGACGGCGTCGCGGCTGACAAACTTGTAGATGTATTCAAACCGCGCGTCCTCGCCCATGTAGACAACGGCACGGCCGTCTTTTGTCAGGGCGGTCGTGGCGCCCTCATGCGCCGAGCGGCCAAGCGCGGTGCGTTTGATCGGCGTCGAACCCGGGTTTGACGGATCAATCTCCACCACCCAGCCGAAACGGTTCGGTTCATTCGGGGTTTTCGTGGCATCGAACCGGGCATCGTGTTCATGCCAACGGTACCCGAAGCCCCCTTTGCGCAGGCCCCAGCGCCGCTCGTGGGCATTGGGCGTGTCTGCGCCGTTGAAATAACCAACGAAATTCTCTTCGCAAGTGAGGTAGGTGCCCCAGGGTGTGATGCCGCTACCGCAATTGTTCAGAGTGCCCAGCACGGTCCGCCCGCCGGGGTCCGCTGCGGTTCGGAGCATGGCATGCCCCGCTGCCGGCCCACTGAGTTGCATGGGTGTATTGGCAGTGATGCGGCGGGCCCAGCGCGACGCCTTGACGATCTGCCATTGACCACCGCCATCCTGCACCTCGATCACCGACACGCCATGCGCAGCCTGGGACTTGCGCACCTTGTCGGCGCTCCAGTTGGCCATGCCATCGCTGAACAACAGGCCGTCGTCCGTGTACTCATGATTCATCACCAGCAGCCCACGGCGCGAGCCATCCTGGGGATAGAAATGGATGCCGTCGTGGTGCATGCCGAGTTGCGTTTCCTGCTGCGCGGCGGTATTGCTCGCGTCGTCTCGAAAGGCGTGATCCTGGCCAGGCAGGCCCACAGGCTCACCCCAGGCGGCAATGACCTGGGCCGTGTAGCCGGGCGGCACGGCAATGGTGTCAGCCGTTGAGACCGGCACGCTCAGAAAGCCCAGCAGAGGACCCGCGCTTCCCGACAGGCTGGCGCAGGCGCTGAGTCCGGCAGCGGCTCCGGCAGCGCCCAAAGGCGCCAGCAGGCCACTTGCCAATGCACCCAGCCCGCCACGCAATACTGTGCGGCGCGAATGCAGCGACACGTCATGAATACTCAGGTTGCCCGAGCGGTTGCTGTCTTCCATCTGCTCAAAATCTTTAGCCATCGTGGTTTCCGTAGTTGGGGTTGCGAACGCCATGCCAGGACGGCAATGGGCTGATGCCAATTGGATGGCGGCTTCGTGACAAGCTGGTGACGCGCTGTCGACTTGTTGCCTGAAAACACAAGCGGACGGAACAGGCGCCGACGCCGCACTTGGTGCTTGACATACCTGTCGAGTCCCCTTGACGGTTTGTCATCAACTTGTCATGAAGCTCCCAAATACTGTCGATCTGCAACCGTTTCGGAACACCCACCCCAAGGAGATCAACACCATGCGACATGCCGCACTGACCGCTACCGTTTTTGCCCTGACACTCACCGCCTGCGCCTCCACATCGACGCCTGCGCCGGGTATGGTGGCAGGCAAATTTGTCAACTACGAATGTGACGGTGGCCGTTTCAGCGCCCGCGCTTCGGAAGATGGCAAGAGTGTGCGGGTCCGCGGCCTGCATGGTTCGGCCGAGTTGGAGATGAAGGCCGATGGCGTCTTTGAGGGTGACGGATACCAGCTCACGACCAAGGGCGACAAGGGCATCAGCCTGTCGCATGGCGGCAAGCCCAATGGCACCCAGTGCAAGCTGGCCTGAATGCTTGTCATCAAATAGTCACATTTGGGACATACAGTCCTCTCAACCCTAAATCAGCTACTCACAGTCAGGAAACCCCATGAAATCCTTCAAGTTACGGTCCATCGTTTGTATCAGCACGCTTTCCATGCTTGCCGCAGTGCCATCGTTGGCAACGGCGCAGGTAGTCAAGATCGACGGTTCCAGCACCGTTTACCCTGTCACCGAGGCTGTTGCCGAGGAGTTCCAGAAGGCCAACAAAGGCCTGAAAGTCACCGTCGGTGTATCCGGAACCGGCGGCGGGTTCAAGAAGTTTTGCCGCGCAGAGACCGACATCTCCAACGCGTCGAGGCCCATCACGGCATCCGAGATGGCCGACTGCAAGGCTGCCGGCGTCGAATACTTTGAGCTGCCCGTGGCTTTTGACGCCCTGACGGTGGTGATCAACCCGAGAAACACCTGGCTCAAGCAGGCCACCGTGGCCGAGTTGAAAAAGATGTGGGAGCCAGCCGCCCAGGGCAAGGTGATGCGCTGGAATCAGATCAACCCGACCTGGCCGGATCAGCCGATGAAGCTGTTCGGTGCCGGTTCGGATTCGGGCACCTTTGACTACTTCACCGAAGCCATCGTCGGCAAATCCAAGTCCAGCCGGGGCGATTTCACCGCGTCGGAAGACGACAATGTACTGGTTCAAGGCGTCGCCGGTGACGTCAATGCGTTGGGGTATTTCGGTTATGCCTACTACGCCGAAAACACCGGCAAGCTCAAGGCATTGCCGATCGTCGAAAAGGACGGCAAGCCGGCGGTTTCGCCCAGCCCGGAGACTGTCATTTCGGGCACTTATCAGCCGCTGGCGCGCCCGATTTTCATCTACCTCAACGTGAAGTCCCTGGCCAAACCCGAGGTCAAGAAGTTCATCGATTTCTACATGGCGAATGGCGCCAAGATGGCCAAGGAAGTGAAATACGTTCCCCTGCCTGCGGCGATTTACACCAGCAACCTGAAACACATGGCCGACAACAAGAAGGGAACCATTTTTGGTGGCAAGAATGAGGTGGGCATCAGCATCGAGGAGCTGGTGAAACGCGAAGCCAAGCTCTGATCCATTGTCGTATTGCCGCGCCCTGGGGCGCGGCAGTTGGATCACCTTACCGGATGAAAACTACAATGGCCGTTACCACCACTGCGGACCCCACTGTGAGCACAGAACGACTGACAGGTGCGGCCCGTCTCGCCGAGCTGGCGCAAATCAAGGCAAAGCGCAAGCGCACCGACAAGATGGTCGAGCTGGTGCTGCTGAGTGCTGCCTGTGTGTCGGTCTTCACTACCCTGGCCATCGTCTACATCCTGCTGCGCGAGTCGCTGGTGTTTTTCAGTAATGTGCCGTTGTGGACCTTCTTGACAGACACGCAGTGGACGCCATTGTTCGACGACGCGCATTTCGGCATCATGGTGCTGTTGTCGGGCACGCTGTCGAGTTCCATGGTGGCGCTGTTGATCGCAATTCCGATGGGCACCATCATCGCCATCTATCTGTCGGAATTCGCCGACCACCGATTGCGTGAAGTGCTCAAGCCGGTGTTGGAGCTTTTGTCGGGTGTGCCCACCATCATCTACGGCTTCTTCGCGCTGCTGGCGGTGACGCCATTGATCCAGATGATTTACCCGGGTCTGCCGACATTCAACGTCTTGTCGGCCGGCATCGTCATGGGCATCATGATCATTCCGTACGTGTCGTCGCTGTCGGAGGACGCCATGCGCGCGGTGCCCATGAGCCTGCGGGAAGGTTCGTATGCGATGGGGGCGACCCGCTTCCAGACCGCTACCCGGGTGGTTGTGCCGGCAGCTTTCTCCGGTATCGCGTCGGCCTATATTCTGGGAATTTCGAGGGCCGTGGGCGAGACCATGATCCTCGCCGTTGCGGCCGGCATGCAGCCCAATTTGTCCTTGAACCCGCTGGAGCCTGCGGCCACCATCACCTCGTTCATCGTCCAGGTTGCCTTGGGCGATTTGCCGCACGGCAGTGTCGGGTACCAGACCATTTTTGCCGCTGGTTTGACGCTGCTGCTGATCACCCTTTTATTCAACCTGCTGGGCCACTGGCTTCGTCGCAAATACCGGGAGCCCTATTGATGAACGACACCATGAACCGCGCGGAGCACATCCGCGGCATCATCAAGTCGCACAAACGCTGGGACGTGCTGTTTGGCGTGGTGGGCCTGGCATCGATCGCCATCGCCATCCTGACGCTGGTGGCGCTGTTTACCGAGATGGTCATCGACGGCTTTCCGCGCCTGACGGCTGAGTTCTTTACCAGTTTCCCGTCACGGCGGGCCGGGCAGGCAGGCATTTTGTCGGCGTGGGTGGGTTCGTTCTTCGTCATGTTCGTGACCGCCTTGTTTGCCATTCCGGTAGGCATCGCCAGCGCCATCTATCTTGAGGAATATGCCCGCAAGAACTGGTTTACCGATGTCATCGAGATCAACATCAGCAACCTGGCGGGCGTGCCGTCCATCGTCTACGGCTTGCTGGCCCTCGGGTTATTCGTGTACACCTTTGGATTTGGCCAGAGCATCCTGTCGGCGGGTCTGACCCTGGCGTTGTTGATTTTGCCGATCGTGATCGTCACGACGCGTGAGGCTTTGCGCGCCATCCCGCAAATGGTGCGCGAAGGTGCCTACGCCTGCGGTGCCACCAAATGGCAGGTGGTCAGCGACCATCTCGTGCCCTATGGCATGCCCGGCATCTTGACCGGCGTGATCATCGGCCTGTCGCGGGCCATCGGCGAGACGGCACCCATCATCACCATCGGTGCACTGACCTTCATCGCGTTTCTTCCACCCGTGCCGTTTGCCGGTGATCCGCCAGCTGGCATGTTCGACTGGTTGTTCTCTCCATTCACGGTGATGCCGATCCAGATTTTCAACTGGACATCGCGTCCCGACCCCGCGTTTCATGCCAATGCCGCTGCCGCCAGCCTGGTGCTGGTGTTCCTGACGCTGGGCATGAATGCATTGGCTATCTGGCTGCGTTACCGGTTGCGCAAGAACATCAAGTGGTAATTCCTTTTATCTACCCACCAAAATACCATGGCATCCACCATCACGCTTCCTGACAATGCGCCGGCACTGAAGGCCGAGTCGAAAAACCTGGACTTTTATTACGGCAGTTTCAAGGCTCTCAAGGGCGTCTCCATGCCGATCTACGAGAACCGGGTGACGGCGCTGATCGGCCCCAGCGGTTGCGGCAAGTCGACCTACCTGCGGTGCTTCAACCGCATGCACGACCTGTACCCAGGCCATCGGTATGACGGCAAGATCGGGCTCTATCCGGACGATGTGGACATACTGGACAAGTCGGTGGATCCGATCGAAGTGCGCATGCGCATATCGATGGTGTTCCAGAAGCCGAACCCGTTCCCGAAGTCCATCTTCGAAAACGTCGCTTACGGCTTGCGGGTGCGCGGCGAAAAGTCGCAGAGTTTTCTGGAAGACAAAGTGGAGGCGGCTTTGAAGGCCGCCGCGATCTGGAACGAAGTCAAGAGCCGTTTGATGGAGTCGGCCACCAAACTGTCCGGCGGCCAGCAGCAACGCTTGTGTATCGCCCGTTCGCTGGCGACCGATCCGGAGATCATCCTGTTCGATGAGCCAACCTCGGCATTGGACCCGATTGCCACCGGCAGCATCGAGGAGCTGATTGGTGAACTCAAGCACAAGGTCACGATCCTGATCGTGACCCACAACATGCAACAGGCGGCCCGGGTGTCGGACTACGTGTCCTACATGTACCTGGGCGAGATGGTGGAGTACGGTGCCACGGGGGATATATTCATGAAACCCAAGCGCCAGGAAACCGAAGACTACATTACCGGCCGGTTCGGCTGACACGGAAACCCATGAACGACAAACATCTCTCCAGCCAGTTCGACAGCGAACTCACCGCTGTATCCACCCGGGTCATGGAAATGGGCGGGCTGGTTGAGTCGCAGATCCGCACCGCGGTCTATGCCCTGTCGCAATTCAGTGCGGAAGCAGCGGCCGAGGTGATGGAGAAGGAGCCGCGTGTCAATTCCATGGAGGTCGAGATCGACCATGATCTGTCGTCCATCATTGCGCGGCGCCAGCCGACGGCGCGGGATTTGCGTTTGCTGATCGCGATTTCCAAAACCACCGCCAACCTGGAGCGGGCCGGTGACGAGGCAGAGAAGATTGCCCGCATGGTCAAGTCGATCATCGAAAGCGGTTCGGCGCGCGCCTTGCCGGCGTCCGAACTGCGGGTCGCCTGCGACCTGGCGTCTGCCTTGTTGCGCAAATCGCTGGACGCCTTCGCGCGGCTCGACGCATCCATGGCGCTGACAATTCTCAAGGAAGACGACGCAATCGACCGCGAGTTTGGTGGTTTTGTGCGCAAGCTGGTCACTTACATGATGGAAGACCCGCGCACCATATCGCCCAGCCTGGACCTGCTGTTCCTGGCCAAGGCCATCGAACGCATTGGGGACCACGCCAAGAACATTGCCGAGTTCACGATCTATGTCGTCAAGGGCGCCGATGTGCGTCACACGCCCATGGCAGACATCGAATCGGTCGTGCGCTGAATCGTACCTGCCCCGTCAAATGGACCAGCATGAGAAAGTTGCCACGCATCCTGATTGTTGAAGACGAGCCGGCCATTGCCGAGTTGATTTCGGTCAATTTGCGGCACAACGGTTTTCAGCCGATCTGGGTCGCCGACGGCGAAACGGCGCAGCTCGAAGTCAACGAAGTTCTGCCAGACGCGATCCTGCTCGACTGGATGTTGCCTGCCCAGAGCGGGCTGATGCTGGCCAAGCTGTGGCGTGCCCATCCGCGCACCAAGCAGGTACCGATTCTGATCATCACCGCGCGGGGCGACGAGCGTGACAAGGTGGCGGGGCTCGACGCCGGTGCCGATGACTACATTACCAAGCCGTTTTCAACCCAGGAACTGCTGGCGCGCCTGCGTGCGGTATTGCGCCGTCGTGCGCCGGAGCAGGTGGCCGAGAGCGTAGCCATCGGTGACTTGTGCCTGGACACCGCCACGCACCGGGTGACCCACCAGTCGCAACAACTCAAACTCGGTCCGACCGAATACAAGCTTCTGCACTACCTGATGACACATGCCGAGCGGGTACACAGCCGCGGGCAGTTGCTCGACAAGGTCTGGGGGGACCATGTGTACATCGAGGAGCGCACGGTGGACGTGCACGTCAAGCGCCTGCGCGAGGCGCTGGGTGAAGCCGGAAACATGGTCGAGACAGTCCGTGGCGCTGGTTATCGATTGACTGCGATGCCACAAACCGCCTAGCGCTGAGAGTTGTCACAATCCGCGCATGGTCTGGCGCTTTTTCCGGTTTTTCCTGTTTCAACTGGCTGGTGCTTCGCTGGGGTATTGGGCCGGGTTTCGGTACAACCCGTGGCAGGGAGCGGTGGCGGGCATTGTCCTGGCCAGCGCGGTGTGGGTGTTGTGGGATCTGCACCGTGGTCAGCGCCTGCTGGATTGGATGCGAAAAGGTGATCTGTCGCTGACACCGGCCGTGGGCGGTTTGTGGGATGAAGTGGCGAACCGGACTCGGCGCCTGCTCCGTGAACGCGACAAGACCATTGTCGAGCGCGAAAATCAGCTGCAAGAGTTTCTTGCCGCGATCCAGGCGTCGCCCAATGGCGTGGTGCTGCTCGATGCGCAGGGCCGAATCGAATGGTGCAACCAGACGGCGGCCAGCCACTTCGGCTTCGATCCACGGCGCGACATGCTGCAACATATCGGCAACCTGGTGCGCGACCCGGATTTTGCCGCCTACCAGGCTGCCGCCGACTTCTCGCACGACGTGGTGATCCCGGGGCCGGCCAGCAACAGCAAGCGTCCGGTGCGGCTGTCTGTGCAATTGCATCGGTACGGCGAAGAGCGGCGCATGATGATGTCGCGCGACGTCACGGCGTTGGAGCAAGCCGATGCGATGCGGCGCGACTTCGTTGCCAACGTCTCGCATGAAATCCGCACGCCACTGACGGTTTTGAGTGGTTTTGTCGAGACCTTGCAAACCCTGCCCCTGGATACCTCAGAGCGGCAGCGTTACCTGGCCTTGATGTCGCAGCAGGCGCTGCGGATGCAAACACTGGTGAATGACCTGTTGACCTTGTCGCGCCTGGAGGGCAGTCCGCCCCCCGCCATGGACCACTGGTGCGATGTCGACCAATTGCTCGATCAGTGTGAGCAGGAAGGTCGTGGCCTGTCCATGCTGATGTCCCAGATGGGGCATGAGCTGGTCTTCACCACGTCCCATCCGTCCTGCGAAATCGCTGGTTCGTATGGCGAATTGCTCAGCGCCATGGGCAACCTCGTGAACAACGCCATCCGGTACACACCGACCGGTGGACGGGTGGCCGTCGCCTGGTCCATCAATGACGAAGGCGAGGGCCAGTTTCGGGTCACCGACAGCGGCCCTGGCATCGCGTCGGAGCACATTGGGCGTTTGACTGAGCGCTTTTACCGCGTGGACCGAAGCCGCTCACGCGAAACCGGTGGCACCGGCCTGGGCCTGGCGATTGTCAAACACGTGGTACAACGCCACGGCGGGCGGCTGGACATTGACAGCGCCCCGGGCAAGGGGTCGACATTTCGCATTGTGTTCCCGCCGTTGCGGGTTCGCCGCCTCGCGCCCGCGATCAGCCCGGAGCCGCTGGTTTTGCACGCTTGAACAACAAAACGTCGTCGGCCTTGTCGGATGGTCGGCGCACCGTGGCCTGCAGGCGCCATTGACCTGGTGGCACACTGCTTTGCAGGTCGGGCCGCGCACCCGGGTTCACCAAAAGCCAGTCACACCGTGCAGGATCGGACAACGGCTGCAGGCGGTAGCCGGCATGGAACTGGAACCCCGCGATCTGCTCCCGGCTCAATGCCAGGGCATGCACGCAGTCGGACGCGCCAATCGCAGCCGTCACATTGCGCGCCACCACGTTGTAGCTGCGCACGAAGTCGAGCAGCGGCATCCAGAGGGTCATGAGCAGCAACCAGCACAATGCTGCGCCGCCGGCCGGCAACACCAGGGTTTTCCAGATCGCGGCGCGATGGCGACCGACGCGCCATTTGACCAGCCAGCCCCAGCCGACCGTGGCCAGTACGGCAACGAGAAACACCGGCAATGAAAACGACGCTTCGAACCCGGGCGCCTGTTTCATGGCGTTGGTCGCTGCTTGCCGCGGCAGGCCGGTCTGCATCCCGATCCAGATGATCCAGATGATGGCGGCGCACCCGGTAAAAAACAGCAAGGTGAACCAGTCGATGAACGCGGCGACACTGCGCTGCAAGGTTGGCAGGGCGAAGGCCGCCAGTGTGGCCAGAGCTGGCAATGCCAGCAGCAACGCGCGATCGGCCGGCCGGGTGGTGACGGTGACAAACACGGCGCCGGCGACAAACCACAGCGGCAGGGCCAGATGCAGGCTGATGGTGCGACCAAACCATTGCAGCCGCCAGCGCCACAAGGTCCACAGGGCGAGGGGCCAGGCGGGCCAGGTAAACCACAACAACAAGCGGCCCAGCGTGCGCCAGTCCTTGCTCGCGCCGTCCTGTGGCAGCAGCAAGCGCCATTTCCACAGGTCCATGGCGGTGGCCAGCACGGCTGCCAGCGTCGTCGCCAGCACAATCGTCGCGCAAGCACGCCAGGCATGGGAGCGGGCGTGCGGCCGCGGGGCCGCAACGATCAGGTGCAAGACCGCGCTGCCGGCACCGAAATAGACCGCCAGTGTCGGCGCGCCGCTCAACACCAGGCCCGCCAGGCCCACCGCCATCGTGATTGCCGCCCCGAGGCGGCGGTATTGCATCGCGGCCGCAGCATAGAAGCTGAGCGCCACAAAGGCCAGTTGCGCCACACTGGTGGTGATTTCGTGTGCCAGTTGGGCCAAACCGAGGCACGCAATCAGAGCCAGCAGTCCGCCATCGGCAATCGCACGGGCATAGTCTGAGGGTTGCGCCTCGCCACCAAAGGCAAACGCGACGGGTTGTGCTTGTGTATTGCGGGCCAGGTAATACACACCATACCAGGTGGCCGACAAGGCGACGGCGAGCAGGGCAAAAAATGGAACACGTGCGGCGGCAACCGGGTCGATCCACGGCGCCAGCGCCTGAATCGACCAGGCGCCAAGCCAGTAAGGCAGCAAGCCGTCGGCATCGGGCCGCAGGCCCAGCAACTGCGGGTCGGCCCAGGACGCATAACCGCGCGCCAACTCGACCATGTAGCCAAAACTGGCCAGGTCGGCGCCTCTCCAGGGCTCACGCCCGATCAGTCCGGGCAGCACATAGGCGGCGCAGAACAACAACAGCACCCACCGCGGCAGGCGTCGTACCGCACCTTGTGTGACGATGGCTGGGGTTGGCTTGTTCACGCAGTGCAGTGTCCGGGAGCCCGATGTTGTTCCAAAACACAACAGGGCAGCACGGTCGCCCGGGCTGCCCTGCTGGGAGGTATGAAAGACTTACTTGGCAGCGGTCTTGCCGAAACGATTGCGGAATTTCTCCACGCGACCGCCCATGTTGTC
>JANOTG010000170.1:0-4014 GCA_031416215.1 Betaproteobacteria bacterium
ACCTACACCGGCGATCTGGGGTACGAAATCTGGGTCGCGCCGGAATACCAGATGCGCCTGTACCAGGGCATCATGGCTGCGGGTTCCGACCTCGGACTTCGCAACTTCGGCATGCGCGCGCTGTTGTGCCTGCGGCTGGAGAAGAACTTCGGCACCTGGTACCGCGAGTTCCGGCCCATCTACGGGCCGTTCGAAGCCGGGCTGGATCGCTTCATCAAGCTCGACAAACCCGATTTCATCGGCAAGGCCGCGGCGGTCAAGGAAAAGCTCGAAGGTCCGAAGCGCACACGCATCTGCATGGTGGTCGATGCGACCGATTCCGACGTGATGGGTGACGAACCGATCTGGGTCGATGGCAAGGTGGTCGGCTGGGTCACGTCCGGTGGTTACGGCCACTTTGTCGATCAGTCGCTGGCGCAGGGTTATGTGCCGACCGAGTTGGTCAAACCCGGCATGCAACTGGAGATCGAGATTCTCGGCGAGCGCCGCCCGGCAAGGCTGCAGATGGAGCCGCCATTTGACCCGGATGCGAAACGCATGAGGATGTGACCATGGCCGAGCGGTATTCCGTCTGGTCGCTGCTCAAGCACGCCATGGGCGGCCACAAGGGCTGGGAGCGCGCCTGGCGCGACCCCGAGCCCAAGAAGGCCTACGACGTCATCATCATCGGCGGCGGTGGCCACGGACTGGCCACGGCCTATTACCTGGCGAAGAACCACGGTGTGCGCAACATCGCCATCCTCGAGAAAGGGTATATCGGCTCGGGCAACGTGGGCCGCAATACCACCATAGTGCGCTCCAACTACATGATGCAGGACAACACCGCGTTTTACGAACACTCGCTGGAGCTGTGGCGCGGCCTGTCCGAAGAACTGAACTACAACGTGATGTTCTCGCCCCGCGGTTACCTGTACGCGGCGTGTTCCCAGGCATCGCTGGACGGCTGGGTACGCCGCGCCAACATCATGCGCCTGAACGGCATCCGGGCCGAGATTCTCAGCCGCGACGAGATCATGAAGGAGGCGCCGTATCTCGACTACTCCGACCAGGCGCGTTTTCTGATCTATGGTGGTGCCCTGTTGCCGGACGCTGGCACCGCGCGCCATGATGCGGTGGCCTGGGGTTATGCGCGCGCCGCCGACCAGCTGGGTGTGGACATCATCCAGAACTGCGAAGTGCTCGACTACCAGTGGGCGGGCGAGCGCATCGTGGGCGTCAAGACCTCACGCGGGGACATTGGCGCGGGCAAGGTGGCGGTGGCCGTGGCCGGGCATACCTCGGTGATGGCGCAGAAGGCGGGGTTGCGGCTGCCGATCGAGAGTCATATCCTGCAGGCATTCGTGACCGAGTCGATCAAGCCGGTGGTGCACCATGTGGTGGTCTGGTCGGCCACCTATTTTTATGTATCGCAGTCTGACAAAGGTGGCCTGGTGTTTGGCGGCCATATCGACCGCTACAACAGTTATGCACAGCGCGGCAACCTGGCCAACGTGGCAGAGACCACCCAGGGTCTGGTGAGCCTGATCCCTTTCACCTCGCGCCTGCGCGTGTTGCGCAACTGGGGTGGCATCATGGACATGACGCCCGATGGCAGTCCCATCATCACCACCACGCCGGTCCCAGGCCTGTACCTCAACGGCGGCTGGTGTTATGGCGGCTTCAAGGCCACACCGGCCTCGGGATGGTGTTTTGCCCACACCATCGCCAACGACACGCCGCATGCCTACAACGCCGGCTTCACGATGGACCGCTTCGCGCGAGGCCGTTACATCGACGAGGCCGGTACCGGCCCTTACAACCATCTCCAGTAAGGGCGGAGCATCATGTTGATAATCCACTGCCCGTATTGCGGAGAGCGTGATCACGAAGAGTTCAGCTACTTCGGCGACGCCACAAAAAGCTATCCCGCGCTGGATGCGCAATTCCATGACGACTGGGTGGAGGCTGTTTTCATGCGCAACAACCCCAAGGGCGTCCACACCGAATTTTGGCAACACACGCTGGCCTGTCGGCGCTGGCTGGTGGTGCAGCGGCACACCGTCACCCACGACATAGTTTCCGTGATGCCGGCGCGTGAAAGATCGGTGTCATGAGCGGCCCATCCACGGCGCAAGCTGCCTTTCGCCTGCCAGTTGGCGGACGCATCACGCGCAGCGAAGCGCTGACGGTCAGCCTGAACGGCCAGCCGATGGCAGGGTTCGCTGGCGACACCGTTGCCGCCACACTGCTGGCCCATGGCACCCATCTGGTGGCGCGGTCGTTCAAATACCACCGGCCGCGCGGCATCATGACGGCTGGCATCGAGGAGCCTAATGCGCTGCTGACGGTCGGCTCGGGCAATCGGCAGGAGCCCAATATCGCTGCCACGGTGCTCGAAGCCCATGACGGCCTGCAAACCTTCACGCAGAACGCCTGGCCTTCGGTGCGTTTTGACCTGATGGCAATCAACTCGCTGTTGTCGCCGATCTTTGTCGCGGGTTTTTATTACAAGACCTTCATGGGCCCGACGCGTGGGGCCTGGATGTTCTATGAATACTTCATCCGCAAGGCAGCCGGCCTCGGCTTGGCAACACAAACGCCAGACCCGGATCGGTACGATTGGCACCATGTGTTCACCGATGTGCTGGTGGTGGGCTCGGGCCCGGCCGGATTGACTGCCGCACTCGGCGCAGCGCGTGCCGGGTTGGATGTGACCCTGGTGGAACAGGACTTCGAGGCCGGTGGCTCCCTGCTGTCGTACCCGGTGGGCAGTGAAGCTTGCGCCTGGCTCGCCGCCATGTTGCGCGATCTCACCGATACCGGGCGCGTGCGCGTCCTGCTGCGTGCGACCGCTTTTGCGCTGTATGACGGCAACACCGTCGGCGTCGTCGAGCGCTCGGCGCCCGGTGTTGCCGACGCTGCGCGTGGCTTGCCGCGCCAGCGGCTGCACGTGGTGCGGGCGGCAAACATCGTCATGGCCTGCGGCGCGATCGAGCGGCCGCTGGTGTTTGCCGGAAACGACCGCCCTGGCGTCATGTTGGCCGGTTCGGTGGGCACCTATGTCAATCGTTTTGCCGTTCTGCCCGGCCGGCGCGCCGTGTTTGCGACGAACAACGATGCAAGTTATTCCGATGCCATCGCCCTGGCCATGGCCGGCGCCAAGGTGGTGCTGGCAGATGCGCGCAGTCAGGTCGACGCAACCGTGCTGGCCCGGGCCAGTCAGGCGGGTGTCGAAGTACGACAAGGCAGCACGGTCACGCAGGCGCTGGGTGGGCACCGCGTGCGGCAGTGCACCGTGGCGCCGTTCGATCAAGCGAGTGGCCTTGTCAAAGGTGAAGGCGAGGGCATCGATGTGGACCTGGTCGCCATGTCCGGCGGTTGGACTCCTACCGTGCATCTGACCTCGCACCGGGGCATCAAGCCGGTGTATGACGCGCAACGGGCGAGCTTTGTGCCCGGTGGATTTGATCGCCGCCATTTCGGTGCCGGTAGCATGCTGGGCACCCACACGCTGCAAGCCGCCGTGCAAAGTGGCTGGCAAGCAGCGACGGCTGTGGCATCAGCCAGTGGCAAGTCGATTGTGGGTGCTTGCCCTGCAATTGCGGCGACAGATCCGGGTTCGATGGCGTTTGTGCCCGTGCCGCCGGTGGTGGCGGCGGGCAAGCCGGTGGACAAGGCTTTTGTCGATTTCCAGAGCGACGTGTCGGTGGACGATATCGAGCTGGCCCATCTGGAAGGTTATGTGTCGGTGGAGCACCTCAAGCGCTACACCACGCTGGGCATGGGCACGGACCAGGGCAAGACCTCGAACCTCAATGCCCTGGCCATCATGGCTGGTAAACGCGGCATGGACATCCAGGGCGTCGGCACCACCACGTTTCGACCACCGTATTCACCGACGACCCTCGGTGCGTTGGCAGGGCGCAGCGTGGGTCCCCACCTGGCTGCCGTGCGCCGCACCGCCATGCACGACTGGCATGTGGCCAACGGCGGCTTCATGATGGAAGCCGGTGCCTGGAAGCGGCCGCTGTGGTA
>JANOTG010000171.1:0-13364 GCA_031416215.1 Betaproteobacteria bacterium
GGCGTGCTGGCATTGGAGCGTGGTATCGAAATTGGCCATATTTTTGTGCTCGGCACCAAATACAGCGCGCCGATGCAAGCCTGTTTTCTGGACGAAGGTGGCAAACCCAAACCATTCGAGATGGGTTGTTACGGTATTGGCATCACACGCCTGCCGGCGGCGGCGATTGAACAAAACCATGACGAGCGGGGCATCATCTGGCCCGATGCGCTGGCACCATTCACCGTGGTGTTGTGCCCGATCACGCCGGAGCGATTTCCCGCCGTCAAGCAAGTGGCGGAGCAGTTGTACCAGCAGATGCTGGCGGCCGGTGTGGACGTCATCCTCGACGATCGTGGTGAGCGCCCCGGCGCCATGTTTGCGGATTGGGAATTGATCGGCATTCCGCACCGCGTGACCATCGGTGACCGTGCCCTCAAAGACGGTCAACTCGAGTACCAGCACCGGCGTGACGCAGCGCCCACCAGGATCACCGAGACCGAGGCGCTACCCTGGCTTCTTTCCAGAATGGGACGATGAAGCCCGACGGGACCAGGCCGCGTCCCGACTCGGGAGACCTTTTGCGTCGACGCACTTGTCTGTTGTCTGGCGCTGGCTTGTTGGGCCTTTTATCGGTCAGCGCCGATTTGCTGGCGGGTGCGCAGCTCGAAGAGCCGCTGGTGGATTCGGTGCGTACTGCCCTCAGCGCGGCAATTTCCAACTCAGCGCCTCCCGAGCCCGAATTTGCAGATACGACCAGCCGACTGCGTTACCTGCGCTGGCTGGGCGCTGCGAGTGAGCGCTTGCGCCAGCGCAAACCGGATCTGGAAACGCGCAAGGAGTTCTTGCAGTCGGTCTGGTACGAGAGCAAACGTTCCGGCCTCGAGACGTCCCTGGTGTTGGGCCTGATCCAGGTGGAAAGTGCTTTTCGCAAGTTTGCCGTGTCCAGCGCAGGCGCGCGCGGATACATGCAGGTGATGCCGTTTTGGACCCGCGTCCTGGGCGACGGCGACGCCTCGCGCCTGTTCCATATGCAGACCAACCTGCGTTTCGGCTGCGTGATTTTGCGCCACTACCTCGATCGCGAACGCGGCGACTTGTTCATGGCGCTGGGGCGTTATAACGGCTCGCGCGGCAAGGCGCCGTATCCGCAGGCGGTCTTTGCTGCTACGCGGCAGTGGGAAATCAGGTCCGACTAGAGCGCCCGGCGCTGGTGCTAACCAAGCACCTCGACAGCCTCACTGGGGCTTGGCCAGTACCTGCTGCAACTCGCCGTTTTCGTACATCTCCATCATGATGTCGGAGCCACCGATGAACTCGCCTTTGACATACAGCTGCGGTATGGTGGGCCAGTTGCTGTAGTCTTTGATGCCGGAACGAATCTCCGGGTCTTCCAGCACATTCACGGTTGTGATGGTCTTGGGCTCGACCCCGCAGGCTTTGAGGATCTGGATCGCACGCCCCGAAAATCCGCACTGCGGAAAACTGGCGTTCCCTTTCATGAACAACACGACCTCACTGGACTTGACCAATGTGTCGATGCGTTGCTGGGTGGTGTTCATTCTGATTCTCCTGATGGACTGAGTCCCAATTATTTCACTTTAAGCAGTGTTGTGGCGTCTTGGGCCGGATTTGTACCGGGCAATGTGCTGCGCGGTGGCACTAAAGCGCAATCTTTCCGCCTGTGCAACGCGCGTTCTGACCCAAGTCCCGCCGGGTGGAAATGTGGCTGAAGCCGTGTGCGGCGAGCAAGCCCTGCACCGCGTGTGCCTGTTGATAACCATGCTCCAGCAGAAGACAGCCCCCAGGAGTCAGGCAGGCGCGCGCCTGCGCGACGATTTGACGCAGGTCGGCCAACCCGTCGACGCCGGCGACCAGGGCGGATACGGGTTCGTAGCCGAGGTCGCGCAAATGGGGGTCATGTTGTGCCAGATAGGGCGGGTTGGCTACGATGCAGTCGTACTGCTGCACTACACCATCGAGCCAATGGCGCTGTGCAAACGCGACATCGAGCCCCAGGCGACTGGCGTTGTCTCTTGCCACCGCCAGAGCATCGGCGCTGTTGTCACTGGCCTGCACCTGCAACGCCGGGCGCTCGGACTTGAGTGCCAGCGCAATTGCGCCGCTCCCGGTGCCCAGGTCCAGCAGGCGCACCGCGCGTTGTGTACGTCGGGTGATGTGATCCACTGATTCGATGGCCCACTGCACCAGCAGTTCGGAATCTGGTCGTGGCACCAGCACCCGTGTGTCTACCCGCAGCGAGAGCCCGAAAAAGCCGCGCTCACCGGTGATGTAGGCCAGCGGCTCTGCACGGGACCGACGCACCACACAGTGCCAGAACTTGTCCAGCGTTTCTTGCGCCAGTGTGTCGTCGCCGTGGGCCACCAGCCATGCGCGCCCCTTTGTCAATCCTGGCTCCTGCTGGGCCAGGGCATGCAGGAGCAGCCACTGCGCATCGAGCCGCTGCAGGCCAAGTGAAGCTGCCGATTCCAGTGCCTGTGTGATGGTTGGCATGGCGGATCGAGATGGGGTCGCGCACTGGCGCTCAGGCCATGCCGACTTCCAGTGCCGCGAGTTGCTCTGCAGCTTGTGCCGCCTGCAGTGCCTGCACGACGTCGTCCAGGTCACCCTCGATGATGCTTGGCAGCTTGTACAGCGTCAGATTGATGCGGTGGTCGGTCAGGCGTCCCTGGGGAAAATTGTAGGTGCGGATGCGGTCACTGCGGTCGCCGCTGCCAATGAGGCTTTTGCGCTGCGCCGCGTCACGCGCTGCCCGCTCGGAGCGGTCCTTTTCCGCGATCCGTGCCGAGAGAACCTGCAGGGCCCGCGCCTTGTTGCGGTGTTGGCTACGGTCGTCCTGGCACTCCGCCACAATTCCGGTCGGGATGTGGGTGATGCGCACCGCCGAGTCGGTCTTGTTGATGTGTTGACCACCGGCGCCACTGGCGCGATAGGTGTCGATGCGCAAGTCGGCGGGATTGATCTGTACGGCGACGGATTCATCCGGCTCCGGCAGCACCGCCACCGTGCAGGCGCTGGTGTGAATCCGGCCCTGGGTCTCGGTGGCCGGAACACGCTGTACGCGGTGGCCACCCGACTCGAATTTCAGGTCACCGTAGACATGCGCGCCCACCACGCGCGCCACCACCTCCTTGTAACCACCGAGTTCCGATGCGGCCTCGCTGATGATCTCCGTCTTCCAGCCGCGGCGCTCGAAGTAACGTGTGTACATGCGTAGCAGATCACCGGCGAACAATGCCGATTCGTCACCCCCGGTGCCGGCGCGAATCTCGATGAACACGTTGCGGGCGTCGTCCGGATCCCTGGGCAACAACATGCGCTGGAGTTCGGATTCCAGGGTCGCCAACTCGGCGCCGGCTGCGTCGAGTTCCTCCTGGGCCATGGACACCATGTCGGGCTCTTGCGCCGCGTCATGCACCATGTCGCGCGCAGCGGCCTGGTCAGCCTCCCGCGTGCGATAACGCTGCCAGCGTGATGCAACGGCCGCGACCTCGGAGTGCTCGCGCGACAACACCAGGAACTGATCCATGTCGCGCATGATGTCTTCGCGCGACAGCAGGAATTCGAGTTCTCCCAGCCGGTCGGTGTAGCGGTCGAGTTGCTGGCGAAAGAAGGTTTTCATGTGGCTGGTGGTGAACTGGAGTTGTGCGCGCCATCGTTGGCAGGCAGTCGGTTCGCGCCTGGCGCGGGCGCCCGACCGAAGTGCATGGGCCGCGGTTGCCCCGCTAACGCTCGTTGCGCAAAAAGAAGTGTTGTACTGCCGAACTGGCGACGCTGCGGGCATCGGCATCGCCGGAGCGCAGCTCGGCCAGTGCACCGTGCAGCATCTTCTGTGTCAGCCCGCGCGACAACGCTTCCAGCACGGCCTCCACATTGTCCCCCCGGGCCAGCAGCCGGCGCGCGCGGGACAGTTCGGCCTGGCGCCATTCATCGGCCTGCGAGTTGAGTTGCTGGATCAGTGGCACCGTGCTGCGCTGATCGACCCAGTGCATGAAACTTTGCACCCCGGCGTCGATGATGGCCTCGGCCTGGGCGACCGCTGCCTGCCGATTCGCGTGTCCAGTCTGTACCACGCCTGACAGGTCATCCACCGTATAAAGATAAACGTCCTGCAGCTCCTTGACCTCGGGTTCGATGTCGCGCGGCACCGCCAGGTCCACCATGAACATGGGTTTGTGGCGCCGCTGCTTGAGGGCCCGTTCAATGGATCCCAGGCCGATGATGGGCAAGGTGCTGGCAGTGCAACTGACCACGGCGTCGAATTCGTGCAGCCGCTCCGGCAATTCTGCCAGTCGCATGACGGCACCACCGAACTGGGCGGCCACCCTTTCACCGCGCTCCAAGGTGCGGTTGGCGACGGTGATGGACTTGGGTTTGCGGGCGGCAAAGTGGGTCGCGCACAGCTCGATCATTTCGCCTGCGCCGACGAACAGAACCCGTACGTCGGACAGATCCTCAAACAGCTGTCCCGCCAGCCGCACCGCTGCCGCCGCCATGCTGATCGAATGGGCCCCGATTTCGGTCGAGGAGCGGACCTCCTTGGCCACGGCAAAAGAGCGCTGAAACATCTGGCTCAAGGTGGCACCCAGAGCGCCCGCCTGTTGCGCCGAACGCACGGCTTCCTTGAACTGCCCGAGAATCTGCGGCTCGCCAAGCACCATGGAGTCCAGGCCGCTGGCGACCCTGAACGCGTGGCGGGCCGCCAGGCCGTCTTCCAGCGCGTACGCATGGCTTCGCAACAGCGCCACCGGAACCCCGCCGCTATGCGCCAGCCAGTCCAGCGTCGGCCCGGGTTGCGCGTGGTCACCGGCACAGTAGACCTCGGTTCGATTGCAGGTCGAGATGATGGCTACTTCGGGCTCGCGTGTCAGGCTCTCGCGCAGCCCCTGCAACGACGAGCCAATCTGCTCGGTGGCGAAACTGAACCTGGCGCGCAGGTCGAGTGGCGCGGTGGTGTGGTTTATCCCGAGGGCCCAGACTGCCATAAAGTGGTTTTCGGCCTGATTATAAAATTTCACACACCATGGGTCTGATCGACAGCTTGAACCACCTTGCAAACTTCGGGCTTGCGGCTGTAGCGGTGGCGTTGCTGGTGTCCGCTGTGGCGCGTCGCTGGGTCGGATCGGCCGGCAGCAGGCCGACGTTCTGGGTTTGTCTGGCGGTCAACGCTGGCGCCGGGATGCTGGTGATGTGTGCTTCGATCTGGTTTTTCGGCCGGGACGGAAAAATGCTGTCCTACACTACGCTGGTGCTGGTGGTGGGCAGCACGCAATGGCTGCTGTCACGGGCCTGGAAACCCTGACACGCTCCTAACCGGGCGCAAACAGGTCAACCCGGTCGGTGATGATGCCGTCGGTCGCCAATGCGAGCAGACGTTCGGTGGCAACTGCGTCGTTGACGGTGTAGCTCAGGCAGCGCATGCCGGCTTGCTTGGCCTGACCAATGCTCTGCGTGTTCCAAAGCACATGGTTGCAGACAATGGCCACGCAGCCCAGTTGTTGCGCTAGGGTGAGCCAGTTTTCGGTTGCGGCATGCAGCAACAATCCGCGCGGCAGATCGGGTTGCGCCTGCTGCGCGGCCTGTAATGCCAAGGGGTCAAAAGAGGTGAGCAGCGGGGGTACGTCTGCGGCTTTCCATAACAACGCGGCATGGTTGGCCACGACGGTGCCGGTTTGGGTGCCCGTGCCGGGTGTGGGTTTGATCTCGATGTTGAGCGTGTGCCCATTGGCCAGGCAAAACCGCGCTATGTTTTCCAGGGTGGGCAGGGGTTCGCCGGCGTAGCGCCGGGAGTGCCAGCCGCCGGCATCCAACCGGGACAGTTGGCCCCAGGGCAGACTGCCGGCGACACCCTTGCCATTGGTGGTGCGGTCCAATTCGGCATCGTGCATCAGGAACGGCACGCCATCCTGACTGAGCTTGACATCACACTCAAACATCCGGTAACCGTGGCTCGCACCCAGCGCAAACGCCGCCAACGTATTCTCCGGGGCGAGTTTTCCCGCTCCTCGGTGCGCAATCCAGCGCGGATAGGGCCAGGCCTGTGTCACAGCCGTTTTCCGCTCGCCGCATCAAACAGGTGCAACCTGTCCTGTCGCGGCGTCACGTGGATGGTGGCGCCCAACGCAGGTACCAGGGCGGACTCATTGATGCGCACGATCACCGTCTCATCGCCCGCGCCGTGGGTCCATCGGCCGTACACCAGACGCTCTGCGCCCAGCATTTCCACCGCGTCGACGCGCAGGGTCCAGCCCGTCGCACTGATGTCAAGGTGCTCCGGGCGGATGCCGACAATCGTCCCCGGTTTGGCGTCGGGAGCGGCGCGCAACAGGTTCATCGGCGGTGAGCCGATGAAGCTGGCGACGAATGTGGTGGCCGGGCGGGTATAGACCTCTTCTGGCGTGCCGAACTGCTCCATCACACCCGCATGCATGACGATCATGCGTTGTGCCAGGGTCATGGCTTCGACCTGGTCGTGGGTCACGAACAGCGAGGTAATGCCGAGGTCGCGGTGCAGCTTTTGTATCTCCAAGCGGGTCTGGGCGCGCAACTTGGCATCGAGGTTGCTAAGCGGCTCGTCAAACAGGAAGACCTGGGGCTTGCGCACGATCGCCCGGCCCATGGCAACCCGTTGCCGCTGGCCACCGGAGAGTTCGCGCGGTTTGCGCGCGAGGTAGGGGCCCAGTTCCAGTATCTTCGCTGCCATGTCGACACGGGTCTTGATCTCGTCGATCGGTACCTTGGCGATTTTCAGGCCGTAAGCCATGTTGTCGAACACACTCATGTGCGGGTACAGCGCATAGTTCTGGAACACCATGGCGATATCGCGCTCGGCCGGCTCCAAGTCGTTGACGACACGGTTGCCGATCAATATCTCGCCGGCGCTCACCTCTTCCAGCCCTGCCACCATGCGCAGCAGGGTGGACTTGCCGCAACCCGAGGGGCCGACGATGACGACAAACTCGCCGTCGGCGATTTCAGCGTTGACACCGTGAATGACCTGGTTGGCGCTCTTGCCCGAGCCATAACGCTTGATCACGTTTTTGAGTTGTATTGCGGCCATGTTGTCTTGTGAGTTCGGTGCAGCACGGGACGCCAAGGTGATCCTGACGGTCTCGTGCGGCTGCTACTTTTCGGTATCCACGAGTCCTTTGACAAACCATTTTTGCATCAGCACCACAACCACGGCTGGCGGGATCATGGCCAGCAGCGCTGTGGCCATGACCACGCTCCACTCGGTTTGTGCATCACCACCCGAAATCATGCGCTTGATGCCTATGACTACCGGATACATGTTCTCTTCTGTGGTGATCAGCAGCGGCCAGAGATACTGGTTCCAGCCATAGATGAACTGGATCACGAACAACGCCGCAATCGAGGTGCGCGACAGCGGGACCAGCACGTCCTTGAAAAACCGCATGGGGCCGGCACCGTCCACACGCGCGGCCTCGACCAGTTCATCCGGTACCGTGAGGAAGAATTGACGAAACAAGAAAGTGGCGGTCGCCGACGCAATCAACGGTATTGTCAGTCCGGCGTAACTGTTGAGCATGCCCAGGTCGGACACCACCTTGTAGGTTGGCAGGATGCGCACCTCCACCGGCAACATCAGCGTCACGAAGATGGCCCAGAAGAAGAACATCCGCAACGGAAACCGGAAATACACGATGGCGAATGCCGACAGCAGCGAGATGGCGATCTTGCCTACCGCGATGGTCAATGCAGATACCAGACTGACCAGCATCATCTGCCCCACTGGCGCCTTGGAGCCCTGACCCGTGCGTGTGCCGTTCCAGCCTTCGCTGAAGTTCTGCGCCATTTGTGCGCCCGGCCACAGCGACATCGGCGCTTGTACGATATCCTGCGCCGTGTGGGTCGAGGCGACAAAGGTCAGGTAGAGCGGAAATGCCACCACCAGCACGCCCAGAATCAGTACCAGGTGCGACAGCGCGGTCAGCCAGGGGCGGCGTTCGACCATCTCAGTGCCCGCGCGGCCGCCCGAAGGGCATTGAACGCCCCCTCGGGGGGCAGCGAACGGAGTGAGCGTGGGGGCCGTCCATGCTAGTAATTCACCTTCTTCTCGACGAACTTGAACTGCACCACGGTGAGCATCACCACGATCACCATCAGCACCACCGACTGCGCAGCCGAAGCGCCGAGGTCCATGGCCTTGAAGCCGTCGTAGTAGATCTTGTAGACCAGGATCGAGGTGTCCTTGCCGGGACCGCCCGAGGTTGCGGCGTCGATGATGCCAAACGTCTCGAAGAAGGCATACACGATATTGATCACGAGCAGGAAAAAGGTGGTCGGCGACAACAGGGGGAAAACGATCGTCCAGAAGCGCCGCCATGGCCGCGCGCCGTCGATCGCCGCTGCTTCAATCAGTGACTTCGGGATACTCTGCAAGCCGGCCAGAAAAAACAGGAAGTTGTAGGAGATCTGTTTCCAGACTGCAGCGATCACCACTAATACCATGGCCTCTTGCCCGTCCAGCAGCGGGTTCCAGTCCACGCCCATTGCGCGCAGCCAGAACGACACCACGCCCACGCTGGGCGCCAGCATGAACAACCACAACACGCCGGCTACTGCGGGTGCCACCGCATAGGGCAGGATGAGCATCGTGCGGTAAGCCAGCGCGCCCTTGATGATGCGGTCAGCGAAAACCGCCAGAAACAGCGAGATGCTGATGCCCAGTACGGCCACCAGGGTGGAGAAGATCGCCGTGGTGTAGAACGATGCGAGATAGGTCGGGTCATTCCAGAGGTTCTGGAAGTTTTCCAGACCGACCCATTCCACCGAGGTGCCAAACGCGTTGGTCTGCTGCGCCGACTGCAGCAGAACCTGCGCTGCCGGCCAGAAAAAAAACACGGCAATCACCACTGCCTGCGGTGCAATCAGCACCCAGGGCAGCCAGCTGGAGCGGAAAACTACACGTTTTTCCACTAGCCCTTCTTGCCCTTGTTGGCCTTCTCGAACCGCTCCAGCAGCTCGTTGCCACGCAGCACGATCGAGTCCAGCGCTTCCTTGGCCGATTTTTTGCCGGCCCAGACTTGCTCGAGTTCTTCGTCCTCGATGTCGCGAATCTGCACATAGTTGCCCAGCCGGATGCCGCGCGACTTGTCGGTGGTCTTGCGGATCATCTGGTTCACGCCCACATCCGAACCTGGGTTCTTCTGGTAGAAGCCCGACTTTTCGGTGGTTTGAAACGCCGCCGTGGTGATCGGCAGATAACCGGTACGCTGGTGCGTCGCCGCCTGAACGTCGGTCCTCGACAGGTAGCTGAAGAACTGGGCCACACCCTTGTATTCATCCGCCTTCTTGCCGGACAGAACCCACAGGCTGGCGCCGCCGATCACGGTATTTTGCGGTGCGCCAGGCACGTCGGGGTAAAACGGCAGAGGCGCCAGGCCCCAGTCGAACTTGGCGTTGGCCTTGACGTTGCCGTAGAAACCAGTGGACGTGGTTGTCATCGCGCATTCGCCAGAAATGAAACTCGCCTCGGGCACATTGGCACGGCCCTTGTAGATGAACAGCCCCTGCTTGGCCATGTTGGCAAGGTTCTCGATATGGCGCACGTGCAATGGCGAGTTCACCTTCATGCGGGCGTCCATACCCTGCATGCCGTTACCTTTGGTGGCAAATTCGACGTTGTGCCACGCCGAAAAGCTCTCCAGCTGGGTCCAGCCTTGCCAGGCGATGGTGATCGGACATTTGTGGCCGCTGGCCTTGAGTTTCGCGGCGGCCAGCGCCACTTCGGGCCAGGTGCCGGGCGGCTTGCTGGTGTCGATGCCTGCCGCCTTGAAGGCGTCCTTGTTGAAGTAGAACACCGTGGTGGAACTGTTGAAAGGAAAACTCAGCATCTCGCCATTGGGAGCGGTGTAGTAACCGGCGACGGCGGAAACATACTCCTTGGGGTCGAACTTCTCGCCGGCGTCTTTCATGACTTTGCCAACCGGCACGGACACACCCGTGCTGGACATCATGGTGGCGGTGCCGACCTCGAATACCTGGAGTATGTGCGGGGCATTGCCGGCACGGAACGCGGCGACCGCGGCGGCAAACGATTCGGCGTAGACCCCCTTGAAGGTAGGGACAATCTTGTAGGCCTTCTGGCTGGCGTTGAAGTTGTTCGCCAGGTCGTTCACCACCTGGTTGTTGACGGCGGTCATCGAGTGCCACCACTGGATTTCGGTCTGTGCATGGGCGGCGAAGCCACATGATGCGGCGACGGCGACGGCCGCGAACTTGGTTTTCATTGTTTTCTCCTTGGATAAAAGGGGCACAGTACCCTGACTCTGTGACAGTCCCATTAAACACACATGACAGTTGCGGCGATAGAGGGATTTCCATAGGTTTCCTGCGCGGGTCCGCAAATTGCTGCGCTGCGGTAGTATCCGACCTGTACCTGCGGCCAGCTGAGAATCGCATCGCGGCGCCGTGTCGCACTGGTGCCAGTATTGCCACCGGTGGCCTTTGTCACCAGAAAGCCCAATGAACGCCCCGACCCGCCCCGAACTCCTCGCCCCCGCTGGCGACATGGGTACCCCGCATGAACGCATTCGCGAGATTCCCTACAACTACACCTCGTTCTCGGACCGTGAGATCGTCATTCGTCTGCTCGGCGAAGGGGCCTGGGATACGCTGCTGAGGCTGCGCGATGAACGTCGTACAGGACGCTCGGCGCGCATGTTGTACGAAGTATTGGGCGACATATGGGTGGTGCAGCGCAATCCCTACCTGCAGGACGATCTGCTGGACAACCCGAAGCGTCGCCGCCTGCTGGTCGATGCCCTGCGGCACCGGCTGGCTGAAGTCGGAAAACGGCGCACGCCCGACCTCGATCCCGAGCGAGACGCCATGGTGGGCACCCTGCTGGATGCCGCCCGTAGCGCGGTCGACGCGTTCGAAGGCGGATTCGTCGAGGTCCAAACGCTTCGGCGCAGATGCCTGCGCCAATTCGCTCGCCTGACGCTCAAGGACAACATCAAGTTTGACGCGCTGAGCCGGGTGTCGCACGTGACCGATGCCACCGACTGGCGTGTTGAGTATCCGTTTGTTGTGCTCACGCCGGATTCGGAAGCCGAAATGGCGGGCCTGGTGGGTGGTTGTATCGCTTTGGGCCTGACGGTGATCCCGCGCGGCGGCGGCACGGGGTATACCGGAGGTGCTTGTCCGTTGACCTGGAAGAGTGCGGTGATCAATACCGAAAAGCTCGAAGCCATGTCGCAACTGGAACTACGTCAACTTGGTGGCGTCGAAACGCCGGTTCCCACGATCTGGACCGAGGCCGGTGTGGTGACGCAACGCGTGGCCGACGCTGCCGAGGCCGCTGGTTATGTGTTCGCGGTGGACCCGACCTCGGCCGAAGCGTCGTGCATCGGCGGCAATATCGCGATGAATGCCGGGGGCAAGAAGGCGGTGTTGTGGGGCACGGCGCTGGACAATCTGGTGTCCTGGCGCATGGTGACGCCGCAGGCCACCTGGCTCGAGGTCACACGGCTCAACCACAACCTGGGCAAGATTCACGATGCGGCCGTGGCCTCGTTTGAGCTGAAATATTTCAAGGCCGACGGCAAGACCTTGGAGCGCACGGAGCAGCTCGACATACCAGGCGCCAGCTTTCGCAAACAGGGCTTGGGCAAGGACGTTACCGACAAGTTCCTCAGCGGCCTGCCGGGCATCCAGAAAGAGGGCTGTGACGGACTTATCACCAGTGCACGCTGGATCATGCACCGCATGCCGACCCATGTACGCACGGTGTGCCTGGAGTTCTTTGGCAACGCCCGCGATGCCGTGCCCGGCATTGTCGACATCATCGACTTCATGGCGGCGCAACAAGCCAGTACCGGTGTTTTGCTGGCGGGGCTGGAGCATCTGGACGACCGTTATCTGAAAGCAGTTGGATACGCCACCAAATCCAAGCGGGTTGCGGGAAGCGGGAGCCATGGCGGTTTGCCAAAAATGGTGCTCGTCGGCGACATTGCAGGCGACGATGCCGACGCGGTCGCACAGGCCACATCTGAAGTGGTGCGGCTCGCAAATCGTCGCGGGGGCGAGGGTTTTGTCGCCATCAGCCCGGACGCGCGCAAGAAGTTCTGGCTCGACCGCAAGCGCACGGCGGCCATCTCCAAACATACCAACGCCTTCAAGATCAACGAAGACGTGGTGATTCCGCTGTCGCGCATGGGCCAGTACACGGACGGGATCGAGCGGCTGAACATTGAACTCAGTCTGCGCAACAAGCTGGTGTTGTGTGATGCCCTGGCCGAATTTTTTGCCCGGGCGATGCTGCCGCTGGCGCGCCAGGACGATGCACAGATGATCGCGCCGACCGAGTTGATGGAAGACCGGGTGCTACAGGCCCGGACTTTGTTGCATACAGTTCGCGACCAGTGGCAGGCCTGGCTGGACGATGTCGATGCCTTGTTTGTTGATTTGCAGGACCATAGCTTGCGCGCCAGCTGGAAGACACAATTGCTGGCGCCGTTGCGGGCCATTTTTTCCGGCGTCGCTTTCGAGGCGATCCTGGAAGAGTGTGTGCAGATTCACCGCCGTGTGCTCAAGGGACGGGTGTGGATCGCCCTGCACATGCATGCCGGTGACGGCAATGTGCACACCAACATTCCGGTCAACAGCGATGATTACGAGATGTTGCAGACGGCACATGCCGCGGTGCGGCGCATCATGGCGCTGGCACGCTCACTGGACGGCGTGATATCGGGCGAGCACGGCATCGGCATCACCAAGCTGGAGTTTCTGACCCCCGAGGAACTGCAACCGTTCGCCGACTACAAAAAGCGCATTGATCCGCTGGGGCACTTCAACAAGGGCAAACTGCTGCGCAACTCGGCATTGTTGGCGCAGGCCAATCGCGGCCTGGAGCCCGATCTGGTGTACGGGGACCTGACGAATGCGTACACACCGAGTTTTGGCCTGATGGGGCATGAGTCGCTGATCATGCAGCGCTCGGACATCGGAGCCATCTCCGATTCGGTGAAAGACTGTCTGCGCTGTGGCAAGTGCAAACCGGTATGCGCCACCCACGTACCGCGTGCCAACCTGTTGTACAGCCCGCGCAACAAGATACTGGCCACGTCTTTGCTGGTGGAGGCCTTCCTGTACGAAGAGCAGACACGGCGCGGCGTGAGCGTGCGCCATTGGGAGGAGTTCGAGGATGTGGCGGACCATTGCACGGTGTGCCACAAATGCCTGTCACCGTGCCCGGTGAACATCGATTTCGGCGACGTGTCGATGAACATGCGCAACCTGCTGCGCAAGATGGGGAAGAAGTCCTTCCGCCCGGCCAATGCCGCGGCCATGCTGTTTCTCAATTCGACCAATCCCCAGGCCATCAAGCTGATGCGCAC
>JANOTG010000172.1:0-4807 GCA_031416215.1 Betaproteobacteria bacterium
ACGACCTGGGCATGGGTGGCATGGTGTCCAAGAGCAAGGACTTCCTGGGCCGGCGCTCGCTGACCCGCAGCGATACGGCGCGCAGCGACCGCAAACAAATCGTGGGCCTGCTGACCGATGACACCAGCCTGGTGTTGCCGGAGGGCAGCCAGTTGACGGAGCTCTCCCAGGCCAGCCCGCCGCCGGTGCCCATGCTCGGGCATGTGACCTCCAGTTATTTCAGCCCGGCACTCAAGCGCTCGATCGCCATGGCGCTGGTGCGCGATGGCCATGCGCGCAACGGCCAGAAGATTTACGCGGCGCTGGCGGATGGTCGTTACGTCGCCGCCACCGTCGGCAGTACGGTGTTTTATGACCCGGAAGGAAAACGCCTCCATGCCTGACGCCATTCAGACCAGCCCGCTGGCGGGTGCACTTGCCAGCATGACGCAGCTGCTACGGGTCGACGGACGTGAATGCACACTCACCGAGATGGCCCTGCAGGGCATGATCAACCTGCGCGGCGACGGGCACGACGCGGGGTTTGCGCACGCCGTGCTGCAGCACACCGGCCTGCATCTGCCAGCAGGTGCCAACACGGCCAGCATCGATCCGCAGCGCCAGTTGTTGTGGCTGGGGCCGGACGAGTGGTTGTTCAAGTTTCACGATGCCAACACCGCCACCGTGGCAGACGCCCTGCGCCAGGCACTGGCCGGGCGGCATGTGGCGATCACCGATGTCGGCCACGGCAACGTGACGCTGTGTGTACAAGGCCCCGCCGCTGCCGATCTGCTGGCGCGGGGTTGCCCGCTGGACCTGCATGCCCGTGCGTTCGGGCGCGGCGCGGTGGCCCAGACCCATATCGCCAAAGCCGGTGCCACCGTGGTGTGCCTGGAGGCTGGCGCGCATTTCGAGATCACGGTACGGCGCAGTTTTGCCGACTATCTGGTGCGGTGGTTGATTTCTGCGGGCGATTGATTGACACCGGCTGCGCATTTGATCTGTTGCGCCAATTGGCTGGCGGGATCAGGCAGATGGGGCATTCGGCGCCGTTCGTGTCACCCGGCCTTCGGCCTCCTTCTTTACCTCACTGCGCCGAATGCCCCACCTGCCTGACCTTTCAAGCTTGGTGGGCGATCCACCGCCGCAAGCCAACCCCATCCTGGCCGCATCGGTTCGCTGTTGTGCATGCGATTGACTGTGTTTGTGCCGCGATACGGACGGTCGCGCCCGCGTTCCGAGTTGCCAGAACGAAGCGCTGCGATACGCCCACCGAGTAAACTTGCCGACTGGAGGTGACCATGGATGCATCCCTTGTCAAGTGCGACCCGGCGATTATGAGCGGCGCGTTGTGCTTCACTGGTACCCGTGTGCCAGTCAAGAACCTTTTCGATTACCTTGAAGGCTCGTCTTCCCTCGAAGAATTTCTGGAGGACTTTCCGTCGGTGTCGCGCGCTCGAGCCGTAGCGGTACTCGAGGCGGCGCGAGAACGACTGGCAGCCGATGCGCCTGCTGCTTGACGAGTGTGTACCGGCGCGTCTGCGCCGAGCGCTGCCCTCGCATCAGGTCTCCACAGTTGTCATTGAAGGCTGGTCCGGCATCAAGAACGGGAAGTTGCTCGCACTGGCTGCGGCGAGTTTTGACGCCTTCACTACCGTAGACAAGAATCTCCCGTATCAGCAGAACATGGCGGAACTACCAGTCGCAGTACTGGTCCTGGATGCTGCGTCCAATGAATTGACGTTTCTGCTACCGCTTGTGCCTGCACTTGAAGAAATTCTTGCGCATCTCGTCCACGGCAGTTATGTGCGGGTAGCGGGCATTCAACCCCCGCAAACCGACGCCGCTCGCCGCCGCTGAGGTCTGGGCTGGTGGCGCAGCGGCATAAAGGCGGAGTAGTTGGCCATGGGCCATCACGGGGGCAGCCACGGAGCCGCCCACCCTGGCCTCAGCGGCTCGCCAATGCGTTTGCGTGCAACTGCAGGCCCCTTCAATGGCAAACACCCTGAACGGCGCGGCCTGCACCGTCAAGGTCGTGTGGGGACATGCTGGCGGCACCAGCCTGCTGGCATGATTGTGCGTTGGGCAGGAGCCGCGCGATCACGGTGGCGGCCCATGAACAAGGACATTTCAAGTGCATTTTTTTCTGGGCATAGACACCGGCGGCACCTTCACCGATGCCGTCTTGCTGGACGCCAACAAGCAGGTGGTGGCCACTGCCAAGAGCCTGACGACGCGGTTTGACCTGGCGGTGGGTATTGGTGGCGCGTTGGACCAGTTGCCAGCCGATCTGCTGCAGGAGGTTGCCCTGGTGTCCTTGTCCACCACCCTGACCACCAACTCGGTGGTGGAAGGCAAGGGCTCCCCGGTGTGTGTGCTGCTGGCCGGGTATGACGCCGCACAGGTCAAGGCCAGCGGCCTGACCGAATTGCTGGGCAGCGAGGCCATCGTCGCCTTGCCTGGCGGGCATGACGCTGGCGGCTTCGAATTGACGCCCCTGGACGAGTCGCTGGCGCGCAGCGCCATCGAGCGCCATGCGCCGCGTGTTTCGGCCTTTGCGATTTCCGCCAGTTTCGGGGTCCGCAACCCGGCGCATGAGTTGCGTCTGCGCGCCCTCGTGGAGGAATTGTGCGACAAGCCGGTCACCTGCGGCCATGAGCTGGCGTCCAGCCTGGGCGCACCGCGCCGGGCCATGACCGTCGCGCTCAACGCGCGCATGATCTCGCACGTCACGTTGCTGATCGGTTCGGTGCGCAGCACACTGGCGGCGCGCCAGATCGACGCACCGCTGATGATCGTCAAGGGTGACGGCAGCCTGATCAACGTGCACAGCGCCCTGCAGCGCCCGGTGGGCACGGTGTTGTCCGGGCCGGCTGCCAGTGTGCTGGGCGCCTGCGCACTGAGCGGCCACCACGATGCCATCGTGGCCGACATGGGTGGCACCACCACGGATATCGCCGTGGTGCGTGGTGGTCAGCCCGAGCTCAGTTTCGATGGCGCCATGATCGGCCAGTGGCGGCCCATGGTGGAGGCGGTGAAGATTTATGCCATTGGCCTGGGCGGCGACAGCGAGGTGCGTTTTGGTGGTGGTGAGGGGCTGGTGATCGGGCCGCGCCGCGTGGTTCCGCTGAGCCTGCTGGCGCACCAGTACCCGCAGGTATTGCCGGTGCTGGAGCGCCAGCAAAAAGAATCGCCGCACGCCAGCCAGATCCGCTTTGCACTGCGCCTGCATGCCGACGAGGCGCATCTGGCCAGGCTGCCACAGGACGAACTGGACGCGTGGACGCGGCTGGCGCGTGGCCCGGTGGACCTCGAGCGCGCCAACATCGAAGAGCGCGGCCTGTCACGTGCCGTGGCGCGGCTGGAGCGCAAGGGCTTGGCCATCTACAGCGGCTTCACACCCAGCGATGCCGCGCATGTGCTGGAGATGTCCGACCACTGGAGCCGCGCAGCGGCGGTGTTTGGAGCGCGCATCTGGGCGCGCCAGATGCGGCACCTCTATGGCCTGGGCACCTGGGTCATGGGTGACGAGCTGGCCCCGGCGCGCCAGGTCGTGGACAAGGTGATCGACACCATCTGCCAGAAACTGATCGAAGCCGGCCTGAACGATGCCGGCCAGCTCAGCGAAGGCAACGCTGGCAAGATGGCGGGCATGTTGACGGCGATGGTGTTGCGCGGCGCCGCGGCTGCCGGGCCGACGCCGGTGTTTGCGCTGCAGTTCGCACCCGACCTGCCGCTGGTGGCTGTGGGTGCGCCGGCCGCGAGTTATTACCCGGCCGTCGCCAGCGCCCTGGGTGTACGTCTGGTATTGCCACCCCATGCGGGCGTGGCCAATGCGGTGGGTGCGGTGCTGGGTCAGGTGGCGCAACGGGTCCACATGACGGTATCGCAACCGGTGCGCGGCGTGTACCGGGTGTTCACCAAGGCCGGCCCGCGTGACTTCGCCAGCCTGCCACCGGCCCTTTCCCATGCGCAGGATCTGGCCAGTGCCGAGGCCCTGCAGCGCGCCGAAGAGGCCGGTGCGACGCATGCCGCCGTGGTGTTGAGCCAGCTCGACAACCAGGTGCAGAACGATATTGACGGTGACATGTTTTTCGAGGCCCGGGTGACGGCCACCGCGTCCGGACCGCCACGCACCAAGCATCACCCTGCCGCCCGCCACGACCACCATGAACCCCTCGCGCAGCAGCATTGAGCAGGCACTGGCGGCCCATGGGCTGCGCTTGCGCGGCGGTTGGCTGCCTGGCGCGGCCGATGTACTGCCGCCACTGACCTCAGGTCAGCCAGCCACTGTGGTCTGGATGATCGGCCAGGTGGGTTCGGAGGTCTGGGCGCCGTTTGCCGCGTCAAGGTTCTCGCGCGACGGCCTGCCCGATCCGATGGACCGCTGGAGCAAATCCATCGGCCATCCGATGGCCGGGGCCGTGGGCGGCCGCGCCATTTTTCCCTCCGATGGCCCGCCGTGGTGGCCGTTCCAGCAATGGGCGGCGCGCGCCGAGCCGCTGCAGACCAGTCCGCTGCTGCTGCAGATCCATCCGCAGTTCGGGCTCTGGCATGCCTGGCGTTTTGCCCTGCTGTCGCCCGTGCTGCTGGAACAGGATGCCAACGATCTGATGGCGACCCAACCGGTCGCTGCCGACCTGTGCCTCCACTGCGACGGCCAGCCCTGCCTGACAGCTTGTCCGGTACAGGCGTTCTCGCCTGTGGGTTATGACGTGGATCGCTGTGCCGGCTACCTGCATGGGCCACAGGGCGACGACTGCATGCAAAGCGGTTGCCAGGCGCGGCACGCCTGCCCGGTGGGTGTCGACTACCGCTACCTGCCGCA
>JANOTG010000173.1:0-8260 GCA_031416215.1 Betaproteobacteria bacterium
GTTCGTGGGACGGTACTGGGCCAGCGCCCTGAATTCGCCGGACAGGTCGGTCATGCAGGTCTCCTGGGGTGCGCGACGGCAGGCCGCGCCAAATTGACGTTTACGTAAACGTCAACTGTAATCCATCTGGGCCAAAGCAACAAGCGGGCCGGCACCTCATATTTTTCGGGCCAGCCACATGCCCGGCAACATGGCGAGCACAAAAACGGCGGTGTCAATCTGCCCGGTGAGCAAGCTTGCAAGCGCCGGACCGGGGCAATAACCGCTGAGGCCCCAGCCAAAACCGAACAGGATGGCACCAAAAACCAGCCGGCCATCGACCCCGGTCCGCCGTGGCAACACAAACGACGGCGCGAACCAGGGTCGCACGCTCGCGTACGGCGTGAGGGAAAAGGCCAACAGACTGATCGTTACCGCACCTGCCATGACCAGGCCCAACGAGTAGTCCCAGCGTCCGGGAAAAGCACCAACAAACATCTCTTTCACGTCGAGGAACCCGATCACCTTGTCCGGCTGGGTCATGCCGGAGAGCACCAGGCCCGCCGCAAATATCAGGCCGGCGACAAAGGAGATCCATAGTTCCGCCATGCCGCTGCGCTGCCGCTGCTGGCGCACCGGCATCAGCTCAGGTTTGAATTTCGTCAACATGTCCAAAGCGGATTTCCTTTTGGTCAACAGGTTCAGGCTCAGGGCTCAGCGCTTGAACAACCAGCGCAAGCCGTCGAACAGCACCGACTCCCACCACGCGGCCGGCGGCAGCAGGGCCGTGATTTCGACTGTGGTGATCGCCATGCCCATGAAGATCAGCACAGCAACCAAAGACCGGCTGGAACGCCGGCCCAGACCACACACGCCATGGCCGCTGGTACAACCGGAACCCAGCACCGTGCCAAAACCGACCAGGAACCCGGCCGGTACGAGCATCAGGACGGAGCGCATCTCGACCCGTGGTGTCTGCAGGAACCAGGCAAAAAAAGCACCGCCACCGACCAGACCAAACAGGAAAAACCAGCGCCAGGCAGACGATTGCCGACGCGTCGTCAACACCCCGGCGGCAATCGAACTGGCACCGCTGACGCGGCCGGCACCGGCAAGAAGTATCCAGCTGGCCAGGCCAATCAAGACCCCGCCTTGAATCGCCTGTGTGTAATCGACCATATGCGCCTCCGCAACGCCTAAACTACAGACCACAGCATACCGCGAGTCCAGACCGCCAAGGAGTGCACCATGCGCCCGATTCAACTGCTCGATCCAGTGTCGTGCACTTACACCTACGTCTTGTTCGACGAGGCCACACGTGACGCCTTGATCATCGACCCGGTCGACGAGCAGGTAGATCGCGACCTGGCTGTACTGCGCCAGTACGGGCTCAAGCTGACGTGGACGGTCGAAACCCACGCCCATGCAGACCACATCACCAGCGCCGCACAACTCGCGGAACACGCGGGCGCACGCACAGCGGCGCCGCAGGGCTGTGGCATCACCACAGCAGCGGTGCAGCTGGTGCACCACGACACCTTGCGCTTTGGCGGCGAGCAATTGCTGGCCCTGCACACACCGGGCCATACGGCGGGCAGCATGTGTTTTGTCTGGCGCACCCATGTATTCACCGGGGATACGCTGTTGATCGACGGTTGCGGCCGAACCGACTTCCAGTCCGGCAATGCCGCCGCGCTGTACCGCAGCATCACGGAAATCCTGTTCGCCCTGCCCGACTCGAGCACGGTGTGGCCCGGGCACGATTACCAGGGGCGCACGCAGTCGACCATCGGCGACGAGAAATCGCGCAATCCGCGCCTGGCCGGCAAGACCGAAGCACAGTTCATCGACATCATGCAGTCGCTCAAGCTGCCACGCCCCAAACGCATCGACGAGGCGGTGCCCGCCAATCTGAGCTCCGGGCTACGCCACGACGCTGGTGAACACGTTGCCGCGGCGGGCGCGGACGGCCCGGATAGTGTGCGCCCGGCCAGTGGCTACGCCGGTGACATACCCGTGCTGCTGGCCTGCGCCTGGTGGCAGGCCGGAGATGCGGTGTTGGTCGACGTGCGCTCCGATGCCGAGCGCGAGTGGGTGGGCTTTGTTCCGGGAGCACAGGCGGTGGCCTGGAAACAATGGCCCGGCATGGTCATGAATGCCAATTTCGACGCCGCGGTTGAGCAAGCCGTACCGAAGGGAAAAAAGGCGCTGTTCCTGTGCCGCAGCGGAGTGCGTTCAATTGCCGCAGCCCGGCGGGCGAGCGAGCTGGGCATCGAGTCCTACAACGTGCTGGAGGGCTTCGAAGGCAATCCGGACGCACACGCGCACCGCGGGAACAGCGGTGGTTGGCGGCACCACGGCCTGCCGTGGCGGCAAAACTGAGACTGCACCACCACCCATGACACTCCTGGCCATCGACGTCGGCAACACGCGCCTGAAATGGGCACTGTTCGAGGGTCCGGGCAAATCTGCCCAAGCTCTGTGCCAAGGGGCAGAATTTCTTGAAAATATCGACAAGCTGGCGGAAGGCCCATGGACCACCTTGAACCCGCCAACACACATGCTGGGTTGCGTGGTTGCCGGTGACGCGGCGCGCCGACGCGTCGAGGAGCAGATGGAGCTCTGGGACGTCAGCCCGCAGTGGGTGGTGGCAAGCGACAACGAAGCCGGCCTGACCAACGGTTACGACTTCCCGACGCGGCTTGGGGCTGACCGCTGGGTGGCCATGATCGGCGCCTGGCACCGCATGTTGTCTCAGGGCCCGGCGCGCCCGATCGTGGTGGCCATGGTTGGCACGGCGGTGACGGTGGAGGCGATCGACAGCAGCGGCCGTTTCCTGGGCGGATTGATATTGCCGGGTCACGGCATCATGCTGCGCGCGCTGGAATCCGGCACCGCCGGTCTGCATGTGCCAACCGGCGAGGTGCGCGATTTCCCGACCAACACCAGTGACGCGCTGACCAGCGGCGGCACCTACGCCATCGCCGGCGCCATGGAGCGCATGGTGCAGCAACTGCATCGGCATTGCGGCGTGGCACCGAAATGTTTCATGACCGGTGGCGCCGGCTGGAAGATGGCACCCAGCCTGTCGGTGCCGTTCGAGCTGGTGGACAACCTGATTTTCGACGGGCTGCTGGAGATGGCGCAGCGCCGCTTCGCCCAGACAGCGCCATAGGCATGCCCAGAGCGGCCGCGCCAGACCGCGTCAGGCGGCGGCGCCACTGAGGCCTGCCACAGCCTGAAACATGGACTGGCGTGCCTGGCTGATGATCTGGCCCTTCCACGCATCGGTATCGACATAAAACGCGTCGCGCATCTGCTGCTTGATGCGCCTGGCAAGATCGGCGGGCGCCTCGGGATGTTTGTGCAGCCAATGCTCGGCCCGCAGCGCCAAGATCATGTCGGGCAGCGGCAAGGTGCCGTACTCCATGGCGATCGCCGTGTATTCAGCCTGCGGGCACTCTTCATAGGCTGCGTTCCACATCAGCCCGGTCAGTTTCGCCGATGACGACGAGCCGTCGTAAAACGACGTGATGGGTGTGGTACCGCCACCAGACCACCACTGGCGTGCACGCTGCAGGGCGGCGGCATCGTCTCGGCAGGCAAAAATGCGTTCACCCAGGCCACTCGGGCCCAAACCGGTGTGCAGGTCGATCCAGGCCAGATTGCTGGCCCGGCTGGCATGCTGCTGCAACACCTGGCGCACGGTACGGTTGCTCCAGGTTGGCGCGATGCCGCCATAAAACAGGCCGTCGGCGAACTCATGCTGCCCCTGGGTCACCGCTGCCTGAAAATACGCCATGCCCTTGCTGGCGATGGTGGCTGCAATCGCCTCCTGGTTCGCAACGTCGGGCGGCCAGGTCTGCGGTAACAGCAGTGGGTGCAGTTCGCGGTATGCCAGATTGGCCGGCAGACCCTGCGCATAGTCATGGAAGTTGCGGTTCAGGTCGACGTTTTCCTGGGTCACGCGCCGGATGTGTGAAAAACCATGGGGATTGAGCGCATGGACATACAACACCGCCACACCCCGGCCGGCAGTCAGGCGCAACCACTCCTGGTCGTGCAGGGCGAACACCTGCACACCGCTGCCGCAAAAACCCTCCACCCCATGGCAGGCGCTCGACACAATCAGCAGCTGTTGCGCATCGGCAGCGCCAAGGCGCGCCACATCCATCGCCAGCACCTCACCATCGCGCCCCTTGAGCGGGTGCACATGGGATTCCATCTGAGCCCCGGCGGTGGCCGCGGCTTCCAGAAACTTGACCCGTGCTGCGGCGTAACTCGCAGAGAACGCGCTCACCGGATTGATCACAGCTTGCCTTCAGGCTGCAGCAGCAGGCGCCGGTCTGGCCAGCCACTGCTCGGCCAGCCGCACCCAGTAAGTTGCGCCGAGCGGTATCAGGTCATCGTTGAAGTCGTAACTCGGGTTGTGCAACATGCAGGGGCCGGCGCCATGACCCATCTCGCGGTGGCTGCCGTCGCCGTTGGCGATGAAGCAGTAGGCGCCGGGCTTGGCCAGCAGCATGTAGGCAAAGTCTTCCGCGCCCATGGTGGGTTCCTGTACCAGCACATTGTCGGCACCCACGATATCCACCATCACCTGGCGGGCAAACTCGGCCTCCGGCGCGGCGTTGATGGTAGGCGGGTAATTGCGCGTGAAACTGAAGTCACAACGCAGGCCAAAGGCCGCGCTGGTGTGCTCGGCAATCTCCTTCATGCGCTGCTCGATCAGGTCCAGCACTTCCAGCGTGAAGGTGCGCACCGTGCCCTGCAACTCACAGCTGTCGGGTATCACGTTGGTGGCCTCCCCGGCATGCACCATGGTCACCGACACCACACCGGCGTCGATCGGCTTCTTGTTGCGGCTGATGATGGTCTGAAACGCCTGCACCATCTGGCATGCGACCGGCACCGGGTCCAGCCCCAGGTGCGGCAGGGCCGCGTGGCCACCCTTGCCGTGGATGGTGATCTTGAATTCGTTGCTCGAAGCCATCACCGGCCCCGGGCTGACCGCGAATTTGCCGACCTGCGATCCAGGCCAGTTGTGCATGCCAAAAACCGCCTCCATCGGGAATTGCTCGAACAGGCCGTCCTTGATCATCTCGCGTGCGCCACCGCCACCCTCTTCAGCCGGCTGGAAAATCAGATATACCGTGCCATCAAAATTGCGGTGCCGGGCAAAGTGCTGCGCCGCCGCGAGCAGCATCGCCGTGTGGCCGTCGTGCCCGCAGGCATGCATCCTGCCGGCGTTTTTGCTGGCATGTTCAAACGAGTTGAACTCCTGCATCGGCAACGCGTCCATGTCAGCCCGCAATCCGACAGCGCGGCTGGAGCTGCCGCTTTTCAGAATACCCACCACACCCGTCGTTCCCATGCCACGGTGGATGGGAATTCCCCACTCGGTGAGTTTGGCGGCCACCAGGTCGGCGGTACGCACCTCCTGAAAACACAACTCGGGGTGGGCATGAATGTCACGGCGCACGGCTGCAATACCGGCCGCCTGGGTGACGATGGAATCGATCATCTTCATAACATCTCCTGTGAATGACGCTTGTCGCTAGTCTATAACCAAGCCAGAATACGAAGAATTGTCGGCACCAGTGTCCCCAAGCCATCGAATCTGGTGTGCACCGGCATCAACCAACCCTTACATGACCAATACCATTCTTGGCGCCTGCCCGCACGACTGCCCTGATACCTGTTCACTCGTCACCACCGTCCAGCATGGTGTGGCGATCAAGGTGCAAGGCAATCCAGGGCATCCCCAGACTGACGGCGCCCTGTGTACCAAGGTGTCCCGCTACACCCAGCGCACCTACCACCCGGCGCGTGTGTTGTACCCGCTCAAGCGCAGCGGCCCCAAGGGCAGCGGGCAGTTTGTGCGCACGAGCTGGGACGCGGCACTGGGCGACATCGCCGCCCGGTTGCGCGCCATCACCGATCGGGGTGATGCTGCAGCGCAGGCCATCGTGCCGTACAGTTACGCCGGCACCATGGGGCTGGTTCAGGGCGAGAGCATGGCAGCGCGTTTTTTCAACCAGCTTGGCGCCTCCCGGCTGGAGCGCAGCATTTGCTCCGCCGCCGGTGGGCAGGGGCTGATCCACACCTTGGGCGCCAGGACCGGCATGCGCGTCGAGCAGTTCGCCCACGCCCGGCTGATTGTGATCTGGGGCAGCAACCCGATCGGCAGCAACCTGCATTTCTGGCGTTACGCCCAAGCTGCGAAACGCGATGGCGCCAAGTTGGTGTGTATCGACCCGCGGCGCAGCGAGACCGCCGACAAGTGCCATGAACACATCGCCCTGCTGCCAGGCACCGACGCCGCCCTGGCTCTGGCGCTGATGCACGAGCTGATCAGCCACGACTGGCTCGACCACGACTACCTGGCACGTTACACCCTGGGTTGGGAGCAACTGCGCGAACGCGCCCTGCTGTGGAACCCGGAGCGCGCCGCCGCGGTGTGTGGCATCTCCGCCGGGCAAATTCGCCAGCTGGCGCACGACTACGGCGCCTGCGCGCGGAGTGAAGGCCCGGTTGCGATCCGGCTCAACTACGGCATGCAGCGGGTGCGCGGCGGCGGCAACGCGGCGCGCGCCGTGGCCTGCCTGCCAGCACTGGTCGGTGCCTGGCGCAACCCGGCCGGTGGCATCCTGTTGTCGAGCTCGGGCGACTTCCCGGTGCAGCGCGCGGAGCTCGAGCGGCCCGACCTGCTGCACGGCCGCAACCCACGCACCATCAACATGAACACCATCGGTGACGACCTGCTGCGTAGCGCATCCCCGTCCTTCGGCCCAGCCATCGAGGCGCTGATCGTCTACAACAGCAACCCGGTGGCGGTGGCGCCCGATTCCAGCAAGGTGGCGCGCGGATTCGCGCGTGAAGACCTTTTCACGGTGGTGCTGGAGCACTTTCACACGGACACTGCCGATTACGCGGACTACATCCTGCCGGCCACGACGCAACTGGAGCATTGGGATATCCACGCAAGTTACGGCCACACCGATGTGCTGCTGAATCGCCCGGCCATCACACCGGTGGGCGAGGCACGCCCCAACAGCCGGATATTTCGCGACCTGGCGCAGCGCATGGGGTTCGACAACCCCTGTTTTGCCGACAGTGACGAAGCGCTGTGCCGCGCAGCGTTTGGCGAAGCGGTTGATTTCAACGAATTGCTGGCCAACGGCTTTGCCACACTGCGGCTGAGCGATACGCCATTCGCCCACGGCAACTTTCCCACACCGTCAGGCAAGTGCGAATTCTTCAGCGCTCGGCTGGCCGCGTTGGGCATGGACGGCTTGCCGGACCATGTGCCGAACTATGAGAGTGTGGGCAGCTCCACCACCTACCCGCTGGCCATGATCTCGCCGCCGGCCCGCAACTTCCTCAACTCCACCTTTGTCAACGTGAAGAGCCTGCGCGACATCGAGGGGGAGCCTCTGCTGGAAATGAGCGCGCAAGATGCGCAGAGCCGTGGCTTGCACAACGGCGCCGTGGTGCGGGTGTTCAACCGGCGTGGCGACTACCGCTGCAAACTCGAAATCTCGCCGCGCGCCCGCCCCGGCGTGGTCAATGGCATGGGCATCTGGTGGCGCAAGCTCGGGCTGGACGGCAAAAATGTCAATGAACTCACCAGCCAGCAACTGACCGACCTGGGCCGCGGGCCAACGTTCTATGACTGCCTGGTGGAGGTGGAGGCGGGTTGATGTCCAGCCGCGTCCTGCAAAACCATCTGCGCGCCCTTCTCGGCCACCATGATGGTCGGGGCGTTGCTATTGCCCGATGTGATGCACGGGAACACCGACGCGTCGATGACGCGCAGCCCAGCCAAGCCGTACACCCGTAACCGGGAATCCACCACGGCGTGATCCGGCGACGGCCCCATGGCGCAGGTGCCGACCGGATGGAAGATGGTGTCGGCGCGCCGGCGGAAGTCTTGCAACAGCGCATCGTCGCTCACGGCATCGGGACCGGGCAGTATTTCACTGTGAATGACGTCGCGCAACGGACTGGCGGCAGCCAGGGTCCGTAGCAGCCTGGCGCCAGCCAGTGCCTCCTGCAGGTCCTTTTCAGTCGACAGGTAGTTGGGCCTGATCAGCGGTGCGGCCCGTGGGTCGGCCGAAGCAATCGTTATGTCGCCACGGCTGCTTGGGCGGCAGGCGTGCACCGACATCGAGAAGCCGGGGAACGGGTCGGTGTTCATCGTGCGCCGCCGCTCGGAGGTCTTGGTGCTGTAACTTGCCGGGTTGAAATACAGCTGCATATTGGCTTGGTCTTGTGCTGG
>JANOTG010000174.1:0-2895 GCA_031416215.1 Betaproteobacteria bacterium
GATCGCCAGCGGCACCGCCACCACGGCCGCGCAGCCGGCCAGGAAAAAGGTGTTCTGCATGCGCTTGCCCAGCGATGAGGCGATGTCCTGGCCGTTGGACAGCGACTTGCCGAAGTCGCCGGTGACTGCGCTCGAGAACCATTTCCAGTAGCGCACCGCCGCTGGCTCGTTCAGCCCCATCTCCTTGCGCAGGTTCGCCACCGCCTCGGGCGTGGCCGACTGGCCCAGGATGGCCTGGGCCACGTCGCCAGGCAGGATTTGCGTGCCGGCGAAGATCAGCATGGATACGCCGACCAGCAGCATCAGACCCAGCAGCACGCGCCGGAATACCTCCCGTTGCAGCGGAGTCATCATCCGGCCAGCAGTGCCGACGCAAGCAGTTTAGGCATTCAGCCAGAGGGCGGATGCGCCCAAGCCGCCCATCAACTCGGAGTTCGGGTTCTTCACCCAGCCTGCCACCTGCGGACCCGTGGCATCGATGGTGTCGTTGAACATGGGCACGATCACGCCGCCTTCGTTGTGCACGATCATGGCCATGTCCGCATACATCTGCTTGCGCTTGGTCTGATTGAGCTCGCCGCGCGCGGCAATCACCATCTTGTCGAAGGCGGGGTTGAAGAAGCGCGTGTCGTTCCAGTCGGCGCCGACGATATAGGCGGTGGAGTACATCTGGTCCTGCACCGCGCGGCCGCCCCAGTACGAGGTGGCGAAAGGCTGCTTGTTCCAGACGTTGGACCAGTAGCCGTCGCCGGGCTCGCGGCGCACCTCGATCTTGATGCCGGCCTTGGCGCAGGTGGCCTGGTTCAGCTGGGCCGCCTCGACCGCGCCTGGGAAGGCCACCTCGGAGGTGCGCAGCAGGATCGGGCTGCCGTCATGGCCAGACTTCTTGTAGTGGAACGCAGCCTTGTCGGTATCGAAGGGCCGCTGCGGCAGCGCGCTGTACAGCGGGTAGCCGCCGTTGATCGGGAAGTCGTTGCCGATCGAGCCGTAGCCGCGTAGCAGCTTGTCGACCATCTCCTTGCGGTCCATGGCGAACTTGAGCGCCAGGCGCAGGTCGTTGTTGTTGAAGGGGGCCGTGTTGCAGTGCGCGTTGAACACATAGTGCCCCCGTCCCGCGGCCGATTGGATCGTCACGCCCGGAACGCGCTTGATCAGGTCCACCACGTTGGGCGCCACCCGGTTGATGACATGCACGCGGCCGCTCTGCAGCGCCGAGGTGCGCGCGGTGTTGTCGTTGATCACGATCAACTCGACCTGGTCGGCGAAGCCGCGCGACTTGGCGTCCCAGTAGTTCGGATTGCGCTCCAGCACGGTGCGCACACCTGGCTCGAAGGTTGCCATCTTGTAGGGGCCGGTGCCGATCGCTGCCTTGGGGTTGTCCGCGCCGCCGCCCGGCTGGATCAGCAGGTGGTAGTCGGTCAACAGGTAGGGGAAGTCGGCATTGGCGTCCTTCATCGTGAAGATCACGCTGTCGCCGTCGCGCGTGACCGAGTCCACGCCGCGCATGATGCCCAGCGCGCCGGACTTGGCGTCGGGGCCGCTGTGGCGGCGCATCGTGGCCACCACGTCGTCGGGCGTCATCTCCTTGCCGTTGTGGAACTGCACGCCCTTGCGGATCTTGAACACCCAGGCCTTGGCGTCAGGGGAGGATCGCCACTCGGTGGCCAGCAACGGCAGTAGCGTGCCGGTGGTCGACAGGCGCACCAGCTCCTCGCCCCAGGCGCGGCCCATGTGAAAGGTGAGCTGGTTGGCAGCCACCGCCGGATCCAGGCTGTCAGTGGCGGCGCCACCCTGCAGGCCGATCTTCATGATGCCGCCCCTGCGCGGCCCGGCCGCATGTGCGGCACTCGACAACATGGCGTTGGCGGCTGCTGCCGACAAGCCCAACGCGGCAGCACGGCCAATGAAGTCGCGCCGCGAGCCGCGCCCGAGGGCGACCTGCTGGCTCAGATAATCCAGTTCCTGTGACATGTTTGTGCTCCTGAAAAAAGGCGGTGATGTGATGGCGACACTATGCCGCCATGGTCAAAAATCATCTTACACGTTGAACACTGTTTGTGCATGTCGGGAAACTACCAACAGCGACACCTTGGCGACGGCTTGGGTTGCGATGTCGTTTCGGTTCAAATATAGGTCGCAACGCGTGGCCCAAGCTGATGTCCAATGCAAAACGGAACGTGCGTGTTTGTAGCTCATGCTCACCTCGGGAGGACTGGCCATGCCAAAGCTCGATATCGTCCATCGATTGACCGCGCAAAGCCTGGTGGCCTTGCAGAAAAGCCGGGAGCAGTACGCCAGTTTTCGGGCCACCTCGACCGTGCCCCTGCTGGTGATGCGTGAGGGCTACAACCACGAGCGCGCCTACTGGAACAGCTTTCGGGTCGACTTGCCGTCGGTGCGCGAGTTGTCGCTGGACACCGCCCATGGCACGGTGCCTTTGCGCTTGTACCGGCCGGATACCGGCAGTCCGATTCCGGTGTTGTTGTTCGCCCACGGCGGTGGTTTCATTTTGGGCAACCTCGATACCCATGACCGTATCTGCCGCCTGTTGGCGCAAAAAAGCGGCTGGGCAGTGCTGGCCATCGACTACACGCTGGCTCCGGAGAAAAAATTTCCGACCCAGCCCGATCAGGTGTTCGCGGTGTTGCAGCATGTGGCAGCCCATGGTGCGACATGGGGCCTGGATACCGAGCGCATCGCCATCGGTGGCGACTCGGCCGGCGCCCATCTGAGCCTGGTGGCGGCGCTCGACGCACGCGCCGCGAAGGGCCCGGGGCTCAGTGGCCTGTTGCTGTATTACGGCGGTTATGGCCTGAAGGACTGTGCGTCACGACGCCTGTATGGCTGGGCCGATCTCGACGGGCTTGGCGACGAGGACAGTGCCATGTACCGCGA
>JANOTG010000175.1:0-7185 GCA_031416215.1 Betaproteobacteria bacterium
TGCCAGTTTTGCCACCGCCGCGTCGTTTGTGTCGCGCATCCTGCGCGGTGCCAAGCCAGCCGACCTGCCGATCGAACAGGTTACGAAGCTGGAGTTGGCTGTAAGCATCAAGACCGCCAAGGCCCTCGGCCTCACCATCCCGAAGTCGCTGTTGCTGCGCGCCGACGAGGTGGTTCAGTGAACATGCAACGCAGACCCTTGATGGTGGGCGGTATCGTGCTGCTGGCAGCAACCTCAGCCCCTTTTGCCCAGACGCCAGCCAAGGTCTGGCGCATCGGTTACCTCTCGCAAAGCGCCGGGGAGAACAACTACACGCGAGCCTTCGTTGAAGGGATGCGCGCCTTGGGCTACATCGAAGGGCGAAATCTTTCCATCGAATACCGCTTCTCCGGCGAACAGTGGGACCGCCTTCCCGTGCTGGCAAACGAGCTGGTGCAACTCAAGGTGGACGCCATCGTCACGGAAGGCTCGCGGCCCGTCGCCGCGGTCAAGGGCGCGACCAGCACCATCCCCGTTGTCATGGCGGCTGCGTCCGATCCGATCGGCAGTGGTTTTATCGCCAGCCTTGCGCGGCCCGGCGGCAATCTCACCGGCATGAGCATGACCTCGAGCGATCTGGCTGCCAAGGATCTGGAGCTGGTGCGAGAGTTTGCTCCCAAGGCCACGCGGGTCGCGCTTTTGACGGATCCGACCAGCGCTGGAAGACGGTTCACCGAACAGCTGCAGGCTGCGGTCAGTAGAACGGGGATGACGCTCGCGGTACAGGCGGTGGAAAAAGCCGAGCAGCTCCCGGGGGCGCTTGCCGCTTTGCTGCGAGAGCGCCCCCAATTGATGGTTGTGAAGCACGGCACGTTTTCACTCACCCACCGCAAGGAGATCATCGAGTTTGCCGCGCTCAATCGCTTGCCAGCGGTTTACGGCAACCAGGCGTTCGCGAATTCTGGCGGCTTGCTGTCTTACGGGCCCGATCTGATCGACATGTACCGGCGCGCCGCCTACTTTGTGGACCGCATCGTCAAGGGAGCCAAACCAGCCGACATGCCGGTGGAGCAGCCGACCAAGTATGAACTGTTCATCAACCAGAAGACTGCCAGTGCACTCGGCCTGACGATCCCGCAGTCGTTGTTGCTGCGGGCCACTGAGGTGATCCAATGACGATGGTACGCAGGTCATTGCTCATAACCAGCTCGATGCTGCTTGCAGCACCCTGCAGCACTTTCTCGCAAACGACCAACAAGGTCTGGCGCATCGGGTTTCTGGCCGTTCGGGCCGTACCCCCATCCCCCAGCCCCGATCCTCTTTACATGGCATTTTTTCGGGATCTGCAAGAGCTTGGGTATGTCGAAGGCAAGAACCTGGAAATGGTATGGCGCTCGTCGGACGGCAAGAATGAACGCCTGCCGCAGCTCGCGGTGGATTTGGTTCAGATGAAATTGGACGTCATCGTCGTGATAGGTTCCACCCCACTGCGTGCGGCGCAGCAGGCGACCGCGACCGTTCCCATCGTGTTTGTCGCCGTGGGTGATCCGGTCGCGTTGGGTTTTGTCGCCAGCCTTGCCAAACCGGGGAAAAACACCACCGGTGTATCGATCCAGTCCACCGACCTCAGCATCAAGAGCCTGGAGTTTCTGGGTGCCGTGGTTCCCAAATTGTCGCGCGTGGCGGTGTTGTTGAATCCGACCAATCCTGGTGCCCTCGGGGTATTGACCCAAATTCAAATTGCAGCCAAACCGGCCAACATCAGTGTCTCGGCATTCGAGGCAGAGAGCGAAAGCCAGATCGACGCGGCTTTCACTGCGTTCGCGCGGACACGCCCCGACGCGCTGATCGTGGGCCCAGACCCATTCTTTACAGGCCGCGCGCGGCTGATCGCGGAGTTGGCGGCACGCAACCGACTGCCCGCAATTTATTCGTTCAACCCGTACCCGGAGGCTGGGGGCCTGATGAGTTACGGCGAGAACGTCACGGCACATTTCCGCCGTGGCGCTAGGGTTGTCGACAGGGTGCTGAAGGGCACAAAGCCGGTGGACCTGCCAGTCGAGCAGCCGACCAGACTCGAACTGGTGCTGAACATGAAGACCGCCCGGGCGCTGGGCCTCAAGATTCCGCAATCGATGCTGCTGCGCGTCGACCGCATGATTGAATGACGACACGTCGCATTGTGCTTTTTGCGTCGGGCGCTATGGCAGCGGCGCGCTTGCTCGCACAGGAACGCCGGGTACGACGGATCGTCTTTCTTGGCGCGGGAACCGTGGCGACCAGCGCCACCTACCTTGCTGCGTTTCGCCAGGGTATGGCTGATCTGCAATGGGTTGAGCAGCGCGACTACACCATGGAACTGCGCTACGCCAACAACCTGCCGCATGTTACTGCGGGGCTGGCCGCCGAGATTGTTGCGACCCGGCCAGACCTGCTGCTGACGACCAACGAACCTGCGATTGCGCTGGCGGCAAGCACCCAAACCATCCCCATCGTGTTCGCCCTGTCGCCCGACCCGGTCGCTTCCGGAATTGCCCGCAGCCTGCAGCGACCAGGCGCCAACCTGACCGGGTTGACGACGGTGGCGAGCGAACTCGGGCCCAAGCGGCTGGAGCTGCTGCGGGACGCCCTTCCAGGCATTGAACATGTTGCCGTGTTGTTCCAGCCGGCGGTTCCAGCCAGCGCTTCCGAGGCCAGGGAAATCGTGCAGGCGGCCGGGCCCCTGCGACTGCGCGTGACCCTGCTTGAACTACAGCAGCCGGCAGACATTGCTGCGGCCTTCAAGCGAGCCGCTGCCGCGCGTGTCCAAGCCTACGTCGGTGTCCAGGGCGCGTTGATCCAGGCCGCGCTTGGACCACTGGCCGATGCCGCCCTGCAGTACAAGATTCCCGGCATCCTGGCGGCCCGCACTTCGGTATTAGCGGGCGGCCTCATGCCGTATGGGCCTTCCAATGACGACAACTTTCGCCGTGCTGCAGGCTACGTGGACAAGATCCTCAAGGGTGCCAAGCCCGGCAACCTGCCGATCGAGCAGCCCATTAAGTTCGAGATGGTGATCAATGGGAAAACCGCGAAGGCAATGGGCATTGCGTTGCCGCAATCGACGTTGCTGCGCGCCGACGAGGTGATCGAATAAAGCGCTTCAGGCCGCGAATGCCACCCGGGACCTGCGCGGGACAGCACTTCCTGCCGCCGCAGTACTCACACCGGGTTCTTGTGGCTTCCGTCACACAGCGGCTGGTTGGCCGAGGCTTTGCATCCGCAAAAATAGACCTGCTTGCTTTCGGTGGCGCTGTATTTCACCGGCGAAAACACACCATCGACCTTGTGGGACCCGTCGCAAAATGGCTGGTTCTTGCTCTGGCCGCAAGAACACCAGAAGTAACTCTTGCCCTGTTCCACAGTCACCGCGAACGGAGTGTTGGATGCACGTACCGGAGAAGTCATGTCGATTGTCCTTTGCCCAAGAGGCCTGCGAACGGTGCGCCCACAGGTGGCACAATTATCGATCAGCAAATCCGCCAGTACGTAACGCGCACAAAGGACCCACCATGCAACTCCGGCGCAGACGATGGATTGTGCGCGGCATGGCGCTGCTCGCAGGCCCGGGCTTTGTTGCCGCGCAGACTCCCGCCAGGGTCTGGCGCGTGGGTGTGTTGTCGGCAGCGGCGGGCCCGGACCAGAACCTCCGTGCTTTTGTCGATGGGCTGCGCGCGCTGGGATATGTTGAAGGTCGCAACCTCTCCATCGAGTTTCGCGGGGCGGCTGGCAAGATGGAGCGCCTGCCCGAGCTCGCGATGGAGCTGGTGCTGCTCAAGGTGGACGTCATCCTGGCGGCGACAGGCCCCACCACCATCGCGGCCAAACGCGCGACCAGTTCCATTCCCGTCGTCATGGTGACTGCACCCGATCCGGTGGCCATGGGCCTGGTTGCCAGCCTCGGCCGACCCGGTGGCAACGTGACGGGCACGACCAACATGTCGACGGATCTTGCCGGCAAGAGTCTGCAACTGCTGCGCGAATGGTTCCCCAAGGCGACGCGGATCGCCGTACTCGTCTGGAAGGGTGCTCCTGCCACGCCGCTGTATCTGGAGCTGCTGCGTTCGGCCGCGCAAGTGACCGGCGTCACACTCGTGGTGCAGCAAGAGAGCCAGCCCGAGGCACTGGCAGGGGCTTTTGCAGCCATGCAACAGGAGCGCGCCCAGGCGCTGATGGTGCAGGTCAGCCCGTTCACGTTCGAACACCGCAAGCAGATCGTGGAACTCGCCGCCCAGCACCGGCTGCCGGCGGTGTTCGCAGCGCGCGAATTCGTCGATGCCGGTGGCCTCATGTCCGTGGGTCCCAATCAGCTTGACCTGATGCGCCGCGCCGCCTATTTTGTGGATCGCATCTTCAAAGGCGACAAGCCGGCCGACCTGCCGGTGGAGCAGCCGACCACTTTTGAGATCGTCCTCAACCAGAAGACCGCCAAAGCCTTCGGCATCACCATCCCGCCATCCCTGTTGGTGCGCGCCGACGAAGTGATTCAGTGACGCACAGTCACCGTTTGATGCCCGGTGCGGGGCATCGCAGCTGCTGTGCCCCGGTTGTCCGCGTCCGATCAGGCCGGCGACGAACGCAGGGCGTAGGTTTTTCCAGCCAGAAACAGGTACTCCACCCGCATCACCGCACCACCTTTTTCTGCGGTGAAGCTAAAGCCCAACAGGGCCAGCACATCGCCGACCTTGATCTCGGGCACGGCCCAGTCCTGCATGCGCGAGAGGGGCGCCAGCTCGACCTCCCAGCGCCGGTCTTTGCGTGTTGGCAGTTGCGCGGCCTTGAGCAACGCCGCGCCGTCCACCGGCGCGGTTTGCGCAGGCAGGTTGCGTGAGGCCAGGTCGGCCGGCAGCTTCAGGCCTTCAGCGGGTGTCTCCAGCCGCAGCTCGGCGTGCGGGTTGCGCCAGGTCACCTGCGTCGCCCGGCCTTCCAGGTACAGGGGACGGGTCTGGTCAAAACTGCTCCAGCCATGGTGGGCCCACACAGGCAGGGCGACCAGCAGGGGCGTGGTGGCGAAGGTGCGTCGGTTCAGCATAATGCATCAAAGGTAAGCGATCCAGCGCCCGCAGGCGATGGCGCCCAGCCAAAGCCCCGTCGACAGCAGGGTTTGTGCCCTGGCCATCCGGTCACAACGCTCCAGACTGCCGCGGCCATGGAACCAGACGGCGTTGATGCCGGCCAATTGCACCAGAGCGAGCTTGATGACGAAGGCGCGGTTCGCCAACATCTCGGCCGGATTGGCGGAAAACATCAACAGGCCGCTGCACAACACCAAGGTAAAACCCGCCACCGTGACCGACAGTGCCAATCTGGCGAGTGGTCGCACTGGCAGCTCCGGGCCGAGGCCCCACACCCGCAGCTCCAGCAGCACCAGGCTGCCCAACAGCAATGCGATACCGATGATGTGCAGCACTTCCAGCGCCGGATAGGCGAATGGGTGCGATGCGATCCACGGCAGGCCCGCCCAGTTGCCGATAAGCCCGCTGTTCATGCCGACATGCTAGCAGCCGTTCGGGCCCTCACTGCGGTGCGATACAGTTGTGCCAGGGGCCGTGTGGCAACCCAAAACCGAAGATGACCATGGCAACACTGACAGAAGAACAGGCGCGCAGCCACATGCACAAACTGCTGGCTGCGATGCGCCAGGCCGGTGGATCGGACCTGTTCATCGCGAACGATTTTCCGCCCAGCATGAAGGCCAACGGCAACATGCAGCCACTGGCGGCGCAGAAACTCACCGGCGACATCACGCGCGTGCTGGCAGATGCCATGATGAATCAGCGCCAGAGGGAGGAATTTGCGCGCGACCTGGAGTGCAATTTCGCCATCTTCATTCCCGGCATTTCGCGTTTTCGGGTCAATGTCTTCATGCAGCAGCAGCATGTGGGCATGGTGATCCGCACCATCGCCTCCGAGATTCCCAATTTCGAGAAGCTCAACCTGCCGCCAGTGCTCAAGGAAGTGATCATGAACAAGCGCGGGCTGGTGCTGGTGGTCGGCGGTACCGGATCGGGAAAATCCACCTCCCTGGCGGCCATGATCGACTACCGCAACAGCACCTCGGCCGGGCACATCATCACCGTGGAGGATCCGGTGGAGTATGTCCACCAGTCCAAGAAGTCGCTGGTGACCCATCGCGAGGTCGGCATCGACACCCATTCCTGGCACCATGCGTTGAAGAACACGCTGCGCCAGGCGCCGGACGTGATCCTGATCGGCGAAATTCGCGACCCCGAGACCATGGAGCACGCCATTGCATTCGCCGAGACCGGCCACCTGTGCCTGGGTACGCTGCATGCCAACAGCGCAAACCAGGCGATCGACCGCATCATCAACTTTTTCCCCGAGGAGCGGCGCAACCAGTTGCTGATGGATTTGTCGGCCAATCTGCGCTCCATTGTTTCGCAGCGTCTGGTGCGCACCGAGGATGGCAAGGGTCGCCGGGCTGCCATCGAGATCTTGCTCAATACTCCGACCATCGCCGAGCGCATATTCAAAGGCGCCTTTGGCGACATCAAGGCGCTGATGGAGAAGTCGCGCGAGCTCGGTATGCGCACCTTCGACTGGGCGCTGTTCGAGTTGTACAACGAAGGCCATATTTCCTATGAGGAGGCGCTGCGCAACGCCGACTCGGCCAACGAATTGCGGCTGGCGATGAAGCTCAAGAGCAAACGCGGCGAGCCGGCCTCGGAATCGGGTCCCTCGTTGTCGTTCGACCGTGAGCCGTCGGCCGCAGAACTCGAACAACAACGCGCCGAGGAGTTGATGCGCCAGCAACAGCGCCGGCGTGAGCTGGAAGACCAGCATCTGGCCAAGCTCAAGCAGGAGAAGGATGCCGCCGCTGCCTGAGGGGCACGACGGATTTCGCCAGCACACCCCATGTCGTATCGGTTGATTTGCCTGGACCTGGACGGCACGCTGGTGGATACGGCGCCGGAAATTGCCCACGCGGCAAACCGGGCGCTGGCCGTGCATGGCCTGCCAGAGCGGACTCAGGCCGACATCACTGTGTTGATTGGTGCTGGCGCGCACGCCCTGTTGCGGCGGCTGCTGCGCGATGCAGCACCTGCCTCGCAGGTGTCGGACGACGCCGTACTGGCGAGTTTCGAGGCCAGTTATGCCGCGTTGGCTGGCACCCTGTGCCGCCCGTACCCGGCCTGTGCACTGGCG
>JANOTG010000176.1:0-1578 GCA_031416215.1 Betaproteobacteria bacterium
CAGAAATTTGCCGTCACTCGGGTTCTTCTCGTCGTAGACGAAGTTGTCGACCCGAAACCGGGTGGCCGCGCCCAGGGTGTGGCGGCTGTCGTCGCGAAAGGCCAGTACGGCGCGTGCTGCCGCAGCGGTCTCCACTGTCTCGCCGGGGTAGATGGCGCCGCCGTCGACCAGCCGGCGGCGTGTGCCGGCGGCGTCCACGGCGTTGATTTCTCCCTGGGTGAGCAACAGTTTGGCGCTGGCCTGTACGCTGTTGGCGCGTGCTGTCTCGCTCACTTTGCCCGATTCGGCGGCGCAGTCACGCTGGCAGATGCGGGCATCGAAGTCGGTGCCGCGTATGCCGATGGTGGCGGTCTTGGTCTGCAGTTTGGCCGCATCCGGCGAGTTCTTGGCAATCAGCCCGGTGATGGCGCGCAGCCCACCCGAGAAGAGTTGCATGACCATGCTGTTGTCGGGCGCGCCTTCCTTGTACTGGTAACGCTGCACCACCATGTCGGTGCCCGGGCGCAGTGTCATGCGCGTGCCGTCTTGCATGCGTACGATGGCGGTGGAACCCTCCGAGGTGCTCAGGGTGTCGCCTTCCTTGAACGCCAGGCCCCGCCCCAGGATGCGCACACTTTGCCCCGGCGTCTGGGCATAACCCACGCCGCGGGCGAATTCGACTTCTCCGGCCGACGGTGCCGTCTGGGCCTGCGCCAGTTGCGGTGCCAATGACAGCAGCACCACGAGTGACACCAGCGGCGCCAGCAATTTGCCTCGCACCAGGGCTCCTTGGCTCACTTGCATACTTCGCCCTCGGTCACGATCGTCTCTTGCGCTTTCTTCTTCTTGCTGCCGTCCGGGTTGGTCTCACCCACCGTGGCCTCCGCTTCCTGCTGCAGCTGTTCATCCAGCGCAGCCTCGAACGCCGCCAGGAAGGCCACGACCAGGTCTGGCTGGGGTGGCGCAGGCGATCCAATGCGCGAGCCGTTCGTGGTGGCCAACGGTCCGAACACCATAGCAAGACCGGCATTGGCTGTGACGCCATTGGGGCCCAGCACATCGCTGTTTTGCGTCAATGTGGCGCCGGCATCGAGCAACACCGTGTCGCCGGCGATCACCGGACCATTGAGCGTCAGGTCACCGGCACTGCTCAGGTTGGTGGCACGTAGTTCGATGCTGCCACCGGCCTGAATACCGGGTACGCCCACCACCAGCGGGCTGTTGGCGGTAATCCTGATATTGCCGGATGCACTCACCAGCCCCGTCGTGGTGATGGCACCGATGTTCGTCACGTCCACATGGCCGACGCTGTTGCTCATGCCGGCAATCTCCAGTACCGCCGAGTTGTTCACCAGGATGTTTCCACTGCCCGAGTTCGTTGCGGTCAATTTGCTGATCTGGTTGCCGGGCTGGCCCAGCGCGATTCCGGCCTGTGTGTCGAGTGTGATTTGCCCCGATACCACACCAGCGCTCTGGTTCACCGGGCTACCCGACTGGATCGTGACGTTTTGTAGTGGCACATCGAGTTGCACCGTGCCGGCACCACCAGGGATGACGGCCGTCGCCACATTGCCCCGAACAGGTATGGCGCCTCCGGCC
>JANOTG010000177.1:0-7400 GCA_031416215.1 Betaproteobacteria bacterium
TTGCCGTGGCGCGTCACATGCTGCGCGCGCCCATGCAGGGCAGATTCCACCAAATGGCCCCGGAGATCGGCGAGCGCAAGCTCGTGCGGCACCTCTTTGTGGCGGACAAGATGCTGCTATCTCGAGCGCCAAAACATCGGCATAATTGAAATTTCGACGAACCCATCCTCCATCACTGCAGGCTCACCACGTGACCCTGCAGCGGTTCGTCACCACGCAATCAATTTTTGTTCGGGAGTTATCGATGGCTATATTGTCAGTGTCTCGTTTCATGCGCCCGATCCTTGCCCTTGCGCTGGGGATGCTCGCCGGCGTCGCTGCCCATGCGCAGGCCCGCCATGGAGGGACCCTCAATTGGGTCGTCAACCCGAGTCCCGCTTCCCTTATCCCCCTGACAACCTCCGCAGGTGGCAACAGCGACATCGGCCCCAAGGTGGTCGAGGGCTTGCTGACTTACGGTTACGACCTGCAACCCAAGCCCCTGCTGGCAACCACCTGGAGCGTGAGCAGCGACGGTCTTCAGTACAGCTTTACCCTGCGGCAAGGCGTGAAGTGGCATGACGGCCGCGATTTCACCTCTGCAGACGTGGCGTTCTCCATACTGACGCTCAAGCAAGTGCACCCTCGCGGCCGCGGCACCTTCGCCAACGTGACGGAGGTCAGGACGCCAAATGCCAACACCGCGATCGTGGTACTGAGCAAACCGGCACCCTTCCTGCTAACGGCGCTGGCCGCGGCGGAATCGCCTATCGTTCCCAAGCACCTGTACGAGGGCACCGATATCGCCTCCAACAAATACAACAGTGCGCCGGTCGGAACCGGCCCCTTCGTATTCAAGGAGTGGGTGCAGGGCAGCCACGCCATCTTCGAACGCAACCCCAACTACTGGGACAAGCCCAAGCCGTATCTGGACCGGGTAATCGCGCGTTTCATCCCCGACGCCGTGGCCCGCGCGGCGGCGCTGGAGTCTGGCGCCATCGATCTGGGCAACGCGGTCATTCCGATCTCGGATGTGGAGCGGTTCAAGAAGCTGCCGCAACTGCGTGTGGACACGGACCAGTGGTCGTACTGGGGCAATCACCAGCAGGTGTATTTCAACCTGGATTCACCCTTGATGAAAAATCTGGAGGTGCGCCGTGCCATTGCGCATGCCGTGGATGTGAATGCCTATAACAACGTCGTGTGGTTTGGTTACGGCCGGGTCTCTGCGTCGCCCATCGGACCGGCCCTTGTCCGCTACCACGACACCAGCATCAAACACCAGGCCTATGACCTCAGGAGGGCTGAAGCAATTCTCGACGCGGCCGGCCACAAGCGCGATGCCAGTGGAACGCGCTTCAAGTTGCGGCTGTTGTACAACCCCTTCCTGGAGCGCCGCACGGCCGATTTCCTGCGCCAGTCGCTGAGCCGCGTGGGCATCGATGCCGAAATTGAAAGCTACGACTTCGCCACTTACGTCAAGAAGGTCTACACCGACCGCGCGTTCGACATGACGGCGGAAAGCCTGCTCAACCTGTTTGACCCCACGCTGGGCGTGCAGCGCGTGTTCTGGTCCAAGAACTTCAAGATCGGCCTGCCGTTCTCCAACGCGGCGCATTACGACAACGCCGAAGTGGACCGGTTCCTGGAAGCCGCGTCGGTGGAGGTGGATGACAAGAAGCGCCGTGAGCTGTTTGTGGCCTTCCAGAAGCAGGTCGAAAAAGACATCCCATCGATCGAGTTCGGCGCCAACCCCAACATCACGGTCGCCGCGAAAAAGGTACAGAACTACCAGCCCACGGCTGAAGGTATCCGCGGCAGCTTTGCCGACCTCTACTTGGCACCATGACGCGTTGGCGGCGCACCGCCGCGCAGGTGCTGCCAACCGTCCTGGGGGTTGTGGCCCTCAACTTCTTCCTGCTGCAGCTGGTGCCCGGCGATGCGGCCGATGTCATGGCCGCCGAAGCGGGGTCCGCCACTGCCGACATGATGGCGCAGCTGCGGCAGCGCTTTGGCCTGGATTTGCCGGTGCTGGAGCGTCTTTGGAATTATTTGAGCCACCTGGTCCAGTTGGATTTGGGGATGTCGCCGAGGCACAACCAGCCGGTGCTGCAGCTTATCCTGGCGCGCATGGGCAACACTCTGTTGTTGATGTTCAGCGCGTTGGGCATTTCCTTTGTGCTGGGGGTGCTGCTGGGCGCGGTCATGGCGAGTAAGGTGGGGCGCTGGCCGGACCGTGTGCTCTCCATCGTGGCCTTGCTGCTGTATTCCACGCCGGGCTTCTGGCTCGGGCTGATGGCCATTGTGTTGTTTGCGGTGAAACTCGGCTGGCTGCCTCCGGGGGGCCACGAAACCATCGGCGCGGGCTACACCGGGTGGGCCCACGTGGTGGACGTTGCCAAGTACCTGCTGATGCCGGCGTTGGTCATGGCCGGGTTCTATGTCGCGTTGTTCGGTCGCCTTACGCGGGCGGCCATGCTGGAGGTCAGCCGCCTGGACCACGTGCGCACGGCTGTGGCCAAGGGCCTGTCGCCGCGGCAGGTGGTGATCCGGCATGTGTTGCGTAATGCATTGATACCAGTCACGACCGTCGCCGGCATGCAACTTGGCGCACTGCTGGGCGGGGCCGTGGTGATCGAATCGGTGTTCAGTTGGCCGGGCCTCGGCCGGCTGGCCCTGGAGTCGGTGCAGGCGCGTGATTTCAATGTACTGCTGGGTATCCTGCTGCTCTCTTCACTCTTGGTGATCGCCACCAATCTCCTCGTGGACTGGTTGCATAGCCGGCTCGATCCCCGTATCCGGTTGAACTGAAGCCCTCTTCGTCAATGCTCGCCATGCTGCGCCCGCGCGAATCCATTCGCGCCTTTCTGACCAACCCGGCAGCTCTGGCAGGCGCCTTGCTGCTGCTGATCATGGTGGCGCTGGCCCTCACGGCAGGTGTGGTCTTTCCCGGGGATCCGCTGGACATGGCGGCGCGCCCCATGCTCGCGCCGCTGCAAGAGTCCCGCTTTCTGCTTGGCAGCGATTCGCTGGGCCGCAACGTCGCTGCCGGCCTTGCACACGGTGCCCGGGTTTCCCTGTCTGTCGGGCTGGTGGCGGCCACGTTGAGCCTGCTGATCGGTGTGCTGGTCGGTGCGCTCGGAGGCTACTTCGGCGGCTGGCTGGACGATATCCTGGTGCGCCTGACAGAACTGGTGCAGACGGTTCCTTCGTTTCTGCTGGTCATCGTTATTGTTGCCATCGGACAACCGTCGGTGCAGGTGATCGTCCTGGCGATCGGTCTGGCCTCGTGGCCCATGATTGCACGTCTGGTACGCGCCGAATTCCGCTCCCTGCGGGAATCGGAATTCGTGATGGCCGCGCGCAGCCAGGGCTTCGGCCACGGCCGCATCATCTTTCAGGAGATCTTGCCGAACGCACTGCCGCCGGTGATTGTTTCGGTGTCGGTGCTGGTGGCAACCGCCATCCTCATGGAATCCGCGCTGGCGTTCGTGGGCTTGGGCGACCCCAATGTCGTGTCGTGGGGCAGCATGATCGGTGAGGGCCGCGCCCATCTGCGCACCGCCTGGACGCTTAGCGCCTTGCCGGGCATGGCCATCGTGATGACAGTGCTGTCGCTCAATTTGGTGGGAGACGGACTGAACGACGCGCTCAATCCCCGCCTGCGGGGCACACGATGAATACGCGCACGCCCTTGCTGGCCCTACGCGGCCTGAACGTACGCTTTCAGCGCGAACGGGTCGTCTCCGCCCTGGATCTGCAGATTTTTGAAGGCGAGACGCTCGCATTGGTGGGGGAGTCCGGCTGCGGCAAGTCCACCACGGCATTGTCTATCCTCAGGCTTCTGCCGCCAAGCGCGCGCGTGGAGGGTGAAATCTGGCTGGACGGCAAGGACCTGCTGCGCTTGCCACCGCCCGCCATGGAGCGTATTCGCGGGCGCGACATCTCGATGATTTTTCAGGAGCCGATGAGCTCTTTGAACCCGCTGTACACCGTGGGCGACCAGATAGCAGAAACCTTGCGCCAGCACCACGGCCTGTCCGCGAAGGCTGCGCATGCACGTGCGACGGAACTGCTGGATCTGGTGCATATCCCCGAACCACAGCGGCGCGTCGACGACTTCCCACACCAGCTTTCGGGTGGCCAGCGGCAACGCGTCATGATCGCCATGGCGGTCGCCTGCCGGCCTCGTTTACTGATCGCGGACGAGCCCACCACCGCGCTCGATGTGACGATACAGGCACAGATTCTTGAACTGCTGGACGCCTTGCGCAGGGAATTTTCCATGTCGCTGCTGCTCATCAGCCACGATCTGGGATTGGTCTCCGAATGGGCGCACCGGGTAGCGGTGATGTACGCGGGGGAAAAGGTCGAGGAGACGGCTACGGCGCAACTCTTTGCCTCACCGGCCCATGCTTACACCAAAGGACTGCTCGGCGCCTCGTTGCACGGGGGCCGCAATCTGCATTACAGCCAGACGGGCCTGCCGGAGATCCGCACCAGCGGTGCCGATGCGGCATCGCGCACGTTTGTGCTGCATACACCCGCGCCTCGTCCCATGGCCGTGGTGAATGCAGCGGCCACGCCGTTGCTGGATGTCCAAGGCCTGTATACGCAGTACGCCACCTCGACAGGCCCGCTGCATGCGGTGCGCGATGTGTCGTTTTCCATCTATCCCGGCCAGACCCTGGGGCTGGTGGGTGAGTCGGGGTGTGGCAAGTCCACCTTGTCCAAAACCTTGCTTCGGCTGGTCGATGCCAGCGCGGGCAAGGTGCTGCTGGATGGCACCGACCTCGTACGCATGCAGGGTCAGGCCCTGCAGCCCTGGCGCCGCAAGATACAGATGGTCTTTCAGGACCCGTTCGGATCCCTCAATCCACGACGCACGGTCCGTGAAATCCTGGATTCCGTCCTCAAGGTCCATGGATTCGCGTCGGCGCACGACCGCCAGACGCGGATTGCAACCATTCTCGACCGCGTGGGTCTCGTTGCGGTCAGTGCCCATCGCTACCCCCATGAATTTTCCGGGGGGCAGCGCCAGCGTATCGGCATCGCCCGGGCATTGGTGGTGGAGCCGGAGCTGGTTGTGCTGGACGAGCCCGTATCGGCGCTGGACGTTTCGGTGCAAGCGCAGATTCTGAATCTTCTGCTCGAACTCAAACAGGAGCTGCAACTGTCCTATCTCTTTATTTCCCACGATCTTTCGGTGGTGCGTTTCATTGCGGATCGGGTGATGGTGATGCACCGCGGACAGATCGTGGAGAGCGGCACCCACGAGAGCATCTGGAGCGCGCCGCAACACCCGTACACCCGCAGCCTGATCGACGCCGTGCCGCGGGCGAGGGCTACCAACCACGTTTCTGCGGGGACTGCGTATGGCTGACGTTTTGCGCCAACGTGCGCAAGCCCACCTGCTGGCACTGGATGTGGACGCCTTGCTGTTGTCCAAGCCCGAAAGCTTCACCTGGGCAACCGGCGCTCCGGCCGGTGTTGCATCCCTGTTCCGCAGGGCAGCCGCGGCCATGGCGTTGGTGCCCACCGACGCTTCGCAACCGGTGGCTGCGGTGGTGACCGAGTTGTTTTCGGGCCCGGCGCGGGCGGCTTTGGGTGACGGGCAGGTGCGAACGCATCCCGACTGGGTGGAGACCGCCGACATTCGCGCCGGCCTGGAACGGGCGCCCGGAGCTTCAATAACGTCGCTGGTGCAAAGAGCCCACGCGGCCAACCGGCGTCCGCCAGGCTTCCGGCGGCCCGCCGCGTTCGATACGCGTATCGCGCTGGGCGAAATGGCGGCGTTGCTGCGGGAGCGTGGCTGGACCACAAGTCGCGTAGGTCTGGACATGGACTTCTGGCCGGTGGCTGATTTCTTCGCCCTGCAGGACGCCCTGCCGCGTGTGCAGTGGGTGGATGCGAGCTCCGCCGTTTCAGCTATCAAAGCCGTGAAATCCCCGCGGGAAATTGCGTGCCTCACACAGGCGGCCTCCTTGGCAGAGGCTGGCATGCGCCGCGCCATTTCCAGTGGGAAAGAAGGCATGACCCGAGACGCGATTGCGGCGGCCTGGAAAAGCGGTGTGGCCGATGAGGTACATCGCACCGGGGCGGCCATCAGCGGGCAATGGGAGTATGTGACGGTCGGACCCTTGCCTTGGCAAGGAGGTGGAACGCTGGGCCGCGGGGACGTGCTCAAGTTCGATGTGGGCTGCCTGGTCGACGGATACAGTTCTGACAGTGGCCGCACATTTGTGGCTGGTGCTCCAGGCCGTCGCACCCGCGGCATCATGGACGCACTGGAAGATGCGTTCGCAGCGGGCCTGGAAGTCCTGCGTCCCGGCTGCCTGCTCAGCGATGTCCATGCGCGCGCAAGCCAAGCCATGCGCAGCGCAGGGTTTACGACGTTCTCGCGCGGGCATTTCGGACACTCTCTGGGCCGCGATACCTTTTGCGAGATGCCGCCCTTTATTGCCGCTGAGGCTCATGTACCCATCGAGCCAGGTATGGTGCTGGCGTTCGAAACACCGGTCTATGTCGATGGCGAGGGTGGCTTCATCATTGAAGACCAGTTCTTGATCACTGAAGCGGGGGCTCAACCTGCGTGGTCGCTGCCAAGGCAGTTGATTACGCTGCGCTGACATCATTTTTCCAATAAACAGTGCACGTCCCGGATGAATCTGAGAATCAAGCCCAAAACCTATGGCCCGCTGCTGGTGCGTGCAGGAGCTGATGAGGCATTCGTGATAGAAACCGAAGCCGGAAATCGGCTCGGCGCAGGCCCTGTGTCGGCGGTGGACGCGCTGTCGCCGTCGGACCTGCTGATGGCGTCGCTGGCCACGTGCATCGCCATTTCCATGCGCCAAACCGCGAAAGCCATGTCGATGCAGTTGGTTGTGCTGGAAGTTTCCACACTCGCCGTCAAGGCCACTGACCTGCCCAGCCGCTTTGGCCGTTTTGAGGTGGTGATTCGTACCGGCTCGCCGGTGGATGCGAACAAGACCGAAGAACTGCTGACCCGGACCAAGGAAATGTGCACAGTGGGCAACACGCTGGGTGCCGATGTGGTGCTGAAGCTCAAGCCGTAGCGCAGCCGCCTCGCGGCCGTACTTGCGCCAGGCCGCGATCTGGTAACCCTGGCTGGCCCCGAAAACACAACCGGGTTGCGCACCGAAACCACCTACCGCGCCCCAGGCGTGCCAGCCGCCCAGTACGCGCTGCGGTGGTGGTGGGTCGGCAGCGTGGCACCGGTCCCATGATTCCCTGCAACGATGTCGGGCAGCCGACCGACCCTGCAGCCAGCGGGTTGCTAAGGCGTTGCACGCTCCAGCCAGGACTGGACGCCCGCGTGTTCGCCGACGCGCTGACACAGGCGCTTGAGCTTCAGGCTGCTGTGCACGCCGCTGGACGCCGAAGACGAGCTGCTGCGCGGC
>JANOTG010000178.1:0-7555 GCA_031416215.1 Betaproteobacteria bacterium
CACGCACATAGGCGGCCCAGCGCGCGGACTCGCCGATCAGGCTGGCTGCGCCCGGATAACCGCCGTAGTAGATGAACTGGTCCAGCGTGAAGCCGAACGCCGCGCGCATTTCGCCAAATCGCCAATGGCCCAAGCGCGTCATCTCGAAGCGCCCGGCCATGCTCTCCGTCAAGCCTTGCGAGATCAGCAAGGGCGCGGAGCCCAACACAACCACCCGCAGATCACGCGCCAAATGCCTCGACCCGACCGGTAGACAACGCTTGCTGCAGTGTGAACGCCCACAGCCGCCTGGCGAGTCCCCAAGCAGACGGACCTGTGTTCGTCAGCCTCTGGCGTGTGTCACGCCGCCGTCCACCACCAGCGTGGCTCCCACCACATAGTCGCCCGCGCGGGATGCGAGGTAGATCGCGGCACCGGCCATGTCTTCCACGGTGCCGATGCGGCCTGACGGAATACGCTGTGACACCACATCGCCATGGTCGCGCGCGTCGCGGTTCATGTCGGACGGGAAGGCTCCGGGTGCGATCGCGCTGACCGCGATGTTGTCCTTGGCCAGGCGCAGGGCCATGCGCCGTGTCAGGTGGATCAGGCCGGCCTTGCTGGCGGCGTAGGAATAGGTCTCCAGCGGATTGACCGAGACCCCGTCGATGGACGCCACATTGATGACCTTGGCCACCCGGGACTTGCCGGCCAGGCTCAGCTGCGCGTGCAGCGCCTGGGTCAGAAAAAACGGCGTCTTCATGTTCAGGTCGACCACCTTGTCCCAGCCGCCTTCGGAAAACTCGTCGAATGGCGCACCCCAGGCAGCTCCTGCATTGTTCACCAGGATGTCGAGCTGGTTCTCATGCGCCGAATACGCCGCCACCAGCGCCCGCGCGCCCTCCAGCGACGACACATCGGCCGGCAACGACACACAATGCCCCAGCCTGGAGAGTTCCATCGCCGTCTGGTCACAGGCCATCGCCTTGCGTGCCGAGATGTAGACCCTCGCGCCCTGCGCCAAAAAGCCCTCGGCAATCATGCGGCCGATACCGCGCGAGCCGCCGGTGATGAGTGCGGTACGCCCGGCCAACGAAAACAAATCCTTCATATCCATGCTCCTGATGTGCTTCAACAACAACGGCCGCGACCGGCCACCTACCCAAACTGCCTGGCCTGGGCCAAACCGCCCAGACGACTGGTGATCTCGAAAAACTGCGCCACGGTGGCGTCGATGATGTCCCGGGCCGACTTGATCTCGTCGATCAGGCCCACGGTCTGCCCAGCCAGTGCGGGCGCGGCCTCCATATCGCCGCCAAAATACACCGCTTGCAGGCCCTTGAATGTATCGGGCGGCATCAGGCCGGCATCATGGATCAACCGGGTGCGCTCGGACTTGAGGGCACGGATGCAGGGGCTGGCCTTCTTGTTCAGTATCCAGGTACCGGTTTCCTTGGCGGCGACGATGGCGTTTTTGTAGTTGGCATGCACCGGGCTCTCGGTGCAGCTGACAAAGCGTGTACCCATCTGTATGCCTTCGGCACCACACGCAAATGCCGCCGCCATGCCACGACCGTCGCAAATTCCGCCAGCCGCAATCATCGGTACATCGACCCGCGCCCGTATCGCCTGCAACAGGACCAGGGTGGAAACCTCTTCCGGATTCTTGAAGCCGCCACCCTCCGCGCCCTCCACCACCAGCCCGTCGATACCGGCGTCCACACACTTCAGGGCGGTGTCCAGCGTGGGCACGGCGTGGTACACGGTGATGCCTGCATCTTTGAGCGGCTTGATGAATTTGGCAGGGCTTCCAGCCGAAGTGGTCACAAACTTCACGCCACTGGAGCAGACAAAACGCAGCATCGCGTCGTCGCTCAAAAAGCGGATCGGCAAATTGACCCCAAACGGCAACGCGGTGGCCGACATGGCGCTGATCTCAGCCTGGCAGTTTGCCGTTTCACCCGACGATGTCTCGATGATGCCCAGGCCCCCCGCGCGCGACACCGCGGTAGCCAGCGTGCGGCGGGCGATCCAGCCCATCGGCGCCTGGACGATAGGGTAACGGGCGCCCGTGTGGGCCAGTACTCGGTTCATGTCAAAACATTGTCAAAGGAAGGTCTGTGAGCTTATGCGCAACACCCGGCGTTGGACGTCACCAAGGTGCTAGCGCAGCCTGACCGTGGAAAGTTCCAACGGTTCTTATGCCAATTGGCTGTGCTTTCCCTAGTGGCGACGCGAGTCGATGGTCAATAACATCGCGTGGTTGTTCAGCAGCTCCCGTCCCACCACCCCCCGAGTCCTGGAGAAATCACGATGCGAAGTTTTTTTGACGGCCGGACCGGCCGTTTTGCCTTGATCAGTCTGGCACTGGCCGGCCTGACGTCCTGTGCCAACATCCCCACGGAAACGGCAGAAACCGTGTTGCGCCGTGCCGAGCTTGCCATGGGCAGCATGACGCTGCGCAGCATATCCTTTGCCGGTTCCGGCACCGGCGCCACGTTCGGACAGGCCTTTGTGCCGGGCACGGCCTGGCCGAAGATCAATTACTCCAGCTTGTCCCGTGTCGCCGACTACCAGGCTGGCGCCTTCCGCGAAGACGCCGCCCGCAGCCGGGCCGAGCCGACCGGGGGAGGTGCCGTTCCCTTGATGGGGTTGGGCGAACAACGCACGACCGGGCTGATGCGCGGCGCCCACGCCTGGAACATGGTCGGACCGGCGCCGATCCCTGCGCCGCTGACGGTGAGTGGCCGCACCCACGACCTGTGGACCACACCACACGGCGTGTTGAAGGCGGCACTGGCGAACCAGCCCAGCATCCGGTTGCGCAGCGATGGTGAGCGCATGTTGTCCGCGATTTCCTTTACCGTGCCGGGGCGCTTCAGCGCCACCGTGCTGATCAACCCCGAGGGCATGGTCGAAAAAATCGAGTCGATGCAGCCCAATCCGGTATTGGGTGACACGGGCTCGGTGATCACTTTCTCCGACTACAAGGTGTTCAACGGCGTGAAGTTCCCGCTGCGCATTCAGCAGGAGATGGGCGGCCATCCCATCCTCGACCTGGCTGTCACCGAGGTGAAGACCAATGTGGTGGTCGGTATCGAGGTGCCAGCCCTGGTGAGCGCAGCCACCGAACGTGTGGTGGTGGAAAAAGCGGCTGACGGCGTCTGGTTCATCGCCGGCGGCTCGCACAACAGCGTGGCCATCGAGATGAAGGACCACATGATTCTGGTCGAGGCGCCGCTGTACGATGGGCGTACCGGCCCTGTGCTGGACGAGGTGAACAAGCTGGGCAATGGCAAACCGCTGCGTTACGCGATCAATTCACACCACCACTTCGACCATTCGGGCGGGCTGCGCACCACCGTGTCGCAGGGTGCAATCGTGGTCACCAACGCGCAAGCCAAACCGTTTTTCGAGCAGGCATTCGCCAACCCGAACCGTATCAGCCCGGACGCGCTGCAGGGCTCCGGACGGTCGGCCACCGTGCTGGGCGTGAGCAGCAAACACAGCTTCAGCGATGGGGAGAGGACCGTCGAAGTCCACAACATCGACGCCAGTGTGCATGCACAGGGTTTCCTCATGGTGTACCTGCCGAAAGAGAAAATTCTGGTGCAGGCGGACGCCTTCACCCCGGGGCCACCCAACACGCCGGCACCGGCGCGGCCCAACGACCTGCATGTCAACCTGGTACAGAACATCGAGCGGCTGAATTTGCAGGTCAACAGCATCCTGCCGCTGCACGGGCGCATGGTGCCATTGTCGGAGCTGCACCAGGCGATCGGCAGAAAGAGCTGAAGCCCGTCCGCAGCGCGGTGCAGCGCGTGATGCCCGCCGTCGGGCGACGCCGGTGTGCCCGCCTCGACCACCGGTTTTGTGGTTTACAGTCCCCGGACCATGGATACCCCATCCGGCACACGCGTCGAACACTTCCGCCAGGTGCTGTTGTGGCCACTGCGGCTGATGCCGGTAGCGGGGGACTCGACAGTGCGCGCCAAGCCATGGCAACTGCTGCGCGACATGGGAGATGCTTCACCATGGCGCGAAGTCGTCGATGAATACACCGGCGCAGCGGACCAGTTTCACGAGCGCCACTACAACGAGTTCGTGACGTTTTTGCCCTATGTGCAGCAGTTCCTGTACGGTGAAGGCCGTGCGGCACAGGGCAAGGCAAGTATCAACGGCGGCTCGCCGATGCGGGTGTTCCGGCGCAGCGATGTGCGGCAGGCGCGACTGACGGTGCGCCCCGGCGCACAGCCGGTGCTGGTCGATATCGTGCACGTCGATCTGTACTTTTTTCTCGATGTGGATCTGGTGCTGCTCAACCTGGAGGTCAGTGCCGACCATCTGGAACTGGCGCAGGCCCAGGAGCTGATGTACCGTTTTGGCCGTGGTTACCCGGCCGGCTGGCAGGCCGATGGCAACGCCCTGCATTGCCTGTCCAATGTGGAATGGATCGGCGACAACGGCCAGATACTGGCGGAGTCGGACGCACAGCAGCGCGAGCTGTTCCTGGCCCATGTGGCCAAGCACCGGGCACCACGCATGTCGTCCCATTGGGCGCATCTGCTGCAGCCTTTGGTGGCTGACCACTCGGAGCAGAGCGGCGCGTTGCGATACCGCCAGATCGAGTATTACCGCATGCCGCTGATGGCCTATCTGGCCGTCGACAACCCGCGTTCGCTCAAGCGTGATGACTTCGTGCGCCTGGGACTGGTGACCGGCGCCTCGGCAGCGAAGGCCGACGACGGCAACCAGCTGCCCTACGCGGAACAACACCTCAAAGACTTTGAGGAGCGTTATTGCTACGACCGCTTTTGGACCAACGGCGGTGCCGCGCCCAATACCCGCTATTTGTGCAGCGGGCACTCGCTGGTGGTGGTGGGTGATGCCAATTCGGAGTTCTACCGCTGCCGCGACCGAGGCGTGTTGTCGCAGTTTCGCCACCAGCACTTCCTGCTGTTCCTGATCGCGCACTTCCAGAAGGCCGCGTTATTGATGTTTTCCGACAAGCTGGTGGAAGCGCTGAAACAACTCGATGTGGAAGACGTTTCCAGCGTGCGCCGCTTCAAGCGGTCGATACGCGCCAGTTTTGCGGGATTTCTGCGCTTTACGCACCGCTACTGGTTTCATGAAGTGGCGGAGCAGGCGCAGGTGCGCGCGTTGTTTGCCCTGTGTACCAGCCATCTGGGAATCGACCCGCTGTACGCCGAGGTGAAGGAGCGTATTGCCGACATGAACAGTTACCTGGAAGCCGACAGCCTGCGCCGTCAGGCCAACACCGTGGTGCGGCTGACGGTGGTCACCATCTTCGGATTGATCGGCACGGTATCGACCGGGTTTCTGGGCATGAACCTGCTGGCCGAGGCCGACGCGCCCATGCTGCACAAGCTGCTGATTTTTTCCGGCGTTTTTCTGTCGACACTGGCACTGACGGTCTACACCATGGCCAAGTCCAAGCGCCTGTCGGACTTTCTCGACGCCTTGTCGGACGAACGCCTCACGCCATGGCAGAAGTTCAAGTCACTGGGGCTGGTCTGGGGCCGGCAGGCTGATTATTGACATGGCGCACGACAACTTGTAACCGACGGTATCCGGTTCACCGCGTCCAAAGTGGCGCCACCAAGACTCGTATCGGCACCACTTATCTGTCGGGAACCTTTACAGTTGGTTCCCAAATAGCTCGGTAAGCCTATGAATTTGCATGATTTTTTTCTCTTTGCATGAAACTTGCTTGATCGAAATTGGACGCTCCTTTGGGGGGTCATTTCACACAACGACAAATTGCCGGGTTGTTTGATGGCATGCGACCGGGACACGAGTCACATCACAGGAGAGAAACAATGCGTTCCCTTTTCCGGCTTCTTGGCGTGGCAGTTTTTGCCAGCGCCGCTTTTTCCGTCACCTCCGTGGCGTCCGCCGCGCCGATCAACACCATGGTGTCCTTTGGCGACAGCCTGTCGGACCCTGGGAATGCGTTGTTCCTGACCAAGGACATAAACGGGCCCAATACAGGCGCGGCGTTTCTTGCGTCCCAAGGTTATGCGGTCGACCCGGCTGGTCATTTCAGTAACGGCCCGACGGCGGTCGAATATCTGGCAAGCAGTCTGGGTCTGGTGACCAACCGGGGTTGGGCGAGCCCGGCCCCCTTTGCTACGGGGGCCGCCACCAATTACGCCGTGGGCGGTGCACTGACCGGCCCGTTCCTTGGAGCGAGTGCCCCGTTCTTTGGATTTGGGCCCCAACACTTGGACGGTTTTCTCAACCCCATCCCCAGGCCAGAGCTTGCATTGACTGGCATTACAAGCCAAGTTGCCAGGTTCCTTGGCAGCGCACCGGCATTTGACCCAGCGACGACGCTGTTCACTATCCAGGGCGGCGGCAATGACATCTTTTCGGCGAGGGCTTTCGCTGCAGCGACTGCAATACCGGCCATCGACCAACCTCAATTCTTTTTCGACGTGGTAAACGCATCGACCACACACCTGGCGAACAGTATTGCGCAGCTGGCTGGAGCCGGGGCGCAGAAGATATTGTGGATGACCCTGCCGGACATTGGATTGACGCCCGACTCGCAGGCGGGGGGGCTGGCAGCTATGGGTCAAGGCGCGGGCTTGACCGACCTGTTCAACGCACTACTCGCGGCAAAAGTTGCTGGTGTAGACAATTTTTTCAGCGGTCTGGACCTGATTGAAGTCGACACCGCAGGCTTCATGCGCGCTGCGTTTGCCAACCCGGCGGTTCGACCCACCATGATTGCACCACCGTGTGTCTCTACGCCTGCAGCTTTGCCTGGATGCGTTGACCGCTTCTTCTTTGACACCGTCCACCCGACGACCGCCGCACACGAAATGTTCGGTCAGGTGCTCTTTCGGGCCGTGCCCGAGCCACACAGCCTGGCCTTGGTAGCGCTGGCGCTGATCGGCCTGGCAGTCGGCCAACGGCGCCGCCGCCAGCCGCTTGCACTGTTGACCGCATAAGGCAAATAAGGCGTGCCCGGCATCGCCCGGGCTGCGTCGGCGCGCGGTCTTACATGCTGCGCCGGTACTGCCCCCCGACTTCGAACAAGGCGTTGGTGATCTGCCCGAGGGAGCAGACCCGCACCGCGTCCATCAGCACCTCGAACACGTTGCCGTTGTGGATAACGGCCTGCTGCAGCCGCTGCAGCATGGCCGGTGACTCGGCGGCGTGGCGTTGCTGGAAATCGGCCAGGCGCCTGAGCTGGCTTTGTTTCTCATCGTCGGTCGAGCGCGCCAGCTCCAGCTTGTCCTGAACCTGGTCGCCGTGCGGGTTGCGGAAGGTGTTGACGCCGATGATGGGCAACTCGCCGGTATGTTTGAGCATCTCGTAGTGCATCGACTCGTCCTGGATGCGGCCACGCTGGTAGCCGGTTTCCATGGCGCCGAGCACCCCGCCGCGCTCGGCGATCGCCACGAACTCTGACAACACCGCCTCCTCCACCAGCTCCGTCAGCTGCTCGATGATGAAGGCGCCCTGGCTCGGGTTTTCGTTTTTTGCCAGGCCCCATTCGCGGTTGATGATGAGCTGGATCGCCATCGCGCGACGCACCGATTCTTCG
>JANOTG010000179.1:0-9505 GCA_031416215.1 Betaproteobacteria bacterium
TCCGGCGCGACAACGATGTTGCCGGGGTCGCGCCCGTCGATGATCACGGCCGGGGGCAGGCCCAGCGAGGCACGGGTCTGCACCACACCCTTGCAAGCGCCCACATGGCGCAGCACATTGTTGAGCCCGCTCCAGGCCAGCTGGTGGATCGGCGCCGGGGTGCGGCCACCGCCCCCGAGCTCGGTGGTGATCACCAGCTTGCCCTGGTTCTCGGCCTCCACCGGCAACAGGCCGTTGCCATTGACGTCGATGTAGAGGTAATGGTGGTCGGTGCACCAGGCTTCCATGGCCTCCAGCATGGCTTTGCGCTGCACCGGGTTGTCGACCACATGCATGTGTGAACAAGGCAGAAACCAGGCGCTGCGTCCGCCCGAGTGCATGTCGATCACCACATCGGCCATCGGGAACAACACCCGTGTCAGGTAGTCGGCCAGCTGCTCGTGTGGCGGGCCATCCGGCCGGCCGGGGAAAGATCGGTTGAAGTTGGCGCCCGAGGGCCAGTTGCGGGTGTTGCCCTTGGAGGCTGCGGGCGACAGCAACGGGATCACGATCACCCGGCCTGTCACCTGCTCCGGCTGCAGTTCCTGTAACAGTCGCATGGCCGCCACCTGGCCCTCGTATTCGTCGCCATGGTTACCGGCCAGCACCAGCACAGTCGGCCCGCTGCCGTTGACGATACACCCGATGTGGATGAAAGTGCTGGCCCATCCAGCGGTGTTGGTGATCTTGTTGATCCGCAAATGGCCAGTTCGTTTGCCGCTGGCGTGCAGGTCGATGCTGCAGGAAACGGTGGATGGTGTCACGGCGGGCCTCCTTTGAAATCAATCAGGCGCCACAGTATCCACGAAACACCAACCAGGTCAGCGTGCCGCGTTGGGCCGGCCGATTGCTTCTGCCACCACCACGGCTTCCAGCAGGCCGGAGTCACCCACCGCATTGGGCAACATCTGCTTGTGCATGCGCAACTCCACCTGCGGATCGGCTGCACCCATGGCGAGCACCGCATCCAGCGCAGCCTGGCGCGCCAGTGCGTGCGCCGCCGCAATCGCCTCGGCCGGGTCTTGGAAATGGCGCGTGCCCACCGTCGAGTGCAAGGTGAAGACGCCACTGCCATCACCATCCACCCGCACCGTCACACTGTGGGCCACCACGCCAGTCGCCGCACCCACGGCATTGGCCACATCGGCATGGGGCGGAAACACCACCTCGCAACCCAGCCGGCGACCCACTTCGCGGTAGTAGACCTGCACCGGCCCGCCCACGGCCACCACCGGCACCGTGGGTGCGACCTGGATCCGGGCCAGGCCGAGCACGCTGTCACCGGCACACACGGCGTGGATCAGCTTGTCCTCGCGCAGGTGCTCACCCACCGCCGTATCAAGAATGCAGCGTGTGCTGAGCCGCACGGTTTCGCTCCACACATCATGTGCATACTGCCTCACCCGCTCCGGCGTCGGAAACTTCATGTCACGCAAGCGGCAACCCAGCTGCGCCGCCTTGAGCGCCGCCTCTGCCGACCAGTTGCCCTGCAACTCCAGCACATGGGCCGCATCGGATGGCGTAAAACCTGCAACCTGCACCAGGCCTTTGCGCTTGAGTGAGGCAATGGCGCGCTGCTCGGCAAGTGAACCAGCCAGGCGGCGCAGCGGCTGTGGGCGCTCCGTGACCAGTTCGAGCACGGCGGCTTCGCGCGCCGTGAGTTCAGCCGCCACCACGCCCCGGCGTGCACCAAAGGGCAACAACACAAAGCGCCCGTGCTGGGATGAGCCACCATCCACATCCGTCAGGTCGACATCGAGCATCGCCAGAACCTCGGGGTAACGCGCGCCCAGCAAGGCCACCGGCACGATGCGCTGCGGTCCGACGCTGAGCTTGCCATTGGCCGCCAGATGAACCTCGCTATCGCCGCCCAGGCCGATCGTGCGCACATCGATGGCCCGCACCATGGTGCGCCAACCTCCGACCTCGGCGCCCTGTTCCGTCACCTGCGGACGGCCATCGATCAGCACACCCAGGTCGGTGGTGGTGCCCCCCATGTCGCTCATGATGAAGCTGCGCAGGCCCGACAACCACTGCGCCCCGACCAGACTCGCCGCCGGCCCCGACAACACGGTCTCGATCGGCCGCAGCGCCACACTCTGCGCCAGCGCCAGCGTGCCATCACCCTTGACGATCATGAGCGGGCACACGATGTGCAACTGCGCCATGGAGCGCCGCACGGCGTCGATCAGCGTCGACACGCGCGATATCAGCCGCGCATTGAGCGCCGCTGTGAGGGCGCGCCGCGGTGCGTCGAGTGACGACGACAACTCGGTGGAGAGCGTGACCGGCTTGCCGGTGCGCGCCACGATCAGCTCGCGCGCCGCATGTTCATGGGCCGCGTTGCGCACAGCAAAGGTGGAAGCCACTGCAAAGGCGTCCACCTTGCCCGACATACGCTCCAGCGCCGCCTCCAGCGCCAGGGTGTCGAGCGCCACGCGGGCATCGCCATTGTGGTCGTGACCACCGGCTATCACCTCTACCGGCATGCCGGGAAAAGCCTTGGCGATACCGGTGCGCTCGACCATATCGGCATCAAATCCGATCAGCAGCACACCCACCGCGCTGCCATGGCCCTCGACCACCGCATTGGTGGCCAGCGTGGTCGAGACCGACACCAGGCGGATGTCCTGCGCCTGCAGCCCCTGCGGCAACTGGGCCACGGCCAAGGTGATGGCTTCACTCACACCAAGCGCCAGGTCACCCTTGGTGGTGATGGCCTTGGCCCGGGCCACCACCTGGTGGCCGAGGGATTCGATAATGGCGGCGTCGGTGTAGGTGCCACCGGTGTCGACACCAATGGAGAAGGAGGCGCAAGAAGTCATGCAGATTGAGCGAGAGTACAGGGCCGCAAGCATACTTCAGCCATGAACTGGATCAGCCGTACCGAGCTTGGGCCAGGCCCTGCCACCGGCCGGGGAACCTGCCTGCTCAGCCTGGTGTTGCTGAGTGATGTGCAGGTGGTGGACACGGTATCGCCGGCGCGTTGCGAGTGGGTCGAGCTGCTGGCGCAGGAGCCGCGCTGGCAGCCGCTATTGCACATGCACCGTCCTTATGAGGCCCTGACCCATTGGGCGTTGGCGGCCCACGTGCATGCGCTGCACCAGCACCCGGTGGCCCCGTGCAGTCAGCGGCCGTTCGATCTGGCGCTCAGCCTGGGCGACAACATCGACAACGCACAACACAACGAGCTCGATACTTTTCTGGCGATTGTTGGCGGCGGCACCGCCCAACTTTCTGCGTTGGGCGGTGTGCATGAGCCCGATGGCAGTGTGCAACCGTGGCCCTATTGGTGCCCCGACGCAGTGGTCGACGACTTGTACAAGCAAAAGGGCTACCCGGCGGTGGCCGACTACCTGCGCCGTGCCAGCAGCCCCCTGCATTCGCCCGGCCTGGGGTTCGCCTGGGCCAGCGTGCCGGGCAACCACGATCTGATGCGCCAGGGGACGGCGCTGCCGCTGGGGGCGATCGAGCAGATCGCCGTGGGCGGCCACAAGACCTTGCACCGACCGGATGGTTTCGATCCAGTGGAGCCGCTGGCGGCTCCAGTGGAGCCGCTGGCGGCCTTCGTTCACACACCCGAGGCGTTTTCATGCCGTGGCCAGCGCACGGTGGCGGCGGTCGCTGCACGCCGCGCCGTCAGCAAGATGGAATGGATCGCCGCCCATGTCGCCGCCGGTGCCACTGGCTACACCGCCGGCAATGCGCGCCTTGGCAATGCCGACACGGTGATCGACACCGCGCAGGTGCGCATCATCCTGCTCGATACCAACCACCCCTTTGGCGACTACGAGGGCAGTGTGGGCATGGCGCAGCTCGACTGGCTGGAGACGCAGTTGACCGAGGTAGATCAACAACCCGGTCGGCTGGCAATCCTGGCCAGCCACCATGGCGCGGTGTCGCTCACCAACATGCTGGGTGCCGACCCACACCGACTGCACACCAGCGCATTGACTGCGGTACTGCACCGCCACCCCTGCCTGGTCGCCTGGCTGGTGGGTCACCGGCATTTGCACGAAGTCAGGCCGCACCCCGGGCCGGGCGGTGGCTTCTGGGAAATCAGCACCGGCTCGCTGATCGACTGGCCGGTGCAAACCCGCGCCGTCGAGCTGCTGCGCCACCCCGGTGGCGCAGTCGAGATCGTCTGCAGCCTGCTCGACCACCATGCGCCCGAGGGCAGTCTGGCGCACCTGCACCATAACTTGGCGAGACGCTTCGCCGGACGGCAGGCACCGGCCATGCAGGGCCTGCCGGGCGATGGCAACGTGCGCTTGTGGCGGCCCTGAGGGGCGACCACGCACGGTCGGCGCGCACGACAATGTGCCTACCCCACCATCGAACGTCTCAGGAGCAGGCCGAATGCCAGAAACCAGCACAACGATCGCCCGCCCGCCGCTCTTGATCCAGATGCAGGCGGACGACAACGTGGCCATCGTCGCCAACGACGGCGGGTTGCCGGCCGGCACCGCTTTGCCATCGGGTCTGGTACTGCGCGACCGGGTGCCGCAGGGCCACAAAGTCGCCCTGCGCGATGTGGCGCCCGGGGCGGCAGTGTTACGGTACGGTGTTGCCATCGGCCATGCGCTCGCGCCGATTGCGGCCGGCAGCTGGGTGCACGAGCGTTTGCTGGCCATGCCCGCCGCACGCACATTGGACGACCTGCCCATGGCCACACGCCAGCCGCCCGACCTGCCGCCGCTGGTCGGTTACACCTTCGAGGGTTACCGCAATGCCGACGGCTCGGTGGGCACCCGCAACATCCTGGCCATCACGCAGACCGTGCAGTGTGTGGCAGGCGTCACCGAGTTCGCCGTGCAGCGCATCAAGGCCGAGTTGCTGCCGCTGTTCCCGCATGTGGACGACGTGCTCGCGCTGGAGCATGGTTATGGCTGTGGCGTGGCAATCGACGCGCCGGGCGCCGAGATTCCGATCCGTACCCTGCGAAACATCAGCCTGAACCCCAACTTTGGTGGCGAGGTCATGGTGGTCAGCCTGGGCTGCGAAAAACTGCAGCCCGAGCGCCTGCTGCCGCCCGGCAGCATTGCCGTGGTCGATGAACGCGTTGGGCCTGCGGCGCTCGACGTGGTGTGCCTGCAGGACGACGCCCACGTCGGTTTCATGAGCATGGTCGATTCCATCGTGCGCCAGGCAAAGGAACACCTGCAACGGCTGAACCTGCGCCGGCGTGAGACGGTGAGCGCCAGTGATCTGGTGGTGGGAGTGCAATGCGGCGGCAGCGACGCATTCTCGGGCGTCACCGCCAATCCGGCGGTCGGTTTTTGCACTGACCTGCTGGTGCGCGCAGGCGCCAGCGTGATGTTCTCGGAGACCACCGAAGTGCGTGACGGCATCGCCCAGCTCACGGCGCGCGCCACCACTCCCGAGGTGGCGCAGGCCATGGTGCGCGAGATGGCCTGGTACGACGCCTACCTGCAACGCGGCGGCGCGGACCGCAGCGCCAACACCACACCGGGCAACAAAAAAGGCGGCCTGTCGAACATCGTCGAGAAGGCCATGGGCTCGATCGTCAAATCCGGCACCGCCGCGATATCGAACGTACTGGCACCCGGCGAAAAACTCAGGCACCGCGGCTTGACCTACGCCGCCACACCCGCCAGCGACTTCATCTGCGGCACCTTGCAGCTGGCCGCCGGCATGAACCTGCATGTCTTCACCACCGGGCGCGGCACACCCTACGGACTGGCAGCGGTGCCGGTGATCAAGGTGGCCACGCGCAGCGACCTGGCACGGCGCTGGCATGATCTGATGGACATCAATGCCGGAACCATCGCCGACGGTGACGCCACGGTCGAAGAGGTGGGTTGGGAGCTGTTCCGGCTGATGCTCGATGTGGCCAGTGGGCGCCAGAAAACCTGGGCCGAACACTGGAAGCTGCACAATGCGCTGGTGCTGTTCAACCCGGCACCAGTGACCTGAGAGCCCGAGTCCGGCAACCACATTGTCAATCCGCCGCAACCGGGATCAACCGGTGCGTAAAGATCGTGCGTTTGAAGGCCGCATTGCCGGTCGCTTGCCGCCACAATACAGCCCTTCAACAACAGTCGAATGACAACAAAGGGTGGAATGTGTTCAAGAACGTGATGGTGTACCGGATGACGTCCGAGTGGACGATGGCGCAAGCACAGCTCGAGGAGGCTCTGCAGGCAGCGCGCTTCACGCCCTGCAGCCCCTCGCAGGAAAAATCGTTGGGCTGGGTCGAGCCGCGCGGCCAGGCGCATGGGCCGCTGGTGGAAGTGGTGGGTGGTCAGTGGCTGCTCAAGCAGATGGTGGAAGTCAAGTCGGTGCCGTCCTCAGTGGTCAAACGCAAGGTGGACGAGCAGGCAGCCCATATCGAGGCAAGCACCGGCCGCAAACCGGGCAAGAAGGAGCTGCGCAATCTGCGCGACGACACGCGGTTGGCGTTGTTGCCGATGGCGTTCACCAAACAGTCGCACGTGCTGGTGTGGCTGGACCCGAAGGCGCGCACCCTGGTGCTGGGCGCCGGCAGCCAGGCCAAGGCCGACGAGGTGATGACGGCGCTTGTCAAGGCCATCGACGGCCTGGCGGTGCAACTGCTCAACACCCAGACCTCACCGGCGGTGGCCATGTCCGGCTGGCTGGGCACGCGCGAGGCACCCGCCGGTTTCAGCGTGGACCGCGAATGCGAGCTCAAGGCGCCGGATGAAACCAAAGCGGTAGTGCGCTACACACGCCACGCGCTGGACACCGACGAGGTCAGCGGCCATATCGCCATGGGCAAAATGGCGACCCGCCTGGCCATGACCTGGAACGACCGCCTGTCCTTCGTGTTGACCGACGCCATGCATTTGAAGAAGCTGTCGTTTCTGGACGTGGTGTTCGAAGGCGCTCCGGCATCACCCGCCGACGCCCGGGATGATGGTTTTGACACCGATGCAGCCATCACCACCGGCGAACTCGGCAACATGATCCCGAAGCTGCTCGAAGCCCTGGGCGGTGAAGTGCCAGCATAGGCTGACGCGCGACCAGGCATCACATCAGCGGAAGCTCCACGCACGGAACGCTATCGGTCTAACGCCGGCAACACGTCTCCCCTGCACTCGCCAAACCCGATGCGGGCCGCACCCGGCTTGTCGCACCAGCCGCGCAGGATGACGGCGTCGCCATCGTGCAAGAAAGCACGCTGCTCGCCACCGTCGAGCGTGATCAGCTCGCGGCCACCTTTGGTCAGTTCGATGATGGCGCCGGCTTCCGAAGGCGTGGGGCCGGAGATCGTTCCAGTGCCGAGCAGGTCGCCGCTTTGCAGGTTGCAGCCGCCCATGGTGTGTTGCGCCACCATCTGCGCCACCGTCCAGTACTGGTGGCGAAAACTGGTGCCGGACACCCGGCTCGGTGGGCCACCCACGGCCCGTTGCGCGGAAGTTTCGATCGCCACCTCGAGCTGGATGTCGATCACGCCGTGGGCACGGTTCGCCGCATCGTCGAGATAGGCCAGCGGCTGGGGTTCATCGGCGGGTCGGGTGAACGGCAAGCGAAACGGCGCCAGCGCTTCCATGGTCACGATCCAGGGTGAGATGCTGGTGCAAAAATTTTTGCCCAGAAACGGGCCCAGGGGCGCCATCTCCCAGAACTGGATATCGCGCGCCGACCAGTCGTTGAGCAGGCAGATGCCAAAGATATGGTCTGGCGCCTGTGCCAAACCAATTGGCACACCCTGGACATTACCTTGACCTATGAACACGCCGAGTTCGAGTTCGTAGTCCAGCCGCGCGCACGGGCCGTAGACCGGCGCCGTGGCGCCGGGTGCCATGCTCTGCCCCATGGGTCGGCGCAACGGCGTGCCGCTGACCACCACGCTGGAGGCACGGCCATGGTAGGCAATCGGGATCCACTGGAAGTTCGGTGTCAAGGGTGCGTCGGGCCGCGCGATGCGCCCCACGTTGCGCGCGTGGTGGATGGAGGTGTAAAAGTCGGTGTAGTTGAAGATCTGCGCCGGCAACCGGTACTCAGCGTCTGGTTGCGCGAGCAGGCAGCCCCGTACCACCCCCTGTGTCGGGGCATCAGCGGTATGGGACAGCAGCGCGAACAAGGCGTGGCGCAGCGCGCGCCCGCTGTCGGGGCCGCTGGCCATGAAGGCGTTCAGACTGGGCATGGCGGCCAATTCCAGTGCCGCCGCCGCAGGGCCTTGCAGAAGCTTGTGGCCCTGGAGCGCACGCAGGTCGAGCACCTGGTCACCAATCGCAACCCCGCCGCGCGGCGAGGGGGATTTGCCATGCTCCGAAAAAACCGCAAACGGCAGGTTCTGGATCGGGAAATCGGGGTGTCCATTGGCCGAGGCCAGCCAGCTGCGGGCAGCGGGGTTGTGGGTGTGGTTCAGTGTGGTCACGGTGTGGGCACCTTCGACAAGTTCACACCGACGCCATCAGCGCATCGTCAAATATCGCCACCGCACGCGTCCAGCCAGCCGAGGCGCCGCGGATCTTGTGCGGAAAGCACGAGATGAAGAACCCGCTGGGTGGCAGCACTTCCAGGTTGTGCATCTTCTCGATATGGCAATACCCAATGTCGCGCCCCGCCTTGTGGCCCTCCCAGATCAGGCCGGCGTCGCCACTCTCGCCGTATTTCTTCGCCGTGTGCACAAACGGTGCGTCCCAGCTCCAGGCGTCGGTGCCAGTCAGGCGCACGCCGCGCTCCAGCAAATACATGGTGGCCTCGTAACCCATGCCGGCTCCCGCAGATACATAGTCGTTGTGGCCGTAACGCGAGCCGGCGCGGGTGTTGACCACCACGATCTCCAGCGGCTTGAGCGTGTGGTCGATGCGTTTGAGTTCGGCTTCCACGTCTGCAGCGGTCACCACATAGCCATCGGCCTTGTCGCGAAAGTCGAGCTTCACCCCCGGCTGGAAGCACCACTCCAGCGGCACCTCATGGATGGCGATCGCCGGCTTCTTGCTGCCCAGCGCCTTGTCCATGGTGGAGTGGAAGTGGTAGGGCGCGTCCAGGTGCGTGCCGTTGTGCGTCGAGAGCTGTACCAGTTCCACCGCCCAGCCCTCGCCGTCCGGCAGGTCTTCCTTTTTCAGACCTGGGAAAAACGGTTCGATCTGGAAGAACGTGTTCTCGTGCGTGAAATACTGGATCTTCGGCGCGAAGGCGGGCGGATCACTCACCACATCGTTTTCGAGAAAGATCGAGAGATCGACGAATTTGCGGGGCATGGGGAGACTCCTTGCGGTAGGGGCGAACGGTCTTGGCCGAGTCCAGCATCCTAATGCCTGACAAGGCGCGCGGCGGCGCAGGCACTGGTTTCGTGGCGGCCAAACCTTGCGCCGACGCCACGGGCTGGTAGAGTCTTTGCCATCACACCGCCCAGAGAACCAGGCATCGGCCATGAAAACCATCAAGACCTTCCCGCGCAAAGTCACCGAAACCCCCAACACCTTCATCACCCTGCCCGACGGCACCAAACTCGCCGCGCGCATCTGGATGC
>JANOTG010000180.1:0-4028 GCA_031416215.1 Betaproteobacteria bacterium
GCCATTCGTCGCCCAGGTGGCCGTCGGGCAGCGCGAGTTTGTCAATGTATGGGGCGACGACTACGCCACGGCCGATGGCACCGGTGTGCGCGACTACATCCATGTGGTGGATCTGGCGCTGGGCCACTTGCGGGCGCTGGAACGGTTGCAGACCCACGCCGAATGCCACGCCATCAACCTGGGCACTGGCGTGGGCTACAGTGTGCTGGACATGTTGCGTGCGTTCGAACATGCGTGCGGCAGAAATATCCCCTTCCGCATTGCGCCACGTCGCGATGGTGACGTGGCTGCGTGTTACGCTGCACCGGATGCCGCGCGTGATCTTCTCGGCTGGCAGGCGCAGCGTGATCTGGCCACCATGTGTGCCGATGCATGGCGCTGGCAAAACAACAACCCGACGGGATACCGCGACGGTGCATGACCGGTAAAGAAATACGGACAGGACAAGAACAACAATGGCCAAGGGAATGATTCTGGCAGCCGGGCAAGGTACCCGCGTACGCCCACTCACCAACGATTTGCCCAAGGCCATGGTGCCGATCCTGGGCAAACCGGTAATGGAATACCTGATCGAACACCTCGCCCGTTACGGCGTGAAAGAGATCATGGTGAACGTGGCGTTTCACCACGACAAGATCGAGCAGTATTTTGGTGACGGGCACCGCTGGGGGGTGCAGATTGGTTACTCGTATGAGGGGGTACGTGACCACGGCGACGTATTGCCCAAACCCATGGGATCCGCCGGCGGCATGCGCAAGATTCAGGATTTCAGTGGTTTTTTCGACGACACCACCATCGTATTGTGTGGTGATGCGCTGATCGACCTGGACATCGGCGCCGCCCTGCATGAGCACAAGAGCAAGGGCGCGATTGCCAGTGTGGTGACACTTGATGTGCCCTTGGCCGAGGTGAAGAACTATGGCATTGTGGTGGCGGGAGAAGACGGCAAGATTTTGTCGTTCCAGGAGAAACCCGACCCGGCGGATGCCAAGTCGACACTTGCCAGCACCGGCATCTACATCTTCGAGCCACAGGTGCTGGAGCGTATCCCCTCCGGTCGGGTCTACGATATTGGCTCGCAGTTGTTCCCGCAATTGGTGGCCGAGAAGCTGCCGTTCTACGCACAAAGCCGGTTTTTCAACTGGATCGATATCGGGCGCGTCAGTGACTACTGGTCGGTATTGCAGCGGGTACTGCGCGGCGAGGTGGCCGAACTGAACATGCCGGGGCGCGAAGTACGACCCGGTGTGTGGGTCGGGCTGAACACCTCCATCGCCTGGGATACGGTGACCATTCAGGGACCGGTCTATATCGGTGCCAGTGTGAAGATCGAACCCGGCGTGCGCATCATCGGGCCAGCCTGGATTGGGCACGGCAGCACCCTGCGCACTGGTGCCATGGTGACGCGCAGCATCCTGTTCGAGTACACGCGCATCGGTGCCGGCATGCGATTTGACGAGATGATCGTCTCGCCACAATACTGCGTCGACCGGCACGGCACCACCTTTTACCAGGGCGACGACAATGCCCAACTGCGCTGGGGCGATGCCCGCGGCTGACTTTTCCCACTCCTGATCCACACCGATGCTGGTTCAACCTGTTGTTCTGTCTGGCGGCTCCGGTACACGGCTGTGGCCACTGTCGCGCGAGAAGTACCCCAAGCAATTGCTCTCTCTGGTGGGCGACGATTCCCTGTTGCAGGCCACCGTGCGCCGGACTGACGGCATTGCCGGCGCACAAATGGCAGCTCCGATGGTGGTTTGTAATGAGGAATACCGGTTCGTCATCGCCGAGCAACTGCGGTTGATGGGAAACCCCGGATCGATCGTGCTCGAACCCATGGGGCGCAACACCGCGCCGGCGCTTACGCTGGCGGCATTGGCCGCCACCCGTGATGGTGCCGACCCGATACTGCTGGTCATGCCGGCGGATCACGTGATCACCGACACCGCTGCATTTCGCGAGGTGGTGCGCCGCGGCGCCCTGTTGGCTGACACTGGCCGGGTGATCACGTTTGGCATCACACCGGATGCACCGGAGACCGGCTACGGCTATATCCAGGTCGGCGATGAACTGTCAGCGGAACATCAGCATGGCGACGCGGGCGCAGTCGGGCCAGCCAGACGTATCGCGCGTTTCGTCGAAAAACCCAACCTGGAGACGGCGCGCGGCTACCTGGCGGAGGGCTCGTACTTGTGGAATAGCGGCCTGTTCATGATGCGAGCCTCGGTGTGGCTGGAGGCGATGCAGCATTGCCGCGCCGACATTCTCCAGGCCTGTACGAGTGCGTGGGATCAGGGCAAGCGCGATGGCGAGTTTCTGCGGGTGCACAAAGACACTTTTGCGGCCTGCCCGAGCGACTCGATAGACTATGCGGTCATGGAACGCATCGCGGCCGGCAGCGCGGGTGGGCAGACGCTGCCGCAGGGCGCAGTCATTCCGCTGCAGGCCGGCTGGTCCGACGTCGGTGCCTGGGACGCACTGTGGCAAGTGCTGCCCAAGGACACGGCCGGCAACGTGGCGCAGGGTGACGTGATCTTGCAGGATTGCAGCAACACGCTGGCCCTGTCCGACGGCCGTCTGGTCGCCTGTGTTGGTGTGTCTGACCTGGTGGTGGTCGAAACGCCGGACGCCATTCTGGTGGCGCACAAGGACCATACCCAGGACGTCAAGAAAATTGTGGACGCGCTGAAGAAGAGCGGGCGCACGGAGGGGCAAATCCACCGTAAAGTGTTCCGACCCTGGGGTTGGTATGACGGCGTGGACGCCGGCGCCCGCTTTCAGGTCAAACGCATCGTGGTCAAGCCAGGTGGCACCTTGTCGCTGCAGATGCACCACCACCGTGCCGAGCACTGGATCGTGGTCAGTGGCACGGCCAAAGTGACCCGGGGCGAGGAAACCTATCTGGTATCGGAGAACGAATCCACCTTCATCCCGCTGGGAACCACGCACCGGTTGGAGAACCCGGGCCGGGTAGAGTTGGAAATGATCGAGGTGCAGTCTGGTTCGTATCTGGGCGAGGACGATATAGTCCGGTTTGAAGACGTGTACGGCCGTTAGGGGATGTTTTGAAGAACCCGTTGGTTGCCAGCATCCGCAAGCAGTGGCACCTTGGGTTGCGCAAGGCGTTCTCGTTGTTTCCGCGCTCGGTGCGGTTCGCCATATTCCGCTCGTTCGTCGAGTGTGACCAGCACCCGGACGAGCGCCTGGTGCTCAAGATCGCCGAGACCGAAGAGGAGCTGGAACAATGCTTCAAGCTGCTGCATGACGCCTATGTCGGTGCCGGCTTCATGAAGCCCGCCGAGTCTGGATTGCGGGCCACGATCTACCACGCACTGCCCACCACCACGACCTTGTGCGCCAAGTTTGACGGCCAGGTGGTGGGGACCTTGTCCCTGATCCGTGAAAGCGTGTTTGGTTTTCCGCTGCAGGCAATCTTCGACCTCAAGGACATCCGGGCACGTGGCGGCAAGATCGCCGAGGTATCGGCACTGGCCGTGCATCCGGACTTCCGAAAGACCGGCGGCGCCATCCTGTTCCCGCTGATGAAGTTCATGTACGAGTACTGCACCACCTTTTTCGACACCCGGCATCTGGTGATCGCGGTGCATCCGACACGCATCGAGATGTATGAGTCGCTGCTGTTCTTCGAGCGATTGACCGAGAACAAGGTCGACAACTACGATTTCGCCAACGGCGCTCCAGCCGTCGGTGCCTCTCTCGACCTGCGCAATGCGCCCAAGAAGTACAAGCAGTGTTATGGCAAGAAGAAGCGCACCAAGAACATGTATGACTATTTTGTACGGCTGAAGCTGCCCAATATCCAGTTGCCCAATCGCCGCTACTACACCACCAACGACCCGGTGATGACAACCGATCTTCTGGACCACTTTTTCAACAAACGCACCCAGGTTTTCAAAAATCTCGGGATGCGCGAGAAGATCATGCTGCATTCCATCTACAACCTGCCAGAACACCAGGGTATGTTGCCCAGCATCGAGCAGGAGCCAGACTCCGGAAAGCACTTG
>JANOTG010000181.1:0-2938 GCA_031416215.1 Betaproteobacteria bacterium
CCAAGACCGTGCTGTTCACCGATACCGACGGCCGAGCCCGCTTTCGCCAGGAGATGCTTGCATTGCCCGAAGGTTCTCCCCAGTCGAGGTTGTCGCCGCTGTTTCCCTCTGCGGGCTTCCAGCTGCGCCACAGCCCGGTCGGGTTTCGCAGCAGCTTCCATTGCACCGGCGCGCCGCAATGGGTGTTCATCCTGCAGGGCCGCATGGAGATCGGCCTGCAGGGCGGCGAGTCGCGCGTGTTCGGCCCGGGCGAGCACTTCTACTCGGCCGACGTATTGCCGGCCGGCGCGGTGTTCGACCCTGCGGTGCACGGGCACTGGAGCCGGCAGGTGGGGCCGGATCCGCTGGTCACGTTGTTCGTGCGGGGTTGAGGTTCGTGGCGTTCCGGCATCTTGCGGACACGCGCCGAATCAGTTGCCGCCCAAGGTGGTGGAATGACGACAACGTGGCCAAAGCAGCCGCCCGATTGGGGCACGTGATTGGCTCCAATGCAGCGCTATGCAAAGCTTTCCATAGCGCTGCCTATGCCAAGATCGCAACTATGTGCAGAAGCCAAGAGATCGATGGCACCGACGCCCAGGGTGGTGAGCAATGGAAGTCGGCGCCTCCTCCGCATAGTTACAGAGCCTGTAGGAACCGCATCAGCGCGTCCGGTGCCCGGAATCGAGCCAACTTGGTGTCTGGCGGCTCGAGCCGCGCCAGCGCCTTCTCCTTCATTGCCAGATTGGCCTCGACGTATCGATGGGTGGTGTTCATGCTCTCGTGCCCGAGCCACAAGGCGATGACGTTGAACGGTACGCCCGACTGCAGAAGATGCATGGCAGTTGTGTGCCGCAGCGTGTGCGGCGAAACTGCCTTCTTGAGGAGGCCGGGCTCCTTCGCAGCCGCTCGTGTCACCGCCAAGTCGAGGCGCTGCGCGACGTTGGATCTGGACATGGCCTGTCCATTGCGATTTGGGAGCAAAGCGGCCTCACCGCGCAGTGTTGGATTTAAACGCAACCAGGCGCGAACTTCCACGACGGTCGTGTCCCACAGCGGTATTGATCGCAGCTTGCGTCCCTTGCCGTGCAGGTGCACACAGGCTGAGCCGTCGAGGATGACGTCGATCACGCGCACACCGATGATCTCCGAAACGCGTGCGCCGGTGTTGTAGAGCATCGCCAGCAGCAGGTGGTCGCGCTTCGAGGACCAAAGGGTCCCAGGCTGTCCGAGGACAGCCTCCATCTCCGACCGCGTCAGAAAGCCCAACATGGGCTGCTCGAAACGCTTCATCGGCACGGCCAGTGCCTGTTCGATGACGTGAAGCGAGGTCAAATCGCGGCGACCGCCCCCCGTGCCAATATGACATGCTGCACCTGGCTCCGAGAAATCAGTGAGCAGCGAGGTAGTTATGTCCAAGATCCATCAACCGAAGGTTTCCATGCACGCAGTGCAGTCTTTGCCCGATTCAGGCGCATCGCAAGGAGCCCGTAGGGCGACTGAAGATGCGCCTGAATCGGCGTCGCCCCCGGTGCCGCCAGCCACCAATTCTGAGGTCGTCCCGAACGCGCGTCGGCGCAGTTTCTCCAACGCCACCAAACGCCGCATTCTCGATGCCGTGGACCGGTGCACCCAACCCGGCGAGGTCGGTGCGCTATTGCGCCGGGAAGGGGTCTATTCGTCCTCCCTGACCACTTGGCGCCGTCAGCGTGAGGCAGCCGACCTTGCAGCGCTGGCACCGCGCAAGCGCGGCCCCAAGGCCGATCCCGCCCCGGCACAGACCGCGTTGATCGCCCAACTGAGCAGGGACAACCTGCGCCTGCAGCTCAGCCTTGACAAGGCCAATCTGGTCATCGAGGTCCAAAAAAAACTTGCAGTTCTGTTGGGCTTGGCTACAGCCAACGACAAGCACGGGAGCACCTGATGACCAGCGTGCAAGAACTCATCCCCACCCATGGCGCCGTGACAGCATGCAAGGTTCTGGGGCTGCCGCGTGGCGCGCCGGCACGGCACCGCGCCAGCCAGCTCCGTGCGGCCTTCGTGGGACCTCGGGCGGCGCGCCGGGCACGCCCGCGACCGCCAATGGCCTTGGACGCCTCGGAGAACCAGGCGCTGCTTGAAACGCTCAACAGCGAACGCTTCGTGGACACCGCGCCGGCGGCCGTGCACGCCACGCTGCTCGACGAGGGCCGCTACCTTGGTTCGGTACGCACCATGTATCGTTTGCTGGCGCACACCGGTGGCTCTGGGGAGCGGCGCAACCAGCTCGTTCACCCCGCGTATACCAAGCCCGAGTTGCTGGCAATCGCACCCAACCAGGTCTGGTCCTGGGACATCACCAAGCTGCGCGGACCGGCCAAGTGGACGTACTTCCACCTGTACGTGATCCTGGATATCTTCAGCCGTTATGTCGTGGGCTGGCTGATCGCCGAGCGTGAAAATTCGGATCTGGCCCAGCAACTGATCGCCGATTCCGTCGGGCGCCACAACGTCGAGCGCGGCATGCTCACCCTGCACGCCGACCGCGGTACCAGCATGCGCTCCAAACCGGTGGCCGCCTTGCTGGTCGACCTGGACGTGGCCAAGAGTCACAGCCGCCCTTACGTGTCCGACGACAACCCGTTCAGCGAGGCCCAGTTCAAGACCTTGAAGTACCGCCCCGACTTCCCCGCACGCTTCGGTTGTCTGGCCGATGCACGCGCCTTCTGTCAGCAATTCTTCGCCTGGTACAACGACCAGCACCAACACTCCGGCATCGGCTACATGACACCCCACAGCATCCACTATGGAACGGCACCGGCCATCCATGCCACTCGCCAAGCCACCCTCGACCAAGCCTTTGCGGCCCACCCAAACCGCTTCAAGGGCAAGAAGCCGCAGCCCCATCACCTCCCCACCGAGGTATGGATCAACCCACCGAAGGACTCGAACAACCTCAATACCAGCCAAACCAACACAC
>JANOTG010000182.1:0-5329 GCA_031416215.1 Betaproteobacteria bacterium
TTACGATTCATGACGGATCCTCTATGGTGTTTGTGAAGACCGTGGTCTATCACGCTTTGGGCACTTTGATGCCGTATCCATCAGAGGATCCACCCCGAGTGCTCGGGACTTCTCTTCCTGATAAACGGCTGTTCATCTCAGAGCTCCAGTTTCCTTGCCCGTAGGCAGGGAGGCATCCATAGCATCTCCTGTTGTTGGAAATAACAAAAACCCTGCTCAGCGCTGCGAACGGTCGACAAAGCGCTTGGCTGCCACAAAGCCATTGGCGTCGATGGCGCGGTCCAAGGCCCCAGCGGCGGCCACGACGTCGGGCGACCACTCGATTGTCTTGCGGCCGTCGCCGGGGGTCATGACCAGCACCACGGCGTCAGTGTCACCTGCATTGCGGTAACTGCGCCAGCATCCGGCGGGCATCGCAAAACTGTCCCAGCCCTCGTCCGAGCCGCTGGCCATGGTTGGCACGACTGCACTCCCCGATTCCACCGCGATCTCGACGGTGCCCTGGTAAATGGCAAGTACCTGCTTCTCCTGCAGCCGGTGACGCGATACGCCGCCACCCGCTGGCAGCTTGAGCCATTCGATCGAAAACCCGTGCGAGTTGACCAACTGCGCCGCATGGTCCCGGTCCTGCGTCATGCCCAGGCCGATCACTGGCGCCAATTGCGCGCCACATCCTGGAACGGCGGAGTCCAGCAAGGCACGGGCCGACCAGTCGAGTTCAGCAAAGCGCACCACACGCCGGCCCATCTGCTCGGGTGTCCAGCCGCGCAGCGCTGCGATCTCGGTCGGAGTCATCGGCTGCAGTCGCTTGAACGACGGGTCCCACGTCTGGCCCGACTGCTCATCGATGATCTGGTAGTCCTCGGTGAGGTGAACACCCTGCTCACGCGCCGCTTCGAGCGTGTCGGGGCCCCACAGGATGCCACCGGTGTCGTCGCGGCCAAGGGCCGTGAACATGAATCCCTCCACATCGCCCGAATTCTGGAATCCACGGTAGATCCAGGTTGGCACACTGGCGATGTCGCCCGGGCCGATACCCGCCTTAAGCACGTCGGGATTGAAGCCCCAGTGCAGGTCCCAGCGGCCTTTGGTGCAGATGAACACCTCGGCCGTGAAATGCATGTGCGGCGGGTTGCGCGTGCCCGGCGGCATCGCCACACCACCGACCTGGAAGCCATGCTTTTCGCGCAGGCTCACCGGCTGGTTCGGGTTCTGCGACACGCCAGGCCCGATCAGCGCGTAATTCTTCTTCGGCGCACAGCCGGGGATGCGGTAGTCGATGAAGGCGTCGGTGCTGTAACGCAGGCTGCTGAAAGGGATGAATCGTTCGCGAATTTGCTCTTCGGTCAACATGGGGGCTCCAGAAAAATGGTGTCTTTGTGGTGACCAAGGACGGATACCCGGGCGGCTCGGACGCGAACAGTCGCCGCAACGGTGTCGCGCCGTTGAATACGATCTTTCAAGAAATTCAGAAAATTGAATTCGAATTCACAAAGAACGTTTACGAAACCGCAATTAGAGCCGAAAAAACGGATAATGGAAATCACCAATCGGAAGTATCTCAATATGAATTCGATTTCATGGTGAGACGGAAACTCAATGTGCCTACGTCTTACGACGTGGCACGCCATGCCGGGGTGTCGCAGGCCGTGGTGTCGCGCGCCTTTCAGGCCGTGTCGCCGATTTCGCCCGACACCCGTGCGCGTGTGCTGGCATCGGCGGCAACGCTCGGATACCAGCCCAACGCGGTGGCCCGCAGCCTGATCACCAAACGCTCGGGCCTGGTCGGCGTGTTGCTGACCGAAGCCACACAGCGCGATACGCCAGACGTGTTGATCCTGCTGGCGCAGGCGTTGTTGCAACACGGCTTGCAGCCGCTGCTGTTTCCCTGCACGCAGGAAAACGAGGGCGACAGTGCATTGGACAAGGCGTTGTCGTTCGGCGTCGATGGCGTGGTGTCGTGTGTCGGGCTGTCGCCGACCGCGTTGTCGCGCGCCCGCGTGCGACCGCGACCGGTCGTGCTGTTCAATCGCCACAGCAATGACCCCCATGTGCTGCAGGTGGCCTGTGACCATGCGAGCGCCGCGCGCCTGCTCGCGTCGCGCCTGTTCGCGGCCGGCCACCGCCGTTATGCGATCGTCACCGGTCCACCTGACGCGCCGGTATCGACGCTGCGCGTGGACAGTTTCCTGGCGCGCCTGGCCGAGCTCGGTGTGCAGGGTGTGGCGAGGTACGAAGGCGACTACCACTACGAGTCGGGCCACGCGGGGGCCATGCAACTGCTGGCCGCCGCACCACTGCGCGCGCTCAGTCCGCGCGCCGAGGTGGTCTTTTGTGTCAACGATGCGATGGCGCTGGGCGTGCTCGATGCAGCACGTTTCGCGTTGATGCTGCGCGTCCCGAGCGACGTGTCGGTGGTGGGTTTCGACGACATTCCGGCCGGGCGCCGGCCCGCCTACCTGCTCACCACCGTGAGCCAGCCGTTCGAGTCCATGGCGCGTACGGCGGTGCAACTGCTGCGCCAGCAGCTGGATGATGTGCCGGTACCGTCACCACGGGTGCTGCTGGCAGGGACGCTGATCGAGCGCGGCTCGGCGCAACTGCTACCGCACTCGGCGGCGCGCTGACAGCGCCGGCAGCGGCGACGTCCCCGGCTTAGCGGGCCGCCGCGGCCAGCTTGGCGACCTCGGAGTTGAAGTTCTGCACCCCGTTCATGACGCCGGCGGCAAAAGCCTCCCGGTCGATGGTCAGTTCGTAGTTGCTGACCGAACGCTGGATGTTGCCGCCGCCAAGAGCGCTCAAAGCGCTGCTCAGCGCGTTGGCGGCCACCGGAGAGGCGTCGACCCCCGACGACAGGTTGCCGACCTTCTCGCTCACATTGATGACCGGCTTGGTCGTCGCGACACCGGGGATGCCACGCATCATGCGCGACACCGGCTGACCCAGCCAGGTCACCCGCGCACTGGCCATGCTCATGCCGTGCACGACGTTAGTAGCCGCTGACACGGAGTTGTAGCCCCGACTGCCCTCGGCCCAGGCCTGCGGCGCGTGAAAGCTGTATTGCGGAATGATCAAGGTCGCATCTCCAATCCGCGTCTTGCCGCCGGTGATGAATTCGCTGAAGATGCCACCGGCAAACCCGCTCTGGAACAGCTGTTCGTCACTCGGCGCAAAGGTCAGGGTGTTCAAACCGCCTTCGGAATTCGCCTTCGGGCCGGATTCGCGCACGGCATTGCGGAATACCTCCCGGTCCTTGACATCCGTGTACGTCAGCACGGTATAACCTGCGCCACGCAACTGGACCACCAGATTGTCCAGCGCAGCCTTGGCAAGTCGCTGGGCATAGGCCTTGTCGATACCCTGCACCTTGAAATTCGCCGCCGCCTGTGCCGATGCGTTGCCCTGCTGAAACATGCCCGCCTGCCGGGTCGCGGAAACACGGCCGTCGGCAACCAGGGTGACATAGGCGGTTGGCACCAGCAGGGTCTTGTTCGAGCCGAGCAGGTCTTCGGGATTGATCGCTTCCACGGCCAATGGCATCGGAGTCGCCCGTTTCCCGGCCAGGGTCTCGCTGTCCACCTCGGCTGACGCCGGCAGCGCAGCCGCCGCAGTGACCTGGGGCACAACTGCCGTCGTGGCTCCTGCATTGGGTGTTTTTGCAGGTGCAGAAGGGTCGCTGGCAGAACACCCCTTGGCCAGGAACATCTGTGTCAGGTGATCCTTGCGGGCGAGAGCCTGCTTTTCGCGCTCGACGGCCTGGGCGGCGCTCATCTGCCCCTGCTGTGTGGCGACGCCGGCGGCGGTCCTGCTGGCGACGGAGCCCAACAGGTGGCCAGTCAGCCCTCCGAGCTGCCCGAACAGCCCGCTGCGGCTTGCCACCTCGGCGGCAACGCCGGCCGCCTGGCCAGCCGTTGCCGTGTTTTGCCCCGAAGACTGTGCCGCCTTGCTCTCGGCCACGACCTTGTCCAGTGCCTGCAGCTCGTCGTAGGTGGCGCGGCAAGTAAGATCGTTGTCGGTGATCTTTACCCGCTCAATCGGCGCGGGGGCCTGGGCCAAGGCGGACGACGAGACAAGGACAAACAGGCAGGCGAGAACACGACGCACAAGGCACTCCCGGTAAGTTGCAAAGGAAAGATTCTAAATAAGGAGCGCGGCCAACCCTGGCTGCGTCAAGCGCCGTGCAAGGCGTGCGCGGCAACCGGGTCGGCGATACTGCCAACGGCTTGCTGCGCCACACGCCACACCCCATGCCCTGCCCGACCGCCCCATGACCCCGATCACCCGCGCCGCACTCTGGATGGCCGGCTGGCTGCTGCTGATGGTCGTGATCGCCGTCGCCGGGCGCGAAGCCACGCGCGAGCTGACCGTGTTTCAGGTCATGTTGTTGCGCTCAGCACTGGGCCTGGTGATGTTGTGGCCACTGATTCACCGCGCCGGAGGCCTGCGCGCCATGCGCACGCAACGCCTGCCGCAGCACATGGCACGCAACGTGGTGCACTACGCTGCGCAGTACGGCTGGTTTGCCGCGCTCTCCTTGATCCCGCTGGCGCAATTGGTGGCGATCGAGTTCACCATGCCGATCTGGTCGGCGCTGTTGGCGGCCGCGTTGCTGGGTGAGCGGCTGGACCGGGCCCGCATCTGCGCGGTGCTGCTGGGCCTGGCCGGGGTGGTGGTGATCGTGCGGCCGGACACGGCGCAGATCCACATCGGCCAGTGGATCGCGCTGGCGGCGGCAGTCGGCTTTGGCATCTCGGTCGTGCTGGTCAAGTCGCTCACCCGCACCGACGCCGCGATCCAGGTCAGCTTCTGGATGCTGGTGGTGCAGTCCGCCGTTGGGCTGGTACCCGCCCTGGCCGTGTGGCAGTGGCCGTCTGCCACCACCTGGGGCTGGGTATTGCTGGTGGCCTTTTGCGGCACCTATTCGCACTACTGCTTTGCGCGCGCCATGCAACTCGCCGACGCCACGGTGGTGGTGCCGATGGATTTTCTGCGCGTGCCGTTGACCGCGCTGGCCGGCTGGGCGCTGTATGCCGAGCGCGTGGACCTGCTCACGCTGGTGGGCATGGTGCTGATCCTGGCGGGCAACGGGCTGAATCTGGTGTGGGCTGGCGGACCTCGCGCAGGCACTGGCAAGGTCTGAGGCTCCTGCCATCACCCCCTGTGGGTCCCAGAAACTCGCGCGCACCAAAACGCCAGAACCTGTTACTGACGCATCCAGCGCAACAACGCATCGTTGAGTGGTGCGGCAGCCTCCAGTGGCACAAAATGGCCGACACGCGGCAACGCCAAAACCAGCGCGTCCGGCTGCAGGTCGCGCATCGCCTGCTGC
>JANOTG010000183.1:0-2485 GCA_031416215.1 Betaproteobacteria bacterium
GATCGACGACGCGTTTGCGCGCAAGACGACCGAGCGCGAGCAGGCCCAGTCGGCCTTGGGCGAACATGACCGGCGCGTGCTGGAGGCGGCGAAGGCGCTGGACCAGGCGAACGCCTCTGGTGACGCGCAGCGTATTCGCGCGGCCATGGCGGCACTCGAGGCCGCCTTGCGCGGCCAGGCCGTGGCCAAGACGCAGGCGCAGGCGGCCGTGGCCGCCGATGTGCCCAACACCTTGATCACCGCTGCGCAAGACGCCGCCAGTGCGACAACACCCTCGGCGCCAGCCGATGACGCCGCTCCGCCGCAGGCGCCGCCCGTGGTGGACACACCCATACCGGCGGTTGCCGTTGCCGCAGCGCCGAAAAAAGTGGTGGCGATGCGGGGTGATGATCGCCCCGGCATGCGCAAGTCGGAGCCGGTGGCCCCGGCCCGCGCAGGCAAGTTCGGTGACCGGCGCGATGGCGGCCGACCTGGTGCGGGCGGCCCGGGCGGGCCTGGCCGCGGTCGGGAGCGTTTTGGTGGCGACGGCGACCCAGCCCAGGAGCGTGTTGCAACCGGCCCGCGGCTGGGCGACACGGCGTTTCGCGCCCAGCGCGACGCGCTGGAGCGGGCCCAGACCGCTCTGCGCACACTGGCCAGCGCTGCCCACGGCGAGGCCCTGACCCATTTGCTGCATGCATGGGAGAAGCGGGATCCGGCCGCGCTGCCGCCAGCCCAGGGTTTCGGGCCCCGTGTCACCAGTGCCCAGCGTGCGTTATGGCAGCAGGCTCTGGCCAAGGCCCCATCGGCTGGTGCAGACACCGCACTGCTGCGTCTGGAGATGGCGGCCGAGGTGCCGACGCCGGCACAGTATCTCGATGCACGACGCGCGTTTCAGCTGCAGTTGCTGACCCGGCGCAATGATCCGCCGCCGACCCAGACCTGGGCCCAGGATGTGGCCAGCGTGCTGGCTGGCAGTTTTGCACCCGAACTGCACAAGCGCCTGCAAACTGTGCTGAAAGTCCTGCTGCGGCCCTGAAGCGGCGCGCCTGCGCGCGCTGTACCCTGCGACAATGGCGCGCGGCTGCTGCATGGGCCGTTTCACATTCGAATCGGGAGGCTGCATTTGGACTCCGTGGAAGATCTGCTCCGGCGCCTGGAGCAACTCAATGAGATAGGTGCTTCGCTGTCCAAGGAGCGCGATATCACGCGCCTGCTGGAGAGCATCCTGCTGGCCGCCAAGGCCATCACCAACGCCGACGGTGGCACCTTGTACCGCATGCTGGATGACCACACAGCGCTGCGTTTCGAGATCCTGCGCACCGATTCGCTGCGTATTGCCATGGGCGGCACCTCGGGCAGCCCGATCAGTTTCCCCAACCTGCCCCTGCTCGACGATCAGGGTGCGCCGAATGACTCGCTGGTGGCGGCCTATGCGGCGATCCACCACCAGACCGTCAACATCGCCGATGCCTACGACGCCGAGAATTTCGATTTCTCGGGCACGCGCCGCTTCGACGAGCGCACCGGTTACCGCTCGCAGTCCTTCCTTGCCGTGCCGATGAAGAACCACGAAGGCGAGGTGATCGGGGTGTTGCAGCTGATCAACGCCCAGAAGCCCGGTACCCGCGAGGTCGTGAGTTTTTCCACCTCCGACCAGAGCCTGGTCGAGTCACTGGCGTCGCAGGCGGCGATCGCGCTGACCAACCGGCTGCTGATGTCGCAGCTGGAGGAGCTGTTCGAGTCCTTCATCAACCTGATCAACCTGGCGATCGACGAAAAGTCGCACTACACCGGTGGCCATTGCCAACGCGTGCCGGCCCTCACGATGATGCTGGCCGAGGCCGTCAACGCCACCAGCGACGGGCCGCTGGCAGACTTCACCATGGATGACCGGGACCGCTACGAGCTCAAGATCGCCGGTCTGCTGCACGATTGCGGCAAGGTCACCACACCGGTGCATGTGGTGGACAAGGCGACCAAGCTGCAGACCCTGTACGACCGCATCGAGCTCATCGACACCCGTTTTGAAGTGCTCAAGCGTGATGCCGAAATCGCCGCGCTGCGCAGGCAGCTGGAGCGCCGCAGCCGCGTCGACGCCGATGCCGAGGGCGCCATCTGGGCCGACTACCGGCAGGAGATCGAGTCACTCGACGATGACCGCAACTTCCTGCGCACGACCAACGTCGGCTCCGAGGCAACCGACGACGCCGCACTGGCCCGTGTCCGGCGTATTGCAGGCGGGCGCCAGTGGCGCAATGTGGAGGGTGTGCAGACCGAGTTCCTGACCTCCAACGAGCTGGAAAACCTGAGCATTCGCGTCGGCACGCTGACGCAGGCCGAGCGCAACACCATCAACCACCATATCGTGGCCACCATCAAGATGCTGGAGAAGCTGCCCTGGCCGAAACACCTGCGCAATGTGCCGGAATATGCCGGTGGCCACCATGAGCGCATGGACGGCAAGGGTTACCCCAAGGGCCTGACGCGCGACGAGATGTCGGTG
>JANOTG010000184.1:0-3265 GCA_031416215.1 Betaproteobacteria bacterium
GCCGAAATCCAGGCGCTGTATGGTGTCAACGCGTACCGGCGTTACGAACGTCGCGCAGTCGAGGAGGCGATCCAGATCTATCCCGAGGCGGTGATCGCAACGCCGGGTGGCCTGGTGTCGGATGCTGCCACCTACAACCAGCTGCTGAGCCATTGCACGACAGTGTGGCTGCGCGCCGCGCCGGAGGATCACATGGCCCGGGTCACTGCGCAAGGTGATCTGCGCCCGATGGCGGCGAGCAAGGAGGCAATGCAGGACCTGCGCGGCATCCTGGCCGGGCGCGCCGCCTTTTACTCCAAGGCACAGCTCAAGCTCGACACCAGTGCGCAGTCCTTGCAGGCGACTTTCGTGTTGTTGCGGCAGATGGTGCGACTGGTATTGCGCCAGGACTCTTGAATTATTTTGCGTGTTTTAGGATTTTGCTTGACTTTGGCCAAATTTGTGCACTATCATGCATATATTCAAGTGGTTGCATCCCGTCGAAATAGACTTCAGGAGATAAATTCGTGGGTATTACCGAAACGGTGGACTACCGGACTGAACCCTCCCAGTACCGGCATTGGAAACTCAGCTTCGACGGCCCGGTGGCCACCCTGGGCGCTGATTTTGACGAAAACGCGGGCCTGCGCCCGGGCTACAAGCTCAAGCTCAACAGTTATGACCTGGGGGTGGACATCGAACTGCACGATGCCATCAACCGCATCCGCTTTGAGCATCCCGAAGTCCGCACGGTGGTTCTGACCAGCCTGAAGGACCGGGTGTTCTGCTCCGGCGCGAACATTTTCATGCTGGGCGTCAGCAGCCATGCATGGAAGGTCAACTTCTGCAAGTTCACCAACGAGACCCGCAACGGTTTGGAGGATTCATCGCAGCACAGCGGCCTGAAGTTCCTGGCCGCCGTGAATGGTGCCTGTGCCGGTGGCGGTTATGAGCTGGCGCTGGCCTGTGACGAGATTCTGCTGGTGGACGACCGTTCCTCGGCGGTGAGCCTGCCCGAGGTTCCCCTGCTCGGTGTATTGCCGGGAACGGGTGGCCTGACCCGCGTCACCGACAAACGCCATGTCCGGCATGACCTGGCCGACATTTTTTGTACCAGTGCCGAGGGCGTGCGTGGACAGAAGGCGAAAGACTGGCGTCTCGTGGACGACATCGCCAAACCGCAGGTGTTTGCCCAGAAGGTGCGCCAGCGCGCGCTGGAGCTGGCGCAGCAGAGTGACCGCCCGACCGATGGACGTGGTGTGTTGCTCACACCACTGGCCCGCACCTTGCACGCCGATGGCCTGCGTTACCGACACGTCGCGGTGTCCATCGATCGCAGCAAACGGACTGCCAGTTTCACTATTCAGGCACCAAGCGGCGAACAACCGGCCGACCTCGCCGCCATCGAGGCCGCTGGTGCCGCCTGGTACCCGCTGCAAATGGCGCGTGAACTGGAAGACGCCATTTTGTCGATGCGCAGCAACGAGCCGGACATCGGCACCTGGCTGATCAGGAGTGAGGGCGAACCACGCGCCGTGTTGACCATGGACGCGACGCTGATGGCGCAGCAGCAGCATTGGCTGGTGCGCGAGACCATCGGATTGCTGCGGCGCACCTTCAGCCGGCTCGATGTATCGTCCCGCAGCCTGTTCGCGCTGATCGAGCCGGGCTCGTGTTTCGCCGGTACCTTGCTGGAGCTGGCGCTGGCCTGCGACCGCAGCTACCAGCTGGCCTTGCCCGACGACGCCGCCAGGGCGCCCACCATCACGGTGGCGGAGTGCAACTTCGGCCTCTATCCCATGGCTACGGGCCAAAGCCGCCTGGGGCGGCGCTTTTACGAAGAGGCTGCGGCCCTGGATGCGGTGCGGGCCCATGTCGGGCAGGCGCTCGATGCCGACGCGGCTTTTGCGCTGGGCCTGGTCACCGCCAACCCGGACGACATCGACTGGACCGACGAGTTGCGTATTGCCATCGAGGAGCGGGTCTCGATGTCGCCCGATGCACTCACCGGCCTGGAGGCCAACTTGCGCTTCAACGGCACCGAAACCATGGCGACGCGTATTTTTGGGCGACTCACCGCGTGGCAGAACTGGATTTTCCAGCGGCCCAACGCGGTGGGTGACAAGGGCGCGTTGAAGGTCTATGGCACCGGAGACAAGGCGGCCTTCGACTGGAACCGGGTGTGAGCAGGTCATGCGCCTGCTGCGCGCCACAAGCCCGGACCGCTCGCGACGGCGCCTGACCTGCTCACGCCGTATCACTAAACCACATCAACTTCTGGAACCGCACCATGAGCTCCATCAACTACAGCGACAAGATTCCCAACAACGTCAATCTCGACGATGACCGCACCCTCAAACGGGCACTGGAGCAGTGGCAGCCGAACTTTCTCAGCTGGTGGGACGACATGGGCCCGGACGGCAGCCAGAATTTCGACGTCTACCTACGCACGGCGGTGAGTGTCGACCCGCAGGGCTGGGCCCAGTTCGGCCATGTGAAGATGCCGGACTACCGCTGGGGCATCTTCCTGAATCCGGGTGACGCACAACGCAAGATCCATTTCGGCGACCACAAGGGCGAGGCCGTCTGGCAAGACGTGCCGGGCGAGTACCGTGCCAACCTGCGCCGCATCATCGTCACGCAGGGGGACACCGAGCCGGCCTCGGTGGAGCAGCAGCGTCACCTCGGGCTGACCGCGCCCAGCATGTATGACCTGCGCAACCTGTTCCAGATCAATGTCGAGGAAGGGCGTCTTCTGTGGGCCATGGTCTACCTGCTGCACAAGCACTTCGGCCGCGATGGACGGGAGGAGGGCGAGGCGCTGTTGCAGCGGCGCAGCGGTCAGACCGACAACCCGCGCATCCTGCAGGCCTTCAACGAGCCGACGCCGGACTGGCTGAGTTTTTTCATGTTCACCTATTTCACCGACCGCGATGGCAAGTTCCAGTTGTGCGCACTGGCCGAATCCAGTTTCGACCCGCTGGCGCGCACCACCAAGTTCATGCTGACCGAGGAGGCGCACCACATGTTTGTCGGGGAGGCAGGCATCAGCCGCGTGATCCAGCGCACCTGCGCGGTGATGAACGAGCTGAAGACCGACGACCCCGGGCGACTGCGCGCCGCCGGTGTCATCGATCTGCCCACCCTGCAGCGTTACCTGAATTTCCACTTCAGCGTCACCATCGACCTGTTCGGGGCCGACGAGAGCAGCAACGCTGCCACGTTCTACTCCACCGGCCTCAAGGGGCGTTATGAAGAAGGCAAACGCAACGACGACCACCAGTTG
>JANOTG010000185.1:0-8260 GCA_031416215.1 Betaproteobacteria bacterium
ACCTGGTCGCTGACATGGCGCACCACCGCCAGGTTGTGCGAGATGAACAGGTAGGTCAGCCCCATGCTGCGCTGCAGGTCCTTCATGATGTTCAGCACCTGCGCCTGCACACTCACATCCAGCGCCGACGTGGGTTCGTCACACACCAGGAAATCAGGTTGCGTGGCCAGCGCACGCGCGATCGAGATGCGCTGGCGCTGGCCACCGGAGAACTGGTGCGGGTACTTGCTGCGATCCTGCGCCGCCAGACCGACCGACTGCAACAACTCTTCGACGCGCGCGCGCAAGGCGGCCTTGTCGCTGATCAGGCCGTGTTCGGTCAGCGGCTCACCCACGATGTCCTCCACGATCCAGCGCGGGTTGAGGCTGGCATAGGGGTCCTGAAAAATCATCTGGATGCGACGCCGCAGCTTGCGGCCCTGCGGCGTCTTGAACGCGGCATGCGCGTCCTGGCCATCGAAGGTGAAACCGCCCCGCGTGGGCTCATACAGGCCAACCAGCAGCCGCGCCACCGTGCTCTTGCCGCAACCCGACTCCCCCACCAGTGCCAGCGTCTGGCCGCGCGCGATATCGAAACTCACGCCGTCCACGGCACGCAGCAGCAGCCGGGGTGCACCCTCGACGACGCGATTCAGCCAGGGCGCCGACACATCGAAGGTCATCGCCAGGTCATGTGCCTGCACCAGGGCGGTCATCGAGTACCTTCGCTCTGACGAGCTGCGGTGCGAGCTAGCTTGGGGCGGCCCGGCGCTGCGCTCATGTGCCTTGCTCCTGGCCGTCAGCGGCATGTAGCCAGCAGGCGGCGCGGGTGGCGCCGGTATCGAGCAACTCCGGGCGCTGCGTACGACAGCGCTCCATGACCTTGTCGCAGCGCGGATTGAACGCACAACCGGCGGGAATGGCGTTCAGCCGCGGCATCGCGCCATCGATCTGGTGCAGCCGCTCGCGGTCTTGCGTGATATCGGGGATGGCCGCCATCAAGCCCGCGCTGTACGGGTGCGCCGGGCGGTTGATCACCTCGTGCACCGGCCCGATCTCGGCGATACGGCCGGCATACATCACCGCCACCCGGTCACAGGTTTCGGCAATCACACCCATGTCGTGTGTGATCAGCATCACGGCGGCACCGCGTTGTCGGCAGATGGTCTTGAGCAGGGTGATGATCTGGGCCTGGATGGAGACATCCAGCGCCGTCGTCGGTTCGTCGGCCACGATCAGCTGCGGCTCGGCGGCCAGCGCCAGGGCAATCACCACGCGCTGGCGCATGCCGCCGGAGAACTGGTGCGGGAAATGGTCGATGCGTTGCGCCGCAGCCGGAATGCCAGTGTCCTGCAACAGCGTGATGGCACGCTGGCGCGCCTCCTGCTCACCCATCGGCAGGTGGGTGCGGATGGTCTCGATCAGCTGGCGCCCGATCGAATACAGCGGGTTGAGCGACGTCAGCGGGTCCTGAAAGATGGCGCCGATACGTCGGCCGCGGATGTGTCGCATCTGGTCGTGCGACAGGTTGTCGATACGTTGCCCGTCCAGCAGTATCTGCCCGCTTGCAATGCGCCCGGGCGGCTCCAGCAGGCCAATGATGGCGGCGCCGGTCAGCGACTTGCCGGCCCCCGACTCGCCGACCACACCCAAAATCTCGCCGGGGGCGATATCGAACGAGATGCGGTCCAGGGCGCGCAGCGTACCGCGACGCCCGGGGAACTCGACCACCAGCTCATTGACCGAGAGCAGACTCACGCTGCATACCCCGCGCTGGCGAATGAAAAATCGTTGACCATGGGTGGCAGGTGGCGCATCAGCGCAGACGCGGGTTGAGTGCGTCGCGCAGCCAGTCACCCAGCAGGTTGACCGACAGCGCGATGATGATCAGCATCAGGCCGGGAAACACCGTGATCCACCACTCACCCGAAAACAGGTAGTCGTTGCCGATCCGGATCAGGGTCCCGAGCGACGGCGACGTGGGTGGTGCGCCAACGCCGAGAAAGGACAACGTGGCCTCGGTGATGATGGCCGTCGCCACCTGTATCGTGGCCAGCACCAGCACCGGGCCCAGCACATTGGGCAACACGTGCAAACGCATGATGCGCAGCGGCGCCACACCGGTGACACGTGCCGCCTGCACATACTCTTTGTTGCGCTCGACCATGGTCGTTCCACGCACGGTGCGGGCGTACTGCACCCAGCCGGTCAGCGTGATGGACACGATCAACACGCCGAGCGCCAGCGAGTCCGGCGCCTTCGGAAAGATCGCGCGGCCGACGCCGGCGATCAACAACGCCACCAGGATTGCCGGGAACGACAACATCACGTCACACAGGCGCATCAGGGCGGCGTCGATCCAGCCACCCACAAAACCGGCCAGCAACCCCAGCGCGACACCAATGGCAACCGACAGCAACACCGAGGCAAAGCCGACCGCCAGCGAGATGCGTGCGCCATACATCAAGGCCGACAGGATGTCGCGGCCCTGGTCGTCGGTGCCCAGCAGGTATTTGCTGCTGCCATCGCGCGACCAGGCCGGCGGCAGGCGGGCGTCGCCCAGCTCCAGCGTGGCCAGGTCGAACGGGTTGTGCGGCGCCACCCAACCGGCAAACACCGCGCAGAACACACAAATGAAGGCCACCAGTGCGGCGCCCATGGCCATCGGCGACTGGCGAAAGCTGTAGCCGACGTCACTGTCCCAAATTCGCGCCAGCGCTGAAGTCATGCTGACCCTTCGCCCTGCCGGGCTGCGGTGCGAGCTAGCTTGGGGCGGCCCGGCGCGGCGCTCATTCCACCTCCAGCGGCATTGCGTGTTCGACCAGGCTGGCATGCAGGGCGGCGCCGAGCGGCAGGATGTCGTCGTTGAAGTCGTATCGGCTGTTGTGCAGGAAACAACTGCCGACACCGTTTTCCTCGCCCTGGCCGATACGCAGGTAGGCGCCGGGTTTGACCTGCAACATGAACGAGAAATCCTCCGCGCCCATGCTGGGCTCCAGGTCTCGCACCACATGCTCGCGCCCCACCAGGCTGGTGGCGACGTCGGCGGCAAAATGCGCCTCGGCAGCGCTGTTGATGGTGGCCGGGTAACTGCGCTCGTACAGCACCGAGGCCGTGGCGCCGAAGCCGACCGCGATGCCGGCGCACAACTCGCCCAGACGACGCTCCACCATGGCCTGTACCGCCGGGCTGAACGTGCGCACCGTGCCCACCAGCGTCACCGTGTCGGGAATCACACTCATGGCGCCCGGGTCTCCAGCGCGCATGGCACACAGGCTGACGACGGCGCTATCCACCGGGCGTACATTACGCGCCACGATGCTTTGTACCGCCGTGATGATGTGGCCCGCCACCAGCACCGGGTCGATGGTGTTGTAGGCGTGGGCGCCGTGGCCGCCGCGGCCGGTGATGGTGATGGTGACGCGGTCTGCCGCCGCCATCATCGGCCCCGGGTTGATGCCCACCGTGCCCGGTCGCATGGCCGGCCAGTTGTGCATGCCATAGACCGCGTCGACCGGGAAACGCGCAAACAGGCCGTCCTCGATCATCGCCCGGGCCCCTGCGTAACCCTCCTCACCAGGCTGGAAGATCAAAACGGCCGTGCCGTCGAAATGGCGCGTCTCGGCCAGATAACGGGCGGCACCCACCAGCATGGCGGTATGACCGTCATGACCGCAGCCATGCATCAGACCCGAGGTGCCGGATTTCCAGGCAAAGTCGTTGTGCTCGGTCATCGGCAACGCGTCCATGTCGGCACGCAAACCGGTCATCTTGCCGCTGGCCGACCTCTGCCCGCGCACCACGGCCACGACACCGGTCTTGCCGATGCCGGTGTGTACTTCGTCCACCCCACACAGTTGCAACGCCTGCACCACACGCTGGGCGGTGTAGCGCTCCTCGAAGCCCAGCTCCGGGTGGGCATGCAGGTCGCGCCGCAAGGCGGTCAGCTCGGGATGAAACTGCGCAATATGCGCAAAGGCGCGGCCGCGCGCCTTCCAGCGGTAGGCGGCTTCGACAGCTTTCATCCATGCCCCTTGCCGTCGACACGCAGGCGCGGATCGACCACGAAATACAACAAATCCACCACCAGGTTGATGACGACAAAAATCAGCGAGATCAGGCACAGATAGGCGGCCATCACCGGGATGTCGGCAAAACCCACCGCCTGGATGAACAGCAAACCCATGCCGGGCCACTGAAACACGGTCTCGGTGATGATGGCAAAGGCGATCAGGCCACCCAGTTGCAGGCCGGTAATGGTCATCACCGGCACCAGCGTGTTTTTGAGAGCGTGGCCAAAATGGATCGCCCGGTTGCTCAGCCCGCGGGCCCGGGCAAACTTGATGTAGTCGGTGCGCAGCACCTCGAGCATCTCGGCACGCACCAGCCGCATGATCAGGGTCAACTGGAAGATGGCCAGCGTCACGGCCGGCAGCACGATATGTTGCCAGCCCTTGGCCGACAGCAGCCCGGTGCTCCACCAGCCCAGTTGCTTGACATCACCACGGCCAAAACTCGGAAACCAGCCCAGCCACACGGCAAACACCAGGATCAGCAGGATGCCGATCAGAAAACTCGGCAGCGACACACCCAGCAGCGAGAAGGTCATGAACAGCTGGCTCAGGAAGTTGCCACGGCGCAAGGCCGCGTAAACCCCCATCGGCACACCCACCAGCAATGCCACACTGGCAGCCACAAAGGCCAGCTCCATGGTGGCAGGCAAACGCTCTGCGATCAGTTTGGATACCTTGGCGCCCTGGCGCAGACTGAGGCCGAATTCACCTTGCACCGCATTCAGCAGAAAGTGCCAGAACTGCACCAGAAAGGACTGGTCCAGCCCGAGTTGCGCACGCAATGCACGGATCTGGTCGGCCGTGGCATCCTGCCCCAGCAGGAACAGCACCGGGTCCCCAACATACTGGAACAGCGTGAAGGCGATGAAGGCCACCGTCACCATCACAAAGACGGCCTGTATCAATCGGCGCAGAATAAAAGCAAACATCAGGGCGGGAGAGGTGTCACCGGAATGTAGCATGGCCAATTGCGGCAACCGTCACAGGGCGTGGGGGCATCGGGTTTCCACCGTGGCAGCGTCGGTACGCCCTGTCTACACTGACGCAGGATCAATTTCCGAAAGACCCACCATGACTCTCAAACACGTGACAGCCGCCGTGCTTTTTGCAGCCGGCAGCATGCTGGCGCAGGCCCAACCAGTGACACTGAAGTGGGGTGCACAAAACGACATCCTGACGCTCGACCCGCATTCGCAGAACCATGCCACGACGAATGCGATCCTGATGAACTCGTATGAGGGCCTGACGCGTTACAACGCCAAATTCGAGGTCGAACCGGCACTGGCCACCAAGTGGACCGTCGTGTCACCGACGCAGGTGCGCTTTGAGCTGCGCCGGGGCGTCAAATTCCACGATGGCTCCAATTTCACCGCAGATGACGTGATCTTCTCGCTCGGGCGCATCAGCCAGCCGAACGGCACCATGCAGATCTACGTCAGCGGCGTCAAGGACATCAAGAAGGTGGACGACCACACCATCGACATGAACCTGTCGGCGCCGAACCCGACGCTGCTGCGCAGCCTGATCGACTTTCGCATGATGAATCGTGGCTGGGCCGAGAAGAACAAGACCACCGACGTGCAGAACTACAAGGCGAAGGAAGAAAACTTTGCCTCGCGCAACGTCAATGGCACCGGGCCCTACCAGATCACCGGCTGGTCGCCGGACCAGAAGGTGACCATGACCATCAACAAGAACTGGTGGGACAAACACCAGGGCAATGTCACCGATGTGGTCTACACCCCGATCAAGTCCGACCCGACCCGTGTCGCCGCCCTGCTCTCCGGCGAGCTCGATCTGCTGACCGACCTGCCGACACAGGACGTGACCCGGCTGCGCAGCGACAGCAAACTCAAGCTGCTCGAAGGCAATGAGGTGCGCACGATTTTTCTGGCGCTGGACATGAACAGCGCCGAGCTCAAGTATTCGGATGTCAAGGGCAAGAACCCGTTCAAGGACAAACGGGTGCGTGAAGCCCTGAGTGTGGCGATCGACCGCGAATTGATCCGCCGCAGCACCATGCGCGGCCTGTCGCTGCCGGCTTCCATCCTGGTGGCACCGGGCGTGAACGGCCACAACCCCGAGCTGGACCAAGCGGTCAAGGCCGACCCGGAGCGCGCCAAGAAGCTGCTGGCCGACGCCGGTTATCCGAACGGCTTCGAGATCCAGCTCAACTGCCCGAACAACCGCTATGTGAACGACGAGGAGATCTGCCAGAACGTCGCCGCCATGTGGGCGCGTATCGGCGTCAAGACCAAACTGGCCGCCGAGGCGATGGCCACCTTCATCCAGAAAGTGCAAAACAACGACACCTCGGTCTATCTGCTGGGCTGGGGTGTTGCCACCATGGACGCCCAGTACTCGCTGCAGTCGCTGGTGCGCACCAAGGTCGAGGGCGGCGCTGACGGCAACTTCAATTTCGGCCGCATCAGCGACCCGACGGTAGACCGGCTCGTCGATGCCATGAAGACCGAGATGGACACCGGCAAACGCAACGGGCTGATCCGCGAGGCGCTGGTCCGCACCCGCGACGAAGTGCTGGTGATTCCGCTGCACCACCAGTTGCGGCCCTGGGCCATGAAGGCCGGTGTCACCACCAGCTACCGGGTGGATGACCGCCCTGAGCCGCGCTTCACCACGATCAAGTAAGCCGCTCGCCGCCTGGCAAGTCCATGCGGTCGACCACCACCCGCCCGGCCTGCATGATCAGGCGTATGCCGTGCTCGGGCCGGGTCAACATGGACAGCTCCTGCGTCGGGTCACCCTCCACCACCAGCAGGTCGGCCCAGGCGCCGGGCACCAGCGCACCAATCTGGCCTTCCTGACGCATCAGGCGTGCCGCCACGATGGTCGCGCTTTGTAATGCCTCCACCGGCGACATGGCCTGCAGGCGCAGGTCAAATTCGCCCGATTGCTGGTCGTGCATGTGGCCCAGCAGGTCGGTGCCAAACACCACCGGCACTCCCTCGGCGCGGGCCAGCCGCACGGCTTCGATGCCACGCTGCTGCACGGCGGCCAGTTTGTCGAGCATCTGTGTTGACCAGCCCAGGCGTGCACCTTCGCGCGCCAGAGCCACATAAGTCGCGAGCGTCGGCACCAGGTAGGCACCATGCGCCTTCATGACGCGCGCCGTAGCCTCGTCGATCAGGTTGCCGTGTTCGATCGAGCGCACGCCGGCCTGTACGGCACGCGTCACGGCACGCGGCGAATACGCGTGTGCCATGGCGTACAGGTTGGCGGCCTCGGCCTCCTCGCAGGCGGCGCGTAATTCCTCCATCGAGAACTGGGTTCCCTCCAGCGGGTCACTCGGGCTGGCGATGCCGCCGCCGGCCATGATCTTGATCTGGTTGGCGCCGTTGCGCACCTGCTCGCGCACGGCGCGGCGCACCTCGCCCACACCATCGGCGATGGCGCCCAGCAGCCCGAGCCCGGCGCAGGAGCAGAACATTTCGCTGGAGCGCACGCCCTTGGGTCGCATGTCGGCGTGCCCGCCCGTCTGCGACACCGGAAACCCGGCGATAAAAAGGCGCGGACCTTCAAACCGGCCGCGCGCCACCGCCTCCTGCAGGCCGAAATCAGCGCCGGCCGCGTCGCGCACCGTAGTGAAGCCCCGCAGCAACATGCTGCGCATGATCTGGCTGCTCTGCGCCACGACCAGCGAGGCTGGCTGCAGACCCAGCGCCGTCAGGTCATGCGATGCCGCCACCACATGCACATGGGCGTCGATCAGCCCCGGCAGCACGACACGCCCGCCGGCGTCGATCAGGTGCGCATCGTCCACCTGCCGCGGTTCACCCGTAACCTCTTCAATCCGCCCGCTTTTGATGACGATCTGCCGGTTCGGCAGCAGCCTGCCGCTGGCGCTGTCGAAAACGTTGGCGTTGCGGATCAGCTGGCGTCGTGTCATGTGATCTTGCTCTGGAGGCTCAAGGCCGGTTCACACGATGCTCGGGCACCACGAACTTCCGTCAAAACGTGGCAAGGGAGATCGAACACCCGGTAATCGTTTACGTCAGCTTGAACAAGATGCCAACCAGCAAGCCAGATTGCGCCAAGGCCAAACCGACTACCCATTTGATCAACTCTGTCTTCAACTCAGCCAACTTGTAATCCAGATGATCTTTGGTGACAACGTCTTTGAGATTGATCTCAAGAACTTCTGACAATGCCGCCGCCTCCGCTTTGGCCTGCGCTTCAGGCACGCCGGC
>JANOTG010000186.1:0-16809 GCA_031416215.1 Betaproteobacteria bacterium
CATGCGGCCGCCTGGCGTGTGCTGGACGCCCCGGCGCGGGCGCGCACACTGCGGTCGTTGCGTCGTGCGCTGCGCCGCGACGGGCTGCAGGGAGCTGCATTGCATCAGGCTCTGGGTGTGGTCAGTGGTGTCGCTGCCGAGGTGCTGCAGCAGGCGCCGCGCATGCCGCAGTACATGGCTGCAGCCGCGCTGCTGGACAACCGCCTGGCCGAGATGGCCACCGGTGAAGGCAAGACGCTGGCCATCGGGATGGCAGCCGCAGTCGCTGCGCTGGCAGGAATTCCGGTGCACGTGGTCACCGCCAACGAGTATCTGGCAGTCCGTGATGCAGCCTCGCTCGCGCCGCTGTTCGAGACACTCGGCCTGCACGCCGTTGCACTGTGCCAGGCGACCACCGACGAGTCCCGGCGTGTGGCCTATGCCCAGCCGATCGTCTACGCCACCGCCAAGGAACTTGCATTTGATTTCTTGCGCGACCGGCAGGCGCTTGCCGACAGGCAGACTCTGGAACACGCGGCGGCCGACCTGGCTGGTCATCCAGGCACGAAACCGTTGCTGCGCGGTTTGTGCATGGCCTTGCTTGATGAGGCCGACAGCATATTGCTCGACGAGGCCGATGTGCCACTGATCCTGTCGCGCAGCGTGCCGCAGGCGGCGCGGCGCGTGTTCCTGTGGCAGGCCGTTGCCATGGCGCGCCAGCTCGAAGACGGACGCGACTACCGCCTCAGCCCGGCAGACCGGGTTGCCACCTTGAGCGCCGCCGGCGAGCAGCGTCTGTGCGAGCTTGCGCGGGATCTGGGCGGGCCGTGGCAGCGCACACGTTACCGGCGCGACGCGGTGTCGCTGGCCCTGGCCGGGCTGCATCTGTACCAGCGCAACATGCACTACGTGGTGCGCGACGGCGCGATCGAGTTGCTCGACGAGGTGACGGGCCGTGTGGCGACAGGGCGCGTCTGGTCGCGCGGATTACACACGATCGTGGCGCTGAAGGAAGGTTTGCGCCCGCCCGCCGAAACGGAAACCGTGGCGCAGACCACGTTCCAGCGGTTTTTCCAGCGCTACTGGCGCTTGTGCGGTATCAGCGGCACATTGCGCGATGCGCGCGCCGAACTGCGTGCGGTATACGGCGCGGGCGTGGTACCGATCCCGCTGCATCTGCCGTGCCGACGCCAAGACCTGCCGCCGCGACGTTTTGCTTCAGCACAGGCCCTGTTCGATGCGCTGCCAGATCGGGTTGCCGTGCTGGGCGCGGCGGGTCGGCCGGTGTTGATCGGGACCGACAGCGTGTCGGACTCTGAACGGGTGTCGTCGCTGCTCGCAGAGCGTGCCATTGCGCATCAGGTGCTCAACGCGCTCGTCGATGCCGAGGAAGCGGCGATCATCGCGCTGGCGGGTCGCGCCGGGCAGGTGACGGTTGCCACCCGCATGGCGGGGCGCGGCACCGACATCACACTCGACGAGGCAGCGCGCCATGCGGGGGGGCTGCATGTACTGTCGTGCCAACGCAACAGTTCGCGCCGCCTCGACCGGCAGTTGGCAGGCCGTGCGGGACGCCACGGCGACCCCGGGAGCGCGGAAATATGGGCCTGCGATGGCGCCAGCGGCGTGGCGGCAGCGCGCCTGTGGACCGGACTTTCGCACAACGCGGCGGGCCGGGCCATGCCGCTTCCAGCCTGGCTCGTGCTGGCTCCCCGGCGCTGGTCCCAGTGGCAGGAGGACCGCCGCCGCACCCAGGTGCGCCGACATTTGCTGCAGCAAGACCTGCAATGGGAGCGCCGGCTCGCATTCGCCGGTGCGCGCGGCTGAGACATTGGCGCCAGGGTCAATTTTTTTTCGGCGCGAGGACTTCAGGAAACATGCTTTCGTGCCGATATGGCTACTGTGTTGCGTACTGGCAACGGTCGGCAGTGCGCCGCACAATTTTGCGCCTTTCGTACGATGATTCTTCGGCCATAAAGTCGCTCATGTGATCGGCAAGAGGGTGGCGTCAGACGGCGGGCTGTGACCTCGCTTCCCGCAAACCCAAGACAGGCGGATTGAAATATGCAAATTGCCAACCTGCACACTCCGGCGCCAACAAGCCGCTCCAAGCGGTGCAAGCAGCCGATGGGGTGCCGGCGCGCAACAGCCTGGATGATCCTGCTGGGCACACTGGGGCTGCCTCTGGCCGGTGTTGCGGCGCCGCCATTCGGAGCCGCGCCGCCGCCAGCCGCCCGAAGTACAGCCGCGCCCACCCCCAAGCCCCTGGGATGCCTGATCGAACCAGACCGGGTGTCCGACATCGGCTCGCAGGTAGTCGGCCTGGTGGAGCGCATCGGCGTCGAGCGTGGCGACGTCGTCAGCGCCGGACAACTATTGGTGACCCTGCGCGCCGACGCGGAGCGTGCCAATGCCGCTGCTGCTGGCACGCGGGCACAGTTCGACGCCGACGTGTTCGCCGCCAAGGCCAGCCTGGACTTGGCGGAGCAGAAGGTGCGCCGGGCGAAAATGCTGGTATCCCAGAATTTTGTCTCCGACCAGGCCGCCGAGCAGGCGCTTGGCGAGGCCGAGGTAGCGCGGCAAAAGGTGAATCAGGTGCAGGGCCAGCAACGCGTATGGGTCGAGGAATACCGTCTGGCGCAGGCGCAGCTGGCGCTTCGCACCTTGCGCAGCCCGTTTGCCGGCGTCGTGGTGGAGCGCTTCGTGAACCCCGGCGAGCGGGTCGAGGACCGCCCGCTGATCCGGGTTGCGGTGGTGGATCCGCTGCGGGTCGAGCTGATGGTGCCTACGGCGCAGTTCGGGTCGATCACCCGCGGCGACCGGGTCATCATCCACCCCGAATTGCCTGGGGCCGGGGCCATGACCGCCACCGTGCGCCATATCGACCGGGTGCTGGACGCGGCCAGCAACAGCTTTCGGGTGCGCCTGAGTCTGCCCAACCCGCAGGGCAAGCTTCCGGCCGGGCTGCGTTGCAAGGCCGAACTGCCGCTCGCCGCGGCTCCGCCTGCTGCGGGTGCTGCGTCTGGCGCGGCGGCCTCCAGCGCGGCGGCGCCCAAACTGTCACCGGCGCTGGTCCGACCCGCCGCCGCCACAGCGCTGAACACCAAACTGTGAGCCAGCCACCCCCAACGCAACGATCCCCATGCGCCTGATCTCGTCGTGCCCACGCCCACTGGCGGAGGCCATCGAGCAACGCATCCTGCATTCGGCCGACATCGCACCGCTGGCGATGGCGGACACGCTGGCCAACACGTCGCTGCAGCAGCCGCTTCATGCCGCCTCCACCAACGTGGCGGTGCAGCGCAGCGAGATCGTATTCGTCGACTCCGCGTTGCCCGATGCCGCATTGCTGCTCGGCGACCTGCAGGCGCAGCAAAAAGCTGGTCGGCCGATCGAGATCGTCACCATCCAGGCGGGGCAGGACGGGCTGGATTTGATTGGCGCCACGCTCGCGGGCCGGGATGACATCAGCGCGATGCACGTGTTGGCGCACGGCAGCGACGGAGTGTTGCAGCTGGGCAGCACGACGCTCGACGAACAGACGCTGCTGCGGCGCGCCGGGGAAATCGCCGCCTGGAGCAAGGCGCTCGCACCCGGCGCCGACCTTCTGCTGTATGGCTGCGATGTCGCCGAAACTGCTGCCGGCCAGCACTTCGTGAACGATCTGGCCGCATTGACCGGCGCCGACGTCGCCGCCAGCACCGACCTCACCGGCGCCGCGGCCGCCGGCGGCAACTGGGCGCTCGAATACCGGACCGGATTGATCGAGGCCGCGGTGGCGCCGAGCCTGATCGAACAAGCCTCGTGGGGGGGGGTGCTCGCCACGTTTGCTGCCGACCCGACCAAGGCCGACGGCGCAATCGGCTCGTTGCGCTGGGCAATCACCCAGGCCAATCTAGCCGGCGGCAGCAACACCGTGGCGCTGTCGGCGGGCACCTACAACATCACTCTGGCCAACCCCGGTGGCATCGGCGAGGACCTGAACGTCACGGGCGACCTCGACGTCAGCAGCAGCATCAGCTTCGTCGGGGCCGGTTCTGGCACCACGATCGTGAATGCGACTTCGGGCATGGCCGACCGTGTCTTCGACGTGCTGAGCGGCACGGTGAGCTTCAACGGCCTGACGGTCCAGGGCGGCAGCAACATCTCGCAGGGCGGCGGGCTGTTTGTGAGCGCTGGCGCGACGGTGTCGATGACCAACGTGGTGGTCCAGAACAACGCCGCCAACAACGGCGCCGGCATCTACAACAGCGGCAACCTGACACTGAGTCAGGCCGAGATCGGCCGCAACGTGGCGGCGTCCGCCGGTGGCGGCATCCGCAACCAGGGCACGCTGACGATCAGCGACAGCTGGATCGACGGCAACCAGGCCAGGTCCGGCGGCGGGTTGTATGCGCAGAACGCTGGCAGCGCCGTCACGTTGAGCAGGGTCACGATCAGCGGAAACACCGTCACGCAGCAGGGCGGTGGCATCTACGCCAACGGTGGCACGTTGAGCGCCGTCAACGTCACGATCAGCGGCAACAGCGCGGGCACCAACGGCGGAGGCATCTTCGCCGCCTCTTCGGGCTACACCATCGCCGACGCGACCATCGCCTACAACACGGCGGCCAGCGGAGGAGGCATCTATTCGAATCCGGGGCCGCCGCCCGTGCAGGTCACGTTGGGCAATACCATCCTGGCCTCGAACACCGGCGGCAACAGCATCATCGGACAGATCTCGCTGGGCTACAACATCGACACCGACAGCAGTGCAGGGCTCAATGCCGCCACCGACCTGCACCCGACGGTGGCCGCGGTCAACCTGGCGGCGCTCGCCAACAATGGCGGCTTTGCCCCGACCCATGCGCTGCGGACGGATTCCGTGGCGATCAATGCCGGCGACCCTGCGGCACCAGCAACCGACCAGCGCGGCTTTGCACGGGTCGGCGTTCCCGATATTGGCGCCTACGAGGTCGTCTTCGGGCCCGTCACGGTGACGACTACCGCCGACGTGGTCGACGGAAACGTCACTTCGATTGGCGCGCTGCGGTCGAACATGGGTGCGGATGGCAACATTTCGCTGCGCGAGGCCATCACCGCGGCCAACAACACCGCCAACGTCTCGGGGGCACCCGACCAGATCCTGTTCTCGATCGGCGCCGGCGGTGTGCAGACGATCAATATCGGCAGCGCGCTGCCCACCATCACCGAGGCGCTGGTGATCGACGGCACCAGCCAGGGCGGCTGGAGCGGCACGCCGCTGATCGTGCTCAATGGAAGTGCAGCGGGGGGGTCAAGTTATGGTTTGTCGATCACGGGTGGCGGCACGACGGTGCGCGGGCTGGTGATCAACCAGTTCAAGAACGGCGGAATTGCGCTGACCGGGGGCGGCGGCAACCTGATCGCCGGCAACTACATCGGTCTGTCGGCCTCCGGTACCACTGCGCCAGGCAACAGCAAGGACGGCATCTACATCGAGTCGGGGAACAACACTATCGGCGGCACCACGGCGGCCGACCGCAATGTGATTTCGGGCAATGGCTGGAGCGGCATCGACCTGTGGCGCGCCACGGCCACCGGCAACATCATCCAGGGCAACTACATCGGCCTGAACGCCGCCGGCACGGCCGCGCTGGGCAACAACGACAACGGCATCGTGAGTGGCAGCAACGCCACGGCCAACATCATCGGCGGCAGCGCGGTGGGTGCAGGCAACGTCATCTCGGGCCACAACCTGAGCAGCAACAGCGACGGCATCCGCATCTCGGGCGGCAGTGGTGGCACTATCGCGGGCAACCGCATCGGCACCGATGCCACGGGCACGGTGGCACTGGCCAATGCCCGCAATGGCATCCTGCTAAGCGGCACCCAGGGCTGGACCGTTGGCGGAACGTTGGCGGGCGCCGGCAACCTGATCGCCCACTCGGGCGCTGCCGGCGTTGCGCTCGTCGGCAGTGGCAGCGGCAACCGGGTGCTGGGCAACTCGATCTTTGGCAACACCGCCCTGGGCATCGACCTGGGCAACAACGGGCTGACGCCCAATGACGGCGCGCAGGTGGCAGGGACACCCAACCTCGGCACTGACGCGCCGGTCCTGCTGGGTTCTGCGCTGGATGGCACCACGCTGACGCTCCATGGGTATGTCGGCAGCGCGCCCGGCCAGGCCCTGTTCGCCGGTGCGCGAATCGAGGTGTTCGTGGCCGCCGCCGATACCAGCGGTTTCGGCGAAGGCAAGACCTACCTCGGCAGCCTGACCGCCGATGCCAGCGGCGACTTCAGCGGCAGCCTCACGGTGGCCGGGGTGAACGTGGGCGACACGCTCACCACGACGGCGACCGACGGCGCCGGCAACAGCTCCGAATTTGGCGCCAACCGCCTGGTGACCCCTCCCAACAACGCGCCGGTCCTGGCCGGCGCCAATGTGGTGTCGGCCATCAACGAAGACGACACCGGCAATGCCGGCACGCTGGTGTCGGCCTTGATCGCCGGCCAGGTGAGCGACGCAGACGCCAGCGCACTGGCGGGCATCGCCGTGACGGCGGTGGACAACAGCAACGGCGCGTGGCAATACAGCAGCAGCGTCGGCGGCGGCAGCTGGACGGCCTTCGGGACGCCGGCGGCAGGGAGCGCGCGCCTGCTGGCGGCCGATGCAGTAACTCGGGTGCGTTTCGTGCCCAACGCCGACTGGAACGGCACGCTGGCCACGGGCATCAGCTTCAAGGCCTGGGACCAGAGCAGCGGGTTTGTGGGCTTCACTGCCGATGCCAGCACCGGCGGTGGCAACACCGCCTTCAGTCTTGCCAGCGCCTCGGCAGCGCTGACCGTGACGGCGGTCAACGACGCGCCGCTTGCCAGCGGCGCTGCCAGCCTGCTGGCGGTGGCTGAAGACACCCTCTCGCCTGCTGGGGCCACCGTTGGTGCGCTGTTTGCGGGCAACTTCAGCGACGCCGCTGACGGCGGGTCTCTCTCGGGCGTGGTGGTGAGTGGCCAGGCGGTCGACGCGAGTGAGGGCCGCTGGCAGTATTCGATCAACGGCGGCGGCAGCTGGGCCAATTTCGGCGCCATCTCGGACACCAGTGCGCTGTCGCTGGGCCTGGCCGATCGCCTGCGCTTCCTGCCGACCGCCGACTACAACGGCACCCCCAACAACCTGTCGGTGCGGCTGGTCGACGATTCGCTTGCACTCAGCTCCGGCGCAACCGTCAACGCCAGCAGCTTCGGTGGCAGCACCGCGTTCAGCGCCGCGACCGTGGTGACATCGACTTCCGTGCTGTCGGTCAATGACGCGCCGGCCGGCACCAGCGGCAGCATCACCACGGCCCAGAACACCAGCCGTGTGCTGACGCGGGCCGATTTCGGCTTTGCCGATACCCATGGCGAGAGCAACAGCTTTGCCTCGGTGCTGCTGCAGGCGCCGAGCGTTGCGGGCACGCTGCGTCTGTCGGGCAGCGCGATTGCGAGTGCGACCGAGGTGACTGTCGCGCAGCTAGATGCCGGCAACCTGGTCTTTACACCGGCGCCTGGTGCCAGCGGCAACAACTACGCCAGCTTCGCTTTCCAGGTGCGCGACAGCGGTGGCGTGGCCATTGGCGGCGTCGACCTCGACCCGGTGCAGCGCACGCTCGGCGTCAACGTCACTGCCACAGGCTCTGCGGCCGGGCAGCTCTGGTTCAGCACCGCAGGCGCGGTGGTCAGCGCCGGTGGCACGGGCTGGGCTGCCGGGCAGATCGCGCAGTTCGGCGACGCCGGCGACAGCTTCGACATCAATGCCGGCAGCACCAGCGGCACGATCGCGCTGCTGGCCGGCTACACCGCGCCGGTGCCGATCCGCGGCATGCATTATGTGCAGTCGACGATCACCATCGGGACCGCCGGCAACACGCAGTTCACACTCAATGCGGGCGATCTCCTGATGGTGCTGGACCCGGGCGGGGCGCCGGCGACCGTGGCATTGAATGGTGGCGCGCTGGTGGTCGACCGCAAGGACATCGTCGTCTACCGCCCCGCTGCGGCGGGAAACTACTCCAGCGGCCAGTACTTCTTGCTGTTCAACGACGGTGTGCATGTGGGCGCAACCACCTACAACGTCCATGCCATCTCGCTGGTGGAGACGGACACCGTGGTCGGAGGCACGTTGCTGACTGCCGGTACCTTTGTCGTGTCTCATTCCGACACCACGCTGCACAACAACATCTACACGTTCACTGCTACCAGCACCGGCGCCGCCACCACAACGACTGACCGCAGTCTGCTGCTGAATGGAGCCGCCCTCGGGCTGGCGCCAGGGGGCGACAAGATCATGGGCCTGCACCTGCTGACCGTGCCCACCACGTTCAACGGCACCTCGCTGGCGTCCGGCACGCTGCTGGTGGCGATCGACGGCGCCACCGTCGACACCTATGCCGGCGTCCCGGTCGGGCGCTTCGACATCGTCGCGCTCACGGTCAGTGGCACCGGTGGCGCCACGGCTGCGACGGGCCAGCTGTTGTTCGAGGGTGCCGACATCGGGCTGACTGCGGCCAGCGACCCGGCGGCATTGAATATCAACAGCCTGACCGTGTTTGGCGGTGCGACCACCAACACCCCGCCGACCGTCACATCCCCGGCAACGGGCAGCACCCTCGAGGGTACGACCCTGGTGCGCACACTGACCGCGACCGACCCCGAATTGCAGTTGGTGACATTCACGATTGCTGGCGGACCCGACGGGTCGCATTTCACGATCGACGGCAGCAACCGGTTGCTGTTCGCGGTTGCGCCGGATTTCGACGCGCCGACGGACGCGGATGGCAACAACGTGTATTCGGTGCAGATCCGGGCCAGCGACAGTGTCGGCGCAAGCGTGTTGCAGACGGTGGCAGTGACGGTGGGCAACCTGAACGAAGCTCCGCTCGGCGGCGACCGCAGCGTCAGCATGCCGGAAGACGATGTGCTGAAGTTCACGACGGCGCATTTCGGCTTCAGCGATCCGGCCGACGTGCCGCCCAACAGCCTGCTGGCAGTGCAGATCGCCTCGCTGCCGGGTCTGGGCACGCTCAGTTACAGTGGCGCGCCGGTGACGGTCGGGCAACAGATCTCAGCCACCGATATCGGGCTGGGCCTGCTGCAGTACAGACCCGTGCCCGATGGCAACGGCGTGGCCTACGCAAGCTTCGACTTCCTGTTGCGGGACGACGGTGGGGTCGCGGCCGGCGGGTCGGATATCGAGACGGTGCCGCACACCATGGGCATCGATGTGACGCCGGTCAATGACTCGCCTACGGGGACGCTGGCCATCACGGGCTCCGCCGCCGAAGACCAGATGCTGACCGCTGACACCTCTGCATTGGGGGACGTAGACGGCCTGGGCCCGTTCAGCTACCAGTGGCAGCGCGACGGGATCGGCGTCGACGGCGCTACCGCCTCGACCTACCTGCTCGGCGACGCCGATGTCGGCGCGCAGATTCAGCTGCTGGTTCGCTACACCGACGGCCAAGGCACCCAGGAAACACGGGTCAGCGCGGCAACGGCGCTGGTCGGGAACGTCAATGACCCACCGACCGGCCTGCCGCTGTTGGTCGGCAGCGCCTCGGAAGACCAGGTATTGCGTGCCGACACCACGGGCGTCTCCGATGCTGACGGTCTGGGCAGTTTCAGCTACCAGTGGCTGCGTGGCGGCAGTGCGGTGGCCGGCGCAACAGACGACAACTACCTGCTGGACGACTCAGACGTTGGGGCCGTGATCCGCGTACGCGTGGCCTACACCGACCTGCAAGGCGCCTCGGAAGTGCTCTTCAGCGCGCCGACCATCGCCGTCGCCAATGTCAATGATGTGCCAGCAGGGCTGCCGCTGGTTGTCGGCACCGCGGCAGAGGACCAGACGCTGAGCGCCGATACCTCGTTCGTCAGCGATGTCGACGGGCTGGGCGGCTTCAGCTACCAGTGGCTGCGCGGTGGCAGTGTGGTGGGCGGCGCCACCGGCGCCACTTACCTTTTGGGCGATGCCGATGTAGGGGCCCAGATCAGCGTGCGGGTGAGTTACACCGACCTGCAAGGCGCGGCCGAACAACTGACCAGCGCCGCCACCACGCCGGTCACCAATGTGAACGATGTGCCCACCGGCTTGCCCACCATCGCCGGCACGGCGACCGAGAACCAGACGCTGACGGCCAACACGGCGGGCATCGGCGACAACGACGGGCTGGGCGGCTTCAGCTACCAGTGGCTGCGCGGTGGCAGCGTGGTGGGCGGCGCCACGGGCTCGACTTATCTGCTGGGAGACGCCGATGTGGGCGCACAAATCAGCGTGCGGGCAAGTTTTACCGATGTCCATGGGACGTCGGAAAACCTGACGAGCACGCCTACTGCCACCGTTGCCAACACCAACGATGCACCGTTGCTCGTGCAGCCACTGGCCAACCGGGAGGTGACGGCGCTGGAGACAATGCGCTTCGCCCTGCCGCCGGCGAGCTTCAGCGACCCGGACACTGGCGATACGCTGCAGTATGTGGCGGCCCTGGCAGACGGGTCTGCACTTCCAGCTTGGCTGTCTTTCGATGCCGTGCGGCTGGAATTTTCGGGCAATCCCGGGGAAAACCAGGTCGGTACATTCTTGGTGCGCGTGACCGTGACAGATCTGGCCGGCGCGGCGGCCGAGGCGCTTTTCCAGCTAGACGTGGTGCTCGCGCCACCACCGATTGCGGAACCCATCACGGTGGTAGCCACGCCGTCGGTCGCCCTGACACCCCAGCCGACCCAGGCAACGCCAACGCCGGCGAAAACAACGGCCAGCAACACCAGCGACGCCAGTGACGGCGGTGATTCCGCTGTACCAGTGGAGTCCACTGGCGGCCTGGATAACGTGCTGGCACCGGCAGCCGCGGTCAGCGCGCTGGTCATTGACGCGCCGGTCAATTCCGCACGGGCCGTCACCAGCGACGCTGCCGAGGCCACCGGCACGGTCGCTCCCGCCAGCCGCGCCGACGCGGTGCTGAGCGGCGCGCTGGTGGCGCAGGTCTCCGATGCCTCCACCCCGACGTCGACCCAGTTCCTGCGCAGCGACGAGCTGGCCCGCCGATTCGAGGAGGCGCAGCGCCGTGTGCTCGAACAGGACGAGGCACGGCGCGCCACGATTGCGTCATCGATCGTGGTGTCTGGAGGCGTCTCGATCGGCTACGTCATCTGGCTGGTGCGTGGTGGTGTGCTGATGGGCTCGATGATCTCCGCTTTGCCAGCCTGGCAAATGATCGACCCGATGCCGGTACTTGCTGCGGCTCGCAATTCCAAGCACAGGCCGGGCGCCGGCTCGGGCGATGGCGACGATGTAGAACGGCTTTTCGAGGGCTCGAAAAAGGCCAGGGCCGCGCGCGATACGACCGCCAAGGTACCGATCCCGGATGCCAGGCGCGCTGCGCAGATTGATTCGACGGAGCCCCAAGCATGAAATTGTTTCCCTTCCTCGGGCGCGTGTCCCCGCGCATGCACCTGGCGCTCGGGTTGGCGTCGTTGGCCGTGGGCGTGGTGCTGGCCGCTGGTTATACCGGGCTGGTTCCCGACGGCGAGGCTCTCAAACGCGCCCACCGCGCCTCGCTGGCCGAGACGATCGCGGTCACCGCGTCGGGCCTGCTGGACGACACGCAGCCCGAGCCATTGCAGGCGACGCTGGACTTCCTGCGCAAACGCAACCCCGACATCCTGTCGCTCGGCGTGCGCGCAGCGGACGGCCAACTGCTGGTGGATCTGCAAAACCATGCGGGCTCATGGTCACCCGGGCCACGCACGGAGTCCACCGATTCGGAAATCGTGGTACCGCTGTGGCAGCAGGGTCAACCCTGGGGCGCGGTCGAGTTGCGTTTCGAGCCACTGCGCCCCAGCGGCTGGCTCGGCCTGCTGCACGACCCGGAGGTGCGGCTCAGCGCCTTCGTATTTGGTGTCTGCTTCCTGCTGTTTCTGGCCTACCTGGCCCGCATGTTGCGCGAGCTCGATCCATCGCGGGCGGTACCACAAAGGGTACGAGCCGCCTACGATACCCTGACCGAGGGTCTGGTGGTGGTCGACGGCGCGGGCGCGATCGTGTTGGCCAACAAGTCCACCAGCCTGATGCTGGGCCTGCCGGAGCAGCGGCTGGTCGGGCGGTCTGTGTCCGAGTTCGGCTGGTGCCGCGCCGACGGCAGTACGCTGGCGCGGGCAGAATTGCCTTGGGAAATCGCGCTGTCCGACCGTCAAGCGCAGCGCGATGTGCATCTGACCGTCACCAGTCGTGATGGCACCCGTTATGCGTTGCGGGCCAACTGCTCACCCATCCTGGACGATGCTGCGGGCCTGCAGGCGCTGGTGATCAGTTTTCAGGACGTCACCGAACTCGAGCAGCGTGGCGCCGCCCTGCAAGCGGCCAAGGAATCAGCCGATGCCGCCAACGAGGCCAAGAGCCAGTTTCTGGCCAACATGAGCCATGAGATCCGCACACCGATGAATGCCATCCTGGGATTCACCGAGGTGCTGCGGCGTGGCGGATTGCGCAACGCGGGAGACGCCACAAAACAGCTCGACATCATCCACTCCAGCGGCAAACACCTGCTCAACCTGATCAACGACATTCTGGACCTGTCCAAGGTCGAAGCCGGCCGGCTGGAGGCCGAGCGTGTGCCGTTCGAGCCCCACGTGATCGCGCGCACCGTGGTGTATACGCTGGCCGAGCGTGCCCAGGAGAAGGGCCTGGCGTTGGAATTGTTGTTCCCGCAGGCGCTGCCAGCCACTGTCCTGGGAGATCCGGCGCGGTTGCGCCAGATCATGACCAATCTGGTTGGCAACGCCATCAAGTTTACCGAGAGTGGTTCGGTCAAGGTGGTGCTGCGGCTTGAAGCGGCCGCGGGCACGGCGCGTTACTGCATCGACGTGCAGGACAGTGGCATCGGCATACCTGCGGACAAGTTGGAGTCGGTGTTCGAGCCCTTTGTCCAGGCAGAATCATCCACCACCCGACGTTTCGGCGGCACCGGTCTGGGCCTCACCATCAGCCGCGGATTCGCGCGGGCCATGGGCGGCGACATCACCGCCAGCAGTGTCTATGGCCAGGGCACATGTTTCAGTTTCTGGATCGACGCGGGTGATCTGGGTGCTGCGCTGATGCTCGAGCCACACGAGCTGGCGCTGGTCACCGATGAGCCGGCGCCAGTGCAGAGCGTGATTTGGAGGTTCCCGCCGAAACACGTGCTGGTGGTCGACGACGGCATGGAAAACCGCCAGCTGGTGCGCGTGCTTCTGGAGGACGTGGGCCTGCGTGTCAGTGAGGCCGAAAACGGCCAGTTGGCGCTGGAACGTATCGCCAGCGAGCAGTTTGATCTGGTGCTGATGGACATGCAGATGCCGGTGATGGACGGCCAGACCGCGACCCGCCGCTTGCGCGCCCAGGGCTCCCAGTTGCCGGTCATCGCCCTGACCGCCAACGCGATGAAAGGTTTTGAGCGTGAACTTGAAAGTGCCGGCTTCAGCGGGTACCTGACCAAACCGATCGACGTGGACGCACTGCTGCGTGATCTGGCGCATCGGCTGGGTGCGACCGTGGCCGATCCCGCCGGTCTGCCCGAGCCAGTGGCAGAGCCAGTGGCAGAGCGTAAAGGCGGTTCTGCGCAAGACGTGTCGCTGGCAGACGATGTTGTGCAAGGCCTCGTCTCGCGCATGGCCGGCCATGCCAAACTGGGGCGCATCGTGGCGCGTTTTGTCGAGCAATTGCCGGCGCGACTCGACCAGTTCGACGCGGCAGCCCGCGCCGGCGACATGGCCGAATTGGCGACGCTTGCGCACTGGCTCAAGGGCGCCGGCGGCAGCATGGGTTTTGACGAATTGTTCGAACCCGCCAAAACGCTGGAGGAGGCGAGCAAGGCGGGCGACAGTGCTGGCGTGGCAGCCGTGATTGCCGAATTGCACCACATTGGAGCGCGCATCAAGCGCGGTGCCGCAACGCGGTCCGCCACACCGGAGACAATGGCGCCATGAGCAACGATATCTGGTCCGTCACCCAGCCGCACGATCTGGAACCGGTCGGTCGTTCGCCCCTGCTGGACGAAAAAGTGATGATGGTGGATGACGACCCCCTCATGACGGACCTGATCCGGGTCTATCTCGAGGATGAAGGCTACGCCAATTTTGTCGTCACCAACGACTCGCGCGAGGCGCTCGCGCTGTTGCGGCGCGAGGATCCCGGCGTGCTGCTGCTCGATCTGATGATGCCGCATGTTTCAGGTTTTGACCTGCTCACCGCGATCCGGGCAGACCGCCGGCTGCGTTTTACGCCAGTCATCGTTTTGACCGCTGCCGCTGGCGCGGACTCCAAACTGCGTGCGCTGCAACTCGGAGCGACCGACTTTCTATCCAAGCCGGTCGATGCCAGTGAGTTGGTGCTGCGCGTGCGCAACACGCTCGCCTTCCGGCAGTACCACAACCGCATCCTGAACTACGACACGGTTACCGGCCTTCCCAACCAGACCTTATTCAACCGTGGCCTTGACCATTTGGTGCAGCAACGCAGCCTGACCGGCGGCGTTGTGGCCTTGTTCAGCATCACGGTACCGGAGTGCCGGCGAGTGCGCGAGACCATTGACCAGGCCAGCAGCGACGAACTGGCCAAGGTGCTGACGCGGCGCCTGGTACGCTTGGTCAACACCGAACATCTGAATTCAGCGTTTTCGACCAGCACCGACCACGCACCGCGGGTTGCGCGTCTGGCAGTCGATCAATTTGCCCTGGTGGTGGAGGCCGTACCCGACGCCGAGGGCGCCGAGCGGATTGCCAAACAGCTGTTGTCCATCCTGTCCGAGGTGGTGCAGCTTGGTGTCCACGAGATCGGTCCCAGTGCCTGGGTCGGTATTGCGGTATCACCGTCGGACGGCGAAACGGCCGAACTGCTGCGCAAGAGCGCCGACCTTGCCGCAACCCATGCGCGGGAGCACAACGCGGCCCAGTTCAAATTTGCATCGGCTGCGTTGAATGCCCGCTCCTACAACCGCATGGCGCTGGGCTCGCAATTGCGCGGTGCGGCCGTACGCGGCGAATTGCGCCTGTATTACCAACCCAAGTTGAATTTGGCCGACAACCGTGTCACCGGCGCGGAGGCGCTGGTGCGATGGCAACACCCGGAGCTTGGCCTCATGGCCCCCGGGCAATTTATTGGTCTGGCGGAGGAGCTGGGGCTGATCGGGGGTATCGGCCAGTGGGTCATCGAGCGCGCCTGCCACGACGCAATGGCCTGGGCGCAGGCTGGGCTGGACGATCTGTCTGTGGCGGTGAACGTCTCCAAGCCCCAGTTCACTGCGGGCGACCTGTGCGAGGTATTGAGCCGGGCCATGGCCGACAGCGGCCTGCCGGCCCACCGGCTGGTGATCGAGTTGACCGAGAGTATGCTGATGGAAGACGCGCAGGCTGGGTTGGCGCTGATGTACGAGCTCAAGCAAATCGGCGTGACGCTGTCGATCGACGACTTTGGCACCGGATATTCGTCGCTGAGTTATCTGAAGCAGTTTCCGCTGGATGAACTCAAGATCGATCGCTCGTTCGTGATGGACCTGCCCGGGCGGGAGACCGATGTGGCCATTGTGCGCACGGTCATTGATCTGGGTCACCGGTTGGGCATGGTGGTCACGGCAGAGGGTGTTGAGACCGACGCCCAACGCCGCTGCCTGCGCGAGGAGGGCTGCGATACCTACCAGGGTTTTCTGTACAGCAAGGCGGTGCCGATGGACGCGTTCATGCGTCTGGTCACCGACAGCCGGGCCGGCGTGCAGCCGCTGCAGTCTGCACGGTAGCGAGTCCGTCAGATCGCCCGGTGGTGGAACAGCTGGCCATGACGGAGCCGCGCGACGATGTGGCGAAATGGCTGGCGGCCTTTTCTGCCGCTGCAAAGAACCGCGATAACGCCGCTGTGCTGGCCTTGTTCGGGCCCGAATGTTTCTGGCGCGACCTGGTCGCCTTCTCCTGGAACATCGTCACGCTGGAGGGGCATGGGCAGATTGCAGACCTGCTGGCGACCGCCATGCCCTCCCTGCAAAACGCGACCTGGCGGATGGATGACTCAGTCAGCGTGGAGCAGGGCGTGGTCGAAGCCTGGTTCAGCTTCGAGACCACTGCAGGTCGTGGTCGCGGACAGCTGCGCCTGAAAGGAGGCAGGTGCTGGACCTTGTTTACCGCCCTGCAGGAGCTCAAGGGTTTCGAGGAACCCCACGGCGCGACGCGGCCACGCGGCGTCGTGCACGGGGTTGTGCCGGGACGCCGCAACTGGCTGCAGGAGCAATCGGCGCGGCGCGCTGAATTGGGCGGGCGGCAGCAACCCTATTGCCTGATTGTGGGCGGCGGGCAGGGCGGCATTGCACTGGCGGCACGCCTCAAGCGGCTGAATGTGCCGACGCTCGTGGTGGACGCATACCCGCTCCCGGGGGACTCCTGGCGCGCCCGTTACAAGTCACTCTGTCTGCACGACCCGGTCTGGTACGACCATCTGCCTTACCTGCCATTCCCGGACCACTGGCCGGTGTTCACGCCCAAAGACAAGATGGGTGACTGGCTGGAGATGTACAGCCGTGTCATGGAGCTTGACTACTGGGGCAACACGCGCTGCACAGGAGCGCGGTTTGACGAGCTTGCAGGCGCATGGACGGTGGAGTTGCAACGTGATGGGCGCGCCGTCTCGCTGCGCCCACAGCAGCTGGTGTTGGCCACCGGCCTCTCCGGCTTGCCCGAGATCCCGGCGTTTCCCGGTGCCAACCATTTTGCCGGGCAACAGATGCACTCCAGCGCCTTTGTTGATGGAGCACCCTGGCGCGGCAAGCACTGCGTGGTGGTGGGGTCGAACAATTCGGCGCACGACATCTGCGCCAA
>JANOTG010000187.1:0-2304 GCA_031416215.1 Betaproteobacteria bacterium
CGTACCCGGTGTCCAGGCACCGTTCACATCGGCACGCAGATCATGCCCACCCACCACCGAACGTACCGCCTCCACGTTGGAGATGTCGCTGTGCGGCGTCATGCCGATCTTGACCTTGAACGAGCGGTAGCCCTGGTCCAGAAACCGCTGCGCAGCGGTCTTGAGGGCTGCCGCATCGGTGCCGAAAAGATAGGCTGCCACCGGCACCTGCTGGCGGTAGGCGCCACCCCACAGGGCGTGCAGCGGTTGCCCGGTGCTGTGGCCCAGCGCATCCCACATGGCCATCTCGACCGCCGCCATGGCCATCACCGCAGCCCGCTTGTGGTGGTAGTAGCCGGCGCCAAACACATGCCGCGTGAAATGCTCGACATCGCTGGCGCGGTATTGTTGTGCGATCGGCAGGATGGTGTTCACCAGCACCGGCTCGACGAACTCCAGCAGGCAAATCGTCTCGCCGTAGCCGATCTGGCCATTGGCCAATGTCAGCTCGACAATCAGTCGCGTCGCCGCCGGTCGTTTGCCCGACCCCCATTCAAGCGCGGAGACAAAGGGCATGGCCACCTTCCAGTGGCGGGTGCCGACGATCTGCAATGGGTGTGGTGCCCCCATCGGGTCACTCAGCCTTGATGCCGGCTTCCTGGATGATCTTCTTGTACAGCTCGAACTCGGTGCCCATGAAGGCCTGGAATTCGCTGGCGCTGTTGCCCACCCGGATGACGCCGAGAGCCTGCAGCCTGGCCATGGCGGGCGCTGTGCGCAGGAAGGCCTGCACCTCCTCGGATATCTTGTTCACGATGGCCGGCGGTGTGCCGGCCGGCGCCATCAGACCATGCCAGGGCTTGACGTCGAAACCGCTGACCATGTCGCGCAGCAGCGGCAACTCGGGTGCAAAGAATGCACGCTCCGGACCGGCCACACCCAGCGCCCGCAGCTTGCCAGCCTGCACCTGCGGCCAAGAAGTGGTGGCGGCGTCCATCGAAGCCACGACCTGCCCTCCGAGCAGGTCGGTCATCATCGGCGCCGAGCCCTTGTACGGCACGTGCAACATGCTGGTACCCGTTTTTTGCAGGAACAGCTCCATGCCGATATGCAGCGACGAACCGGTACCCGACGACCCGTAGGCGATCTTGCCCGGGTTGGCCTTCAGGTAGGCAATAAACTCGGGCACCGTTTTGGCTGGGACTTTCTCGGCATTCACCACCAGAATCAGTGGCGTCACCCCTATCAGTGAAATGGCCGCGAAATCCTTCACCGGGTGGAACGGAAAGTTGGCGGGCTGCAGCGCCGGGTTGATGGCGTTGGCGGCGATGTTGCCCATGCCGATGGTGTAGCCGTCGGCGGGTGCCTTGGCCAGCAGGCCCAGGCCGACAGCAGAAGCCGCGCCAGGTTTGTTGTCCACCAGCACCGGTTGGCCCCATTTGGCCTGCAGATGATCGGCCACCAGCCGCGCCATGGCGTCGGCCGCGCCGCCTGGAGGAACCGGCACGATGAGCCGGATCGGTTTGTTGGGAAACGTGGCCTCCTGGGCGTGGGCGGGAACCACACACCCCAGCGATGCCAGGACAAGGGCCGGAAGCAGGGCAAGCAGTTTTCTGCGCATGGTCAGTCTCCTATCAATGGTTGAACGAACAAAAAAATCTTCAGAGCGGACCCCATCCCCGGGTCATCCGGCGAACCTCTTCCAGCCCGAACGCCGTCGGCTGCAGCTCGGGCGCGCGGGCAAACACCTCGGTGATGCCGATGCGCGACGCAAACAGGCGCTTGCCGTAACACAACAGGTGCGGCACCGACTGTGTCATGAAAAGGATCAGAGGCAACAGCCGGGCATGCAGCGCCTCGGCTTCGGCCAGCCGGTTGCTGGTGAGCAGACGGTGCAGCAGCACCTGGTGCTCCAGGCAATCCGGCGCCGGAATCAGGCCTACACAGCCCGACAGCATGTTGCTGATGTATTCCTTGCCGCCGTGCCCGGCGAACACCGCATAACGGCCTTGCGCCGCGCGCACCAGCTCCGCCACACCGACGGCTGGCCCTTCGCCCTTGAGCATGGTGATGTTGGGATAGTCCTCACGCAGCTTCCACAGCCCCGCGTTGGACAGGGAAACATCCATGTTGACCGGGTTGTTCTGCACCGCCACCGGCAGGTCGACCTGGCTGGCGACCGTACCGAGAAAACGCAGATACTCGGCCTCCGGGTAACCCTTGATCGAGGGCGGCTGAAGGATTACCCAGGAGGCGCCGTTGTCGCGCGCCATGCGGGCAAACTCCACCTGCCCATGCACCGATTGCTCGCCAATCGTCACCGCG
>JANOTG010000188.1:0-1616 GCA_031416215.1 Betaproteobacteria bacterium
CGGATGGACGGCCAGTCCAAGATCACCAGCGCCATCTCGCCGGCCAAGGGCAGCAATACCCTGTCGCCGTTCATCCAGCTCGGCGCTCGATAAGCCAGGCACCACTTGCGGCGGGGCCTGAGTACCGACTCTCGCCCCGTCCTTCCTTTCCCTTTATTGATTCCCACAGGAGATTTCCATGTTCCCCAACGCAAAGGGCAGCGAAGAGCTGTCGATTCTCGCCACCATCGATCCCATCAGCCAAGGTGTGGGAACCGTGTCCACGCCCTGGATCAATGTGGTCAATTTCCACACGTTCCTGGCCGTCATTCAGACCGGCGTTCTGGGTGCTTCCGCCACGCTGACGCGAAAGTCCAGCAGGCCCAGGACAACGCGGGCACCGGTGTCAAAGACGTCACTGGCAAGGTGATCGTGCAGATCCTCAAGGCCAGTGGCGACAACAAGCAAGCCCTGATCAACTTCAAACCCGAGGATGTCGACAACACCAACAACTTCGGGTTTGTGCGCCTGACCCTCACCGTCGGTGTAGCCGCAAGCCTGGTGTCGGGCCAACTGCTCGGGGTCAATCCCCGGTATGCATCGGCTGACGCGTTCGATCAGGTCGGTGTGGTTCAGATCATCGGCTGACCGGCCCGCATCAACCACTGAGCACCGATGGCATACAACCGACTGGTGGGTCCTGCCATCGAGCCGCTCACTGTGGCGGACGCCAAGCGCCAGCTCAACGTGGACCAGGACTTCACCGATGACGATCTGGTGATTGCCAGGATCACGGCGGCAGCGCGCCAGTACGCCGAGACCCGCACCCGGTCAAGCTTCATCACGCAGCAGTGGAGCCTGGTGCTCGATGCGTTCCCGGGGCGCTGGACCTCCGGTGGGCTGCTGTTCCTGGAGCACGGTCCCATCCAGAGCATCGACAGCATCACCTATCTGGACATGGCGGGCACGCTGCAGACCATGCCGCCTGCGGACTATGCCGCCGACCTGTCGGGGGTGTTTGGGCGGGTGGGGCCCAAATTCGGCCAGGTCTGGCCAGTCACTTTGCCGCAGATCGGTGCCGTGACGGTCAATTTCACGGCCGGATATGGCGCAACGGCTGCTTCCGTCCCCGAGGGACTGGTGCACTGGATCATGCTGCGCATCGGCTCCCTGTACGCGATTCGCGAGGATGTGGTGACTGAGCGCGGAGTGACGGTTGCCAAGGTGCCCTTCTTCGACGGCTTGCTCGATGACTATTGGCAGGCACTGGTCTAAACCATGGGCGCCGGAATGTTTCGCAAAAGCGTCAAGTTTCAGACGCGCGATGTGGCAGTGGACAGTTACGGGCAGCAGTCCACCAGTTGGAGTGATGCCTTCAGCACCCGGGCCCGGATCGAGCCCCTGTCGGTGCGGGAACTGTTTGCAGCGCAGGCGGTGCAAAGCGAGATATCACACCGAATCACGGTTCGGTACCGGTCGCAGCTCGCCAACCCGACCGTCGTGGCCGCCATGCGCGTGGTGTACGGCGTTCGGGTGTTCAACATCGTCGGCGCCCTGAACATTGATGAACGCCACGCCATCGTGGAGATCAGCGCCACCGAGGGACTGAACGATGGCTGATGTGAAGAACGTCCAGG
>JANOTG010000189.1:0-2122 GCA_031416215.1 Betaproteobacteria bacterium
GGCGCCGCCGCCTTCATATCCAAAATACAGGTCCCAGACTTGAGCGGTACCGACAGGCAAGATCATGCCAATCTGGGTCTTGTAAAGCTTTTCCACTCGGACATTGCCACCACGAATCAACCACCACAGAAATCAATTCACCTTGCAACCTCGGACTTCATTTATCGTGGTGCGGCAGCAGGGGGCAGGTCACTCCCACGCGACCACTTAGGGAGAACCATGATGGCCGTGCAAGTTGCGCGCCCGCTGCGCAGCATCGACGCACCGACAATTCACCTGCATCGGCACCGAGTTGACCCCACCGAAGGTCAATGCACAGCGGGCGAAAAGCCAACCCCAAAGCGACTGGCCAGATTCGACAGTCGCTTGTCAAAGGTCCAGAGCGCGGCTCCCGGCGTGATCAGCGTTGAAGCCAAAAGCGACAGGTCGACGAAACCGCAACCGAGGCCAAACAATTGCTCTCGTTCTATGAGATGGCGGACCTCGTCATGGGTGGCCTGCCTCGCAGACAGCAGCAACTCCATGTCGGCCAAGGTGCGAAGCCTGGGCTCGGGAGGAGTGCCACATGCCAGTTCGCCAATCACCAATGAATGCGTCAAGACCTCGTCAAGCACGACCAACCCGGCAAGCACGGTATTGGGTCGCCGGAAGTGATCGGACCACACCGACGTGTCAACGAGAACACTCATGCTGCCGAGGGCTCCTCGCCTCGACGAGGTATATCCGCCATGTCGGGCATCGCTCCGCCAAGGGCTGCAAGGCGCTTGGCCGCCTGGACCCTCACGAAGGTCTTCATCGCTTCACGGAAAATGTCTGCCCGGTCCATCTTGGGGTCGGCGACTTCCAGTGCTTTTTCGTACAGGGCGTCCTCAATGGTCACAGTGGTTCTCATGGCAGCTCCGAATCAATAATGATGCTAGTATGCATCAATAACTGGATCAATGTGGACCTGCCGATCCCGGGGCTCGCGATCCCGGGACTCTCGCAACCCCGCTGCCATACCCTCTCCGTTATCGAATCGGCCAGGGCGCCGCGCCAGCGGACCCTTCGATCCAGCGCAGCAGCGCGGCGGTGAGCGGCACCGCAGCCTCGAGCGGCACGAAATGACCAACCCGGGGCAACTCGATCCAGTGCGCGCGGGGTTGGGCGGTGCACATCGCCTGCTGCCATGACCTGGGGCACAAACGGTCACTGGCACCGCTCACCACCAGCAACGGCCCCTGGAACGTCGCCAATGCGGCGCGGCCGTCGGGCCGCTCGGCGGCCCAGGCGAACTGCGCGAACGCGGTACGGCGCGGCGTACCCAGCGCCATGTCGCGCACCAGGTCTGCATGCCGGCGCCGAACCGCTTCGTGGTGGAAATACGCCGGCTTGACATGGCGCGCCACCTCGGCCGGGCCGCGGTCATGCCACATCTTGCGCAGCCAGGCACTCTTGCGTCGCCCCGGTGCACTGGCTCCCTGGGCGTTGCTGGCAATCATGGCGATACGCTCGATCCGCTGCGGCGCCTGGCGCAGCAACTCCAGCGCCCACAGGCCGCCGAGCGAAAAGCCGGCAACAGAAAACTTCGGCGGCAGTTGCTGTAGCAGCCGAGGCGCCCACTGCTGCACCGGCCCCAGATGGCTGTAATCCACCAGCACCAGACGCGCCACCCCGCGCAGGGCGCGTCGCTGCCGCGCGAACACCCGCGCGTCACACAGGGTGCCGGCCAGCATGACCAGACACGGCAGCGCGCTCACAGTGTCAGGGCTCTGGCCTTGTTGAACTCGCGCATGCGCGCCAGCACGTCGACACCGATCTGCTTGTACACATGCAGCAGGTCGACCAGCACCCAGTTTTCGCGGATCAGCCCGTTCTCGCAACGCCAGAAATCCAGGCTGCGCATGGTGATCTTCTGACCGGAGGGCGCGATGCCGAGCCAGCCGTCGCCGCTGATGCTCATGTGCATGCCGGGCCACGCGGTCACGCCCACATAGTCACCATCGGCAAACAAGTTGCCCGTCCCGGCGACGGTCGACCCGACCCGGTCCGGCATGGCATTGAGAAATGGAATCTGATGCCAGTTGCGAAAACCCGCGATGCCGCGCCCGGTGCCGATGCCGGATGGTCCATACCAGTTGCA
>JANOTG010000190.1:0-3736 GCA_031416215.1 Betaproteobacteria bacterium
CGCGTTCAGCGCCCGACCGCTCCAGTATGAGCGCTGCGCCCGGCCCCCGCACGCCTTTGCCGCCCCCTCGCACACGACGCAAGGTTGGTGTGTCACGCTGGCCCTGGATGTGGCATCGCGCCAGTGGTATGCGGAATGACCACAATGGGCCGAAAACGAACAGTCACCACGCAGGCCACCGCCAACGACCGCTGGTTCGCACCATTCCATTTCACATCCAAGGAGCTTTCATGAACCCGCCGGCAGACTACATCCGCGCCTACATGCCCGAACGCCCGGTCGACACAATGCGTGCCGCGCTGGTAATGGTCGACATGCAATACGCCACCGGCTCGCGCCAGGGTGCGCTGGCGCGCAAGCTCCAGGCCGAGGGCTCGACGGTAGGTGACTACCGCTTCAACCGCATCGAGCAACAGGTGATGCCCAACACCCTGCGCCTGCGTTCGCATTTCACCCGGCTCCAGCGGCCGGTGCTGCATGTGACCATCGGTGCGGCGCATCCTGACGCACTGGACGCGCCGGTGCACATGCGAAAGCTGTTCGTCGAGTTCCACAACTACCTGGGCAGCCGCGAGCACGAGATCGTCGATGAACTCAAGCCGTTGCCCGGCGAACACGTGCTGCGCAAAACCACCATCGGCGCATTCGCTTCGACCGGCATCGACAGCCTGCTGCGGGCGCTGGGCTGCGAGCAGCTGTACATGACCGGGGTGTCGACCAACATGTGCGTGGAGACGACCGCGCGCGAGGCCGCCGACCGGGGTTACCTGGTCACGCTGGTGGAGGACGCCTGCGGCACCACGCACGAAGACCTGCACCAGAACACGATGCGCAACTTCCAGCGCCTGTTCGGGCGCGTGCGCTCCTGCGCCGAGGCATTGGAGGAACTGGCTTCATGACTCCCAAAAAGACAATCCTGGTGATCGTGCCGTTCGTGATGTCTTCCGACAATCTGGCGCTGCGCCAGCAGCAGCTCGCCGGTCTGCAGTTTGGCGATGACCTGCAATTCGACTACCGCTGCGTCAAGGCCGGCCCCGCCAACTATTCGAGCCACCACGACTTCGTCCTGGCCGATGTGTCGATCTTCGAGGCCGGCTGCCGCGCGCAGCACGAAGGCTTCGCGGCGGTGTGTGTGGACACCATGAGCGACTCCGGCGTGGCCGCCTTGCGCTCGGTGCTCGACATCCCGGTGTTCGGCCCCGGCAAGGTCGCCATGCTGACGGCGCTGATGCTCGGCGACCGTTTCTCGATCATCACCATGGCCAGCCGCTGGAAACCGCTGTACAAGAAAGCCCTGGACGAACTGGGCCTGCACCACAAATGCGCCTCGGTACGGGCGATCGAGGTGCCGCCCGACAACCAGGGCCTGCTTTCGGGCAAGGAAGACGCGGTGTTTCCGCTGCTGGAGGCTGCCGCCCAGATGGCGATCGAACGCGACGGGGCCGACGTGCTGATCCTCGGGTCGACCACCATGCACCAGGCGCATGCCTATCTGCAAAGCCGGATGCCGGTGCCCGTCATCAACCCGGGGCCGCTGAGCTACAAGATGGCCGAAGCCGCTCTGGCGCTCGGCCACAGCCAGAGCCGGCAGGCCTACCCCAGGCCGATGCATCCGCGCCTGGACATGCTGCAGGCCATGATGGCCGCAGCGCAACAAGCACAGGGAGGGCCGGCGGCATGACGAAGCTCCTGTCACCAGAGCAGGTGCAGCATTACCAGCGTGACGGGTTCGTGCACCCGGTACCGGTGCTGTCGGGCTCCGAAGTGCGCGCCCTGCGTGGCGATCTCGAGGCCTGGGAAATCCGGAACGGCGCACCGATCGACTTCCCCGAAAAATCGAAGTCCTACCTGCTGTTTGATTGGGCCGACCAGTTGGTTCACCACCCGATAGTCCTTGATGCGGTTGAAGACCTGATAGGCCCGGACATCCTGGTCTACCACTCCACCTTGTTCTTGAAGGAGGCGCACACTGGCGCCTTCGTGCGCTGGCACCAGGACAGCACCTATTTCTACCTCGAGCCGCACCTGCACGTGACGGCATGGGTGGCTTTGTCCGAAGCTTCGGTCCTGTCTGGCTGCATGCGCGCCCTGCCCGGCAGCCACCGCTGGGGCGCCTTCGCCCATGACGACAAACCGGGCCCGCTCAACATGATCCGGCGCGGCCAGGGCATCAGCGACCGTTTCGACGGCGAAGCGGGCACCATGATGCCGGTGGCCGCCGGGGAGATGTCGCTGCACCATACCGACCTGGTGCACGCTTCGGGCGCGAACGACAGCGACGACCGCCGCATCGGCTACGCCATCAGCTACATCCCGGCGCATGTGCGCCCGGTCGGCGCAATACGCCCGCATGCCTTGTCCGTGCGTGGCCGCGACCACGGGAATTTCGTGCTGGAGCGCCGCCTGGAGCGGGCGCTGTCGCCGCAAGACCGGCAACAACACCGCGAAGCACTGGCGGCCTTTCGCGCCCTGCAGGATGCCGGGTTCTCCGTGACAGCAACCGCGGCAAGCACGCCATGAACCAGCCATCGTCCGCGGACGACGTGCGCCTGGTCCGGCTCGCCGAGGCCTACTTCGCCGCCGTCGACCGGATGGACCTGACCGCCACACTGGCCTGCTTCACGCCCGACGCCCGCTTCACCATCGCGACCTTCAACACGCCGTACCAGGGCCGCGACACGGAAATCCGCGCCATGTTCGAGCGCCTCAACACGCGGTATGCCAGGGTCTGGCACGGCAACTTCGACCATGTGGTGCAGGCGCCCGACCGGATCGCCAGCCGCTTCCGGGTCGAGAACCGCACGCTCGACGGGCAGACGCTGGTCAAGAACAACTGCAACTTCTTCCGGCTGCGAGGCGACCTGTTCGAGGAAGTCTTCGTGTACATGAGCGGGGACAACTCGCTGGGCTGAGCAGGCGGTGCTGGGGATCAGCAAGAAGTCAGCCAAACGGACAGTGTTCATCCTCGACGGCGTACAGGGCCCGTGTTCACCAGACTGTCCACTTCACCCAGTGCAGTGTTGGCATGTTCTTGGTCTATTTGGTCGGATTCTGGCGGCAGGTTGTGCAACGCGTCGATCACGCCCCGGGCCACAACTTGGCAAAATCATAGGTGAGTTGTCGATGGTGCCGAATGGACAACAGGTGCACGGTGGCGTCAATGTCCATGGCCGCATACAGCATCAGGTAGTCGCCGTGCAGGTATTCCCGCAGTGCCTCCGGTGCACCGGCAGGCAGCGCGGCAAGCTGGGTCAGCGCCTCGGCCGACTGCGGCGGGTTGGCCAGATAGCGCCGGCCGATGCGCGGGAACCGGCGCAGGTTCGGGATCACCGTGGCGCGCAGTTCTGCCAGCAGCGCATCAAAGGCAAAACCAGCGTCGGCCGCCAGCAGGAAGGTCTCGATGGCGTCCAGGCGGTCCAGAAAACTGGCGGTCAATTGGACCGTGAAGAGCTGGTCAGCCACGCTTCTTCGCTGTCCTTTCCATCACGGTAGCCTTGGTGCCTGCGGCGGCACGGCGCTGCTGAATTTGCGCAATGGCGCCGTCCGCCGCGAAAGTCCGACCTGCAGCGATGTCGGCCAGGCCGCGCCGGGCATCATCGATCAGCAGCAGGTGGATGCGCTCGCGCTCCAGGCGGTGGTAATAGTCCAAGCGGTCGGAGTCAATCAGAGCGACATAGCTCTCACCGTTCTTGGTGATGATCTTCTCGGCTCCACCCTTGGCCTGGTCGGCCAGCTC
>JANOTG010000191.1:0-25505 GCA_031416215.1 Betaproteobacteria bacterium
GCCTTGCCTTCCTCCGTCGTCATGTTCTTGCCCAGCTGCCCGACCCAGGGTTTGCCATCTTTCTTCGCAATGTGGCCACTCAGGAAAACCAGATTTCCGGTTTGGATAAACGGCACATAGGCCGCGGCAGGTATGGCCACCGGAGGCAGCGTGATGTCGAGTTCGGTCAGTTTGTCGTAGACGTTCATGGTCGGGTGGGTGCAGTAGTACGGAAGGTATCAACGCGGGTCTGGGCGGGTAGATTTTAGGCCGCCGTGGCATTGTCCGTGACGACAGAGGACTGGACTGCCGGTAGCCCCAGCGACTGGGACTGGGCTTGGAACTGGGTTGCGGATGCCATGGTGGCATTGGCGGGCAGCCCGTCAGGCCCGTCCTGCCCGTGCTCCAGTTCCGTCACGGTGACGGCGACCCCCAGCACATGGTCGGCGCCGCCATGGATCACGCCGCGAATCGGCGACACGTCGGAGTAATCGCGGCCGGTAGCGACGACAACATAGTCTTCCCCCGGTGCACCGATACCCCAGCGGTCATTGGTCGGGTCGAAGTCGCACCAGCCACCCTGCGGCGCCAGGTCCGGCAGCCACACCGACACCCAGGCGTGTGATGCATCACTGCCGACCAGGCGCACGGTACCCGGAGCCGCCTCGGTCAGCAGGTAACCGCTGACATAACGTGCCGCCAGCCCCAGGGAGCGCAGGCAGGCAATCATGATGTGGGCGAAGTCCTGGCACACACCCTTGCGTTGCGCCAGCGCCTGATGGGCTGGCGTGTTGACCTGTGTGCTCTGCGACTGGTACTCAAAGTCACGGTGCATACGGTGCATCAACTCCAGCGCGGCGTCGAACAGGCCGATCCCGGGCGCAAAAACCGGCCGTGCATAGGCCAGAAAGTCCGCGTGGCGCGGCACGTGGTGGGAGGAGAACACAAATTCGCTGGCCGGCTCATAGGAGCCATTGGCACGGTAGCGGAACAATTCACGCACCGGCTCCCAGGCGACCGAACTGCTTTGCAATGGCAGGGTTCGTGTTTGCACCACACTGCTGGCCAGCACCCGCAGCGACGCATGCGGGGCGTGCAGCCAGAGAAAGGTGCGCGTGTTGCCATAGATGTCCAGGGCGCTGGTCTGCTGTGCCGGCGCCGGTTCGACGGTCAGCGCGTGCGACAGCAGTTCCTGGCAAACCGTGTTGCGTGGCTGCAAATAGGCCATGTGTTGCGCCACATCGACCGGCGGGCGGTAGGCATATCGGGTTTCATGAACGACTTGCAACCGCATCATGCGCCCACGCTGTGTTTGGACTCGCCCGAGTGGCTGAAATAGGTGGCACCAACCACCTCCGACAGGTCGAAAGTGGCGGCACTGTAGCGTGCCAGCAGGTCGCGCAAGTTGGCCAGCCGTCCAGCGCCACTGCGGGTCGTGTCGGCCACGGCGCACAGGTCGGCCAGGGTCCAGTCCGACGGATCAGGCACGCGTAGTGACAAGGCGCCCAGTTCACCGGGGCCGCTGCCCGCCAGTTTGGCCAGTCGCCCGCGCAGCGTCTGCGCGACCCAGGCCAGCGAGCGGGGGTTGTCGCGGTCCAGGACCAGCAAATCGATCAGTGCGGCAATCTCCCGGCTTTGCTGGAACTGTGCGCGGAAGGTGATGGTGCTGTCGAACAGCGCCACCATGGCTTCGAAGCCGACTTCGTGCGACAGCGTATCGGCATCCAGCCCCTGTGCCAGGGCGCCGGAAAGAAACCCCAGGCGTTCTATATGCCGCCCGATGCTCAACAGCCGCCAGCCATCGTCGCGCGTCATGCGGTCGGTCTGCGCGCCGGTGATGGCGGCCAGGTGTTCGGCCGCGTTGTTGAGGATGTTGAGCGCCTCCATGCCCAGCAGCTCGCCGTCGGCGCGTTGTTCGGCGCAGGCTTTGCGCAGTTGTTCGTGCAGGCGCACGATCAGGCTCCAGTGCGGTTGCGACAGCCGCTCCCGCACCGCCGATGCCGCATCGCGCACCGACTGCAGGTTGTACCCCACCCCAATCGCCATGTCGCCAGAACCGAGCGCCGCGACCAGTGAACGCTCGAACACGCGGCGTGATTGCTGCGGCGGCGGAACACCCGGCAACACCAGGTTGTTGGTCACGGCCATGCGTCCGAGCCAGGTCAGAAGTGACACCGATGACGGGTTTTCGCCCGCCAGGCATTCCAGTGTCAGGCGCGCCAGCGCGATGCTGTTTTCAGCACGCTCGGTATAGCGACCGAGCCAGAACAGGTTTTCCGCGGCGCGGCTGGTGACCAGGCGTTTGTGCCGGGCAATGGTCCCCGGTGTGAGTGCCGGCGCCAACAGACTGGTGCGATCGACCTCGCCGTCGGTCATGACCCATACATCGGCGCTGCTGCCACCGCGTTGCATGGCGGCGATTCCGGCGTTCGCCATCGCCACCCGTGCCAGGCCGCCCGGCAGCACCTGCCAGGATTGTTTGCCGTTGGACACGGCGAACACGCGCAGCAGCACCGATCGTGGCAATACTTCGGCCCCAGCCTGCGGATCGTTGTTCCAGGTTGGCAGCTGCGCCAGTGGCAGGTAGGCCTGGATCGTATGGTCATCGCCATGGCGCGCAATCCGGCCGGCCCATTCGTCGATCTCCCGCGGCGAGAGGTCACGCCCCAGCGCGGCCTCGAAGCCGCCGTGTTGCCCTGCGCCTGGATAGGTCGCCTTGATGGCGCATTCGGCGAGCCGAGGCAGCACTTCCTCCATGGCGCTGCGCTCTCCGCACCACCATGTCGGCAGGGCTGGCAGTATCAGCTCCTGACCCAGCAGATGGCGTGCAACAGCGGGCAGAAACCCCAGCAGCGCGGCAGACTCCAGAAAGTCCGAGCCCGGCGCATTGGCGACCAGCAGGTTGCCGGCCCGCACCGCCTGCAGCAGGCCGGGCACACCCAGCGTGGAATCGGCGCGCAGTTCCAGCGGATCGAGAAACTGGTCGTCCAGCCGCTTCAGCAGGGCGTGTATCGGCACCAGGCCCTTGAGCGTCTTCAGGTACAAGCGCTGGTCGCGTACCAGCATGTCGCCACCCTCGACCAGGGTCAGACCCAGGTAACGCGCCAGGTAGGCGTGCTCGAAATAGGTTTCGTTGTAGGGCCCCGGTGTCAGCAGCGCGATGTGCGCGTCTGCCCCGCCCGGGCTGACGGCGCGCAGACTGGCCATCAGCGCACGGTAGGCCCCGGCGACACGCTGTATACGCATGTCCTCGAACGCCTGCGGGAACAAGCGCGACACCGCAAGGCGATTCTCCAGCAGGTAACCCAGACCCGACGGTGCCTGCGTGCGTTGCGACACCAGCCACCAGTTGCCGTCCGGCCCGCGTGCCAGGTCGAAGGCGGCGATGTGCAGGTAGGTGCCTCCGATCGGCGGCACCCCGTGCATGGCGCGCAGGTAGCCGGGATGCCCATGTACCAGTGCCGGCGGCAGCAGACCTTTTGCCAGCAGCTGCTGCGACCCGTAGATGTCGGCCATCACCCGGTCGAGCAATTGCACCCGTTGCAACACCCCCTTGCTGATAGTCGCCCAGTCGGCTGGCCGGATGATGAGCGGAAACAGGTCGAGCGACCAGGGCCGCTGCGGTCCGCCGCTGTCGGAATAGACGTTGTAGGTGACACCGTTGTCGCGAATCTGTCGTTCCAGACTGTGCGCCCGCTGTTGCAGCTCGGCAGCGCCGCCGGAGGGCAGGCTGGCAAAAAACTGCGCCCAGTGGCTGCTCAGGCCACCCTTCGTGTGGCCCGCCGACACCGTGCCGCGCAGTTCATCGAAGTGCCCGCTGGCCGCGGCGTCGAAGCGCAGTGGCTGGGCGATCGATGGCTGGGCGGAATTCGGCATCCGCGCAGGATACCTCAGGCGCTGCGCCGCAGATCGAGTGTGAATGGAAACTCGCGGCTGGCTGCCACCCCGACAGTAGCCGGTGCCGGCACCAGTGCCCCGGGCGTGTGGCCCATGGCCACGAAGCGTGACAGGCGCCGGCTTTCGGCTTCGTTGGCATTCACCGGGAAACTCTCGTAACTCAGGCCACCCGGATGTGCCACATGGTATTGGCAGCCTCCCAGGGAACGCCCCATCCAGCTGTCCACGATGTCGAATACCAGCGGTACATCGACTGCAATCGACGGGTGCAGGGCCGATGGCGGGCTCCACGCCTTGTAGCGCACGCCGGCGACGAATTCGCCCACCGTCCCGGTAGGCTGCAACGGCAACGCCCGGCCATTGCAGGTAATGACGTAACGGCTGTCGTTCAAGCCGGTGACACGCACTTCCATGCGCTCGAGCGAAGAATCGACATACCGCGCGGTGCCCCCCGGTGCCCCTTCCTCACCCATCACATGCCACGGCTCCAGTGCGTTGCGCAGTGTGAGCTCGATGCCGGCCGCCCGCACCATGCCCACGAGCGGGAAGCGGAACTCCAGGTGCGGCGCGAACCACGAGGGGTCAAAGCCGTAACCGGCTGCGCGCATCTCGGCCAATACGTCCTCGAAGTCCATGCGGATGAAGGTGGGCAGCAGGAAACGGTCGTGCAGACTGGTACCCCAGCGGCTGGCGGTTGCCTGGTAGGGCTGCCTCCAGAACCGCACGACCAGTGCACGCAGCAGCAACTGCTGCACGATGCTCATGCGAGCATGTGGTGGCATCTCGAAGGCACGCAGTTCCAGCAGGCCCAGGCGGCCGGTGGCGGAGTCGGGCGAGTACATCTTGTCGATGGAAAACTCGCTGCGGTGGGTGTTGCCGGTCATGTCGATCAGGATGTTGCGCAAGGTGCGGTCCACCAGCCAGGGTGGCATGTCCTGGCCATGTTTTTCGCGGTTCTTGTGGATCTCCCCGAGCGCGATCTCGAGCTCGTACAACTGGTCATTACGCGCCTCGTCAACCCGCGGCGCCTGGCTGGTCGGGCCGACGAACATGCCGCTGAACAGGTAACTCAGGCTCGGGTGGTTGTGCCAGTACAACAACAGGCTGGCCAGCAGCTCCGGACGCCGCAGGAACGGGCTGTCTGCCGGTGTGGCACCGCCAAGCACGAAGTGGTTGCCGCCGCCGGTGCCGGTGTGGCGGCCGTCGGTCATGAATTTTTCAGCCGACAGACGGCACTCGAACGCCGCCTGGTACAGAAACTCGGTGTTATGCACCAGTTCGCGCCAGCTGGTGACCGGGTGCACGTTGACTTCGATCACGCCCGGGTCGGGCGTGACCTGCAGCAACTTAAGGCGTGGATCGCGCGGTGGCGGGTAACCTTCCAGCACCAGCTGCACTGACTGCTCGCGCGCCGTGGCTTCTACCGCCGCCAGCAGATCGAGGTAGTCGTCCAGTCGTTCCAGCGGTGGCATGAAGACATACAGGACACCCGATGCTGTGCCCACAGCCTCGGCCTTGGGTCCGCTGGCGCGACGCGGATCACGCACTTCCACACACAGCGCGGTGCGGCTGACCCAGTGGGCCGATTCGTGGCGTTGCGGCACGCGCGCAAAACCCGGCGGCTCTTCCTGTGCGGGACTTTGTGCAAACGCTGCGTCGCGCGCACCTGGACCGGCTGCCGTACCTGGGGCAGTTGTGCCGGTTTGCATGCGCCGCTGGGCTTCTGCCGTCGGCAGGTCGCCGACGCGATAGGGCGTACCTGCGGCAGGTTGGCCCGCTGGACGCACGCTGGCATCAAAGCCCAGGCCTTCGCCAGCGGTCGTGGCGGCACTGGCGGCGGCGGTTGCAGCCACTCCCGCCGCATCGACCGCGTAGCGGGCGGCGAAGTGTGCATGGGATGGCAGGCTGCCGCGCGGCGCACTCGGATCCGATTCAACCAGATAGGGAAACTCGGCCTTGCTGACCCACGGCAAGGAGTCCAGCGGCAGGCGCAGGCCCATTGGTGAGTCGCCCGGCATCAGATACATGCGTTCATCACGCAGGAACCAGGAACCGGTGGTCCAACGGGGGCCCGTCAGGCGTGGCCCGTCGCCCACCTTGATCGGGAGCACATAGCCGACTGGCGCATCAAGTTTCTGATCAAAAACGCGGCGCAGGCGTGAACGCTCCATCTCGTCATCCAGCCGCGAGTCGAACGGGTCGACATTGACCGGCAGGCGGCGCTCGCGCCACAGGTAGTACCAGACGTCTTCATAACCCGCCTGGATGAACTTGTCGGTCAGACCGAGCCTGCGCGTCAGGCCGTGAATGAAGGCCTGCGCATGTTTGCTGGTGTAGTGGGTGGGTACCCTCTCGTCAGCAAACAGCGCCGGATCCTGCCATACCGTCTGCCCGTCGGTGCGCCAGTAGATGTTCAGTGCCCAGCGCGGCAATTGCTCGCCCGGATACCACTTGCCCTGGCCGAAATGGAGGAAGCCGCCCCGCCCATATTCAGCCCGCAACTTGTGCACCAGCGCCGTGGCAAAGCCGCGCTTGGTAGGCCCCAGGGCATCGGTGTTCCATTCTGCGGCATCGCGGTCGCTCACCGCCACAAACGTCGGCTCGCCGCCCATGGTGAGACGTACATCGGAGTCGATCAGGTCAGCATCGACAGCGGCGCCGAGCTCCATCACGTCGGCCCATTGGGCGTCGGTGTACGGCTTGGTCACGCGTGGCGACTCGTAGATGCGTGTGACACGCATGGCATGGTGGAACTCCACCTCGGCCTCGTCCACGCCGCCTTCAATCGGCGCCGCACCGGAGGGTTGCGGTGTACAGGCCAGCGGGATATGGCCTTCACCCGCCAGCAACCCGGATGTCGCGTCCAGCCCGACCCAGCCAGCCCCTGGCAGGTAGACCTCGCACCAGGCATGCAGGTCGGTGAAGTCAACCTCGGTGCCACTGGGGCCGTCCAGCGCCTTGACGTCCGGCGTCAGCTGGATCAGGTAACCCGACACAAAACGGGCTGCCAGGCCGCAGTGGCGCAGCAACTGCACCAGCAACCAGGCAGAGTCGCGGCAGGAGCCGGATTTCTGGCACAGGGTTTCTTCTGGCGTCTGCACGCCCGGTTCCATGCGGATCAGGTAACGGATGTCTTCGTGCAGCATCCGGTTGACCGACACCAGGAAATCGATGCTGCGGCGCTCGGTCCGGTCGATCCGCCCAAGGCAGCGCGTGAATTCCGGGGTCAGGGGTTGCGCCGCGAGATAGGGTGCCAGTTCCTGCGCCAGCAGGGCGTCGTAGCTGAACGGGTAGTTCTCCGCATACGGCTCCAGGAAGAAGTCGAACGGGTTGTACACCGCCATGTCCATGACCACGTCCACCGTGACCTTGAATTCGCGTGTCTTCTCGGGGAACACCAGTCGTGCCTGGTAGTTGGCAAAAGGATCCTGTTGCCAATTGATGAAATGCCCGGCCGGTTCCACCTTCAGTGCATAGGAGATGATCTGGCTGCGGCAATGTGGCGCCGGGCGCAGGCGTATGACCTGCGGTCCGAGGGCTACCAGGCGGTCGTAGCGGTAGTGGGTGACGTGGTGCAGGGCTGCGTGGATCGACATACAGGGTCTCGGGTTGGCGCGGGTAGACCCGGCGGTCGCGGTTCTTCGACGACCCACCGGTGCGTACATACTAGCAATAATGAAGCCAGGGCCGCGCCAGGTGGCCATATTGATCATAAAACGGGCCGTTCACCCCGACCTCGGCTGTAGCATGGTGCATGGCCCGGCCGCAGCATCCCCTGCCACACACGATCAGCACGCTGGTTGCGGGCTTGCCCGGATTTGTCGGCGGTACCGCACTGCAATTGCAGCAGCCGGAGTTGTGGCCGCAGACGCACTACCCCGTGCTGCTTTTTGGCGGCCTGCTCGGCCTGGCCCTGGTGCTGCGTTACCTGCCGGCTGGCTGGCAGCGCGGCCTGATCGCGGCAGCATGTATGGCGGCTGCGGGTTTTGCGCTGACCGGTGTGCGCGCCAGTGTGTTCCTGCAAGCGGCCCTGCAGCCGCACCTGGAGGGCCGCGATCTCCAGATCACGGGCGTGGTCGCGAACATGCCACAGGTCAACGAGGCCGGCAGCCGCTTTCGCCTGCAGGTCGAACAGGCGACGCTGGAGGGTCGTGCGGTACAACTGCCAGCGCTGATCTACCTTAGCTGGTACAGCGGCGCCATCGGTGCGGCCGGCAACGGTGAAGCGGCACAACTGGTGTACCAGCCGCCCGAGTTGCGCGCCGGTGAGCGCTGGAGCATGCTGGTGCGGCTCAAGGCGCCCCACGGCAACCTCAATCCGCACGGTTTCGACTACGAACTCTGGTTGTGGGAGCATGGCCTGCAGGCCACCGGATATGTGCGCGCGGGCAGTGCCGATCCGCCACCGCGCCGATGGGCGCAGACCTGGCGCCATCCGGTGGAGGCGCTGCGTCAGGACGTGCGCGAACGCATCCTGCAGCGGGTGCCCGACCGAAGCGTCGCCGGCGTGCTTGCCGCGCTGGTCGTGGGTGACCAGAACGCGATCGAGCGCGCAGACTGGGACAGTTTTCGCGCCGCTGGAGTGGCGCACCTGATGAGCATTTCCGGCCTGCATGTGACGATGTTTGCCTGGTTCGCCGCCGCCTTGGTCGGGGCGCTGTGGCGGCGCTCTGGCGTTTTGTGCCTGTGGTGCAGCGCCTCCCACGCGTCCATCGTCGGTGGACTGCTGCTGGCCACCGCCTATGCGCTGTTCAGCGGCTGGGGGGCTCCGTCACAACGCACCATCTGGATGTTGCTCACGGTCGGGCTGTTGCGGCTGTCGGCGCGCCGCTGGCCCTGGCCGGTGGTGTGGCTGCTGGCCTGTGTGGCAGTGGTGTTGCTGGACCCGTGGGCATTGAACCAACCCGGCTTCTGGCTCAGTTTTGTTGCGGTTGCCGTGTTGTTTGCCAGTGGCAGTGCTGCGCCGACGATCAGCGGCTGGTCAACCAGGCTGCGCGCCATGTTGCGCGAGCAGTGGGTGGTGACCGCGGCGTTGACGCCACTCAGTTTGTTGTTGTTCGGACAAGCCTCGGTGGTCGGGTTGGCCGCCAATCTGCTGGCCATACCCTGGGTCACGCTTCTGGTGACGCCGCTGGCCCTGGCCGGCGTCGTCGTGGCCCCGTTGTGGGACCTGGCGGCGGGGGCGGTTGTGCTTTTGGTTTCGACTCTGCAATTGCTGTTGCAACTGCCGCTGTCCAGTGTGTCGGTGGCCCAGGCGCCGCTATGGGCTGGTGTGGCTGGAGTGGCCGGCGGCGTATTGCTGGTGCTGCGCCTCCCGTGGCCGGTGCGTGCCGCCGGCTTGCCCCTGCTGCTGCCGGTCATGTTGTGGCAGTTTGAGCGTCCGCCAGCGGGCGAATTCGACGTTCTGGCCGCCGATATCGGTCAGGGCAACGCGGTCCTGGTTCGAACCACCAGCCACGCCTTGCTGTATGACGCCGGGCCGAGATTCTCGCGTGAAAGTGATGCCGGGCACCGAGTCCTGGTGCCGCTGCTGCGCTCGCTCGGCGTGCGGCTGGATCGTGTCGTGCTGAGCCATCGCGACAGTGACCATGTGGGCGGAGCGGCAGCGGTACTGGCAATGCAGCCGGGTGCCTCGGTGCTGAGCTCGATCGAAGCCGGCCACCCGCTGCAACTGCTGCGCAGCGCCACCCGATGCGAACGCGGTCAGCAGTGGCAGTGGGACGGGGTGCTGTTCAGCATCCTGCATCCGGATGCGGCCGACTACCAGGGCGCGCCACGCCCCAATACCCTGTCGTGTGTGCTGCGGATCAGCAGCGCCGAAGCACCGGATCGTGTGGCGCGCGTGGCATTGCTGACCGGCGATATCGAGCGGCCGCAGGAGTTGCGGCTGCTGGCCGCTGGTGCCCCGCTCAAGGCCAACCTGCTGCTGGTGCCGCACCATGGCAGCAAGACATCCAGCAGTGCCGAATTCCTGGATGTTGTGGCGCCGGCCCATGCGATGCTGCAAAGCGGCTACCGCAACCGTTTCGGACACCCTGCTGCGGAGGTGCGTGAGCGTTATCTGCAGCGCCAGATCCAGCTGGTTGGTTCGCCCCAATGTGGTGCATCGGCCTGGCAGTCATGGAAAGCGGACCAGGTGCAGTGCCAGCGCCAGCTCGGTCGGCGTTATTGGCATCACCAGACACCGTGAGCCCAGTGGTGCGCAAATTGAGCCTCGGGCTGGTGCCGGGGTGGTCAGAAACTTGCTAAGCTCATGGCAGGAGCCCATAGCCCATGCACAAATTTGACGAGATGTATACCGCGCTGCCCTACGAATTCTTTTCGCATGGTGCCCAGATTCGTGACCATTACAAGATCTATGACGAATGGCTGGCGCGCCAACCCGGCGACATGATGGCCAAGCGGCGCGAGGAAGCGGAGTTGATCTTCCGCCGAGTCGGCATCACATTCGCAGTCTATGGCGCGAAAGACGAGGAGGGCGCAGGTACCGAGCGGCTGATCCCGTTTGACCTGATTCCGCGCATCATTGCGGCCAAGGAGTGGGACAACCTGGAGAAGGGGCTGGCGCAACGGGTGCTGGCGCTGAACCGGTTCATTCGCGACGTGTACCACGATCAGGACATCATCAAGGCCGGCCTGATACCCGCCGAGCAGGTACTCAACAATGCCCAGTTCCGCCCGGAAATGGTTGGTGTGCAGGTGCCGGGCGATGTCTACTCGCACATTTCGGGTGTGGATATCGTGCGCGCGCCGAATGCCCAGGGCGAGGGTGAGTACTATGTGCTGGAGGACAACCTGCGTGTGCCCAGCGGCGTGAGTTACATGCTGGAAGACCGCAAGATGATGATGCGGCTGTTCCCCGATCTGTTCAGCGCACACCGCGTGGCGCCGATCGCCCACTACCCCGATCTGCTGCTGGAAACCCTGCGTTCCTCCAGCCCGGCGACCACCGCCGAGCCCACGGTTGTCGTGCTGACGCCGGGCATGTACAACAGCGCCTATTTCGAACATGCCTTCCTGGCGCAGCAGATGGGCATCGAACTGGTGGAGGGCCAGGATCTGTTCACCCGGGACAATTTCGTCTACATGCGCACCACGCGCGGCCCCAAACGGGTCGATGTGATCTACCGACGGGTGGACGACGACTTTCTCGATCCCAAGGCCTTTCGCCCCGACTCCACACTCGGCTGCGCCGGATTGCTCGATGTCTACCGGGCCGGCCATGTGACGATCTGCAACGCAGTGGGTACCGGGGTGGCCGATGACAAGTCGATCTACCCCTATGTGCCCATGATGATCGAGTTTTATCTGGGTGAGAAGCCGATTCTGAGCAACGTGCCGACCTACATGTGCCGCAATCCGGACGACCTGGCATATACGCTGGCCAACCTGCAGGACCTGGTGGTGAAGGAGGTGCATGGCGCCGGCGGATACGGCATGCTGGTGGGGCCGGCGGCGACCAAGGCTGAACTCAAGGAGTTCGCCGCCGCGCTGCAGGCCAACCCGGCGGGATACATCGCCCAACCCACGCTGAGCCTGTCGAGTTGCCCGACCTTTGTTGAAAGCGGCATCGCACCGCGCCACATCGACCTGCGGCCTTATGTGCTCAGTGGCAAGACGGTGCAGATGGTTCCCGGTGGCCTGACGCGGGTGGCTCTCAAGGAAGGGTCGCTGGTTGTCAACTCGTCCCAGGGCGGCGGCACCAAGGACACCTGGGTGCTGGAAGTCTGAACATGCATCCACGACACGATTTTTCACCGGAGCACCCATGCTGAGCCGCACTGCCGACCACTTGTTCTGGATGTCGCGTTACACCGAACGCGCAGAAAACACCGCGCGACTGCTTGACGTCAACTACCAGACATCACTGCTGCCGCAGTCCGAAGCTGTTGCCCTGGTGGGCTGGCAGGGGCTCATCAGCATCAGCGAATTGATGCCCGCCTACAGCCGCCGCTACGGCGAAATACGCTCCCGCGACGTGATGGACTTCATGGTCAAGGACGAAAGCAACCCGTCGAGCATCGTGTCCTGCCTCGGCGCGGCGCGGGAGAATGCCAGGGCCGTGCGCGGCGCCCTGACCACCGAAGTCTGGGAAACACAAAATCAGACCTGGCTCGAGGTACGGCGCATGCTCAAGGCCGGTGAATTTGAGCGTGATCCGGGCCAGTTCTTCGAATGGGTGAAGTTCCGCTCACACCTGTCGCGCGGCGTCACGGTCGGCACCATGTTGATGGATGAAGCCCTGCACTTCATGCGACTTGGAACGTTCCTGGAACGGGCCGACAACACGGCCCGGCTGGTGGATGTGAAGTTTCACGCGGTAGAGAGCGATTTTTTCGGCGCTGCCAGCGAGAAAGACCAGGAGTACGATTTCTACCATTGGAGCGCGATCTTGCGCAGCGTGTCCGGGTTCGAGGTGTACCGCAAGGTGTACCGCGATGTGATCAAGCCGGAGCGGGTGGCCGAGTTGCTGATCCTGCGTCCCGACATGCCACGTTCGCTGCACGCCAGCCTGAACGAGGTCGTCAACAACCTGGCCATGGTGGCGAATGACCAGGACAGCGAAACGCACCGGCGCGCCGGTACATTGCGCGCCGAGCTCAAGTACGGACGTATCGACGAGATCCTGGCCACCGGGCTGCATGCCTACCTGACGCAATTTCTTGATCGTGTGAACGACCTGGGCATGCATATCAGCCGTGATTTCCTGGTGCCGTCAGCCGCTTGAGCCGCGCATGCTCCCGGTGTGAGTCGCGACCCGTGTCGCTGCTGCCGGTTATGGCGAGTGGGCAGGGGCTAACATCACTGCCGTGCACCGAGTTGATCCATGACCATTGACGAGCCGCGTCCTGATGCGGCGCACCTCGATGGCCTGCTGCGCCGGGAGCAGGCACGGCTACATGGCCAGACCTGGGCTGCTGCGGCAGGTGGCACCCTGTTGCTGGGCTTGCTGGTGATCGGCGTCATGTCGCGTGTGGCGCCAGCGTGGGCCTTGGCGGCGTGGGGCGCCGGTTTATGTGCCGGCATGCTCGGGCGCGTGCTGGTGGGTCTGGCGCAACGGCGCTCCGGGTTGGCAGGAGAGAAGGATCCGGTGTGGGTAACGCGCCACAGGATGGTCTCATTCCTGCATGGTTTGGTCTGGTCGGCGCCTGCAGTGCTGCTGCTGCCGCCAGGCAACCAGATGTACCAGACGTTCCTGGTGCTCGCGCTGTGCGGAATATGCGTCAGCTCGCTGACGTCTTATGCCTTCGACCTGAAGTCCAGCCTGCTGTTTTGCGGGCCGACCCTGCTCTCCCTGCTTCTGTACTTGTTGTGGCAGCCCGATGAAATCAGCCAGGTCACGGCTTTCACCATTGTGATGTTCATGCTCTGGGTTGCCATGGTCGCGCTGCGTGCTTTCCGGGCCGTGCTGGTCAACGTAGCATTGCGCGGGCAGGAAGAATGGCGGGTGCGGGACATGCACCGCAGCCACATGCAATTGGCGCGCGCCGAGCAACTCGGACATATGGGAAGTTTCGAATGGAACCCCGAGTCGGGTGAGCTGGATTGGTCGGACGAACACTTCCGGCTGTGGGGCGTTGCCCCGCGATCGGTAGCACCGACGTTTGCCGTTTTTCTTGCCGGTGTGTATCCCGATGATCGTAGCCGGGTCGAACAGGCGGTGCAGCAGGCCTTGCGCGGCGAACTGATTTACGACCTCCAGTACCGGGTCTGTTGGTCTGGCGGTGAGGTGCGCCACATCCACGGCCTGAGCGAAGTGCACTTTGACGGCCAGGGCAAGGCAACACGGGTCGTCGGAACAGTGCAGGACATTACGGAGCGGCTGCAGGCCCAGTCGGCACTGGCCGACAAGCAGCACCTGTTGACAGCCATGCAGGCCACAACGCCGCTGGGCTTCTGGTTCATCAACAACCAGGGTGTGACCACCGATATCAACCCGGCCATGTGTGAAATTCTCGGGCGTCCAGCCGACGTGGTGGTGGGCTGCGAGGCCTTTTCCTTTTTCGAACCGGAAATTGATGCATTGTTGCGCAAGCGGCTGGCCGCGCCAGCCAGTCTTCGCGCTGGAAGCCTGGAGCTCAACCTGGGACGTCCTGACGGCCGTAAGGTGCATTGCCTGGTCAACGTGACGCCGATCCGCGACGTGCAGGGTGAAGCGGCGGGCATGGTTGGCATGTTCTCCGATCTGACCATCATCGACGACGCGCGTGCCGCGCTGGGTACCGCCGAGTTTGTTGTCAACTCGGTACGCGACATGGTCAGCGTAATTGGCCGCAGCGGCAACTATATGCTCGTCAACGACGCCTGGTGCCGTTGGCTGGGCCTGGCGCGCGACGAGGTGCTGGGACGGCAGGCGCAGACCGTGTTGCCTGCCTTGAACAACACTGAGCGTGAGGCAGCATTCCAGGAGTGTTTGCAGACCAAAACGGCACGGGTGGTACGTGCCATGGTCGACACCCCTTTGATGGGTCCCCGTTTCATGGAAACCACACTGACGCCTTTGCTGACGAGCGTGGCCGGGGTCGGTGGTGTGGTTGCCGTAACCCGGGACATCACGGATTTCGAGAACACGCGCGCGGCGCTGGCGAACAGCCTGGAGAATCTGCGTCGAACGTTCAACGCCACCACCGATGGCATGTTTGCCTATGACGGCAACGACAATTCCGGCCGTTTGCTGTTTGCCAACCAACGTGTGTTCGACATGTGGCAGGTGGCGCCCGCTGTGGCGGCACGGATGCACCGCCAGGACATCATGGATGCGGTACACGCGACATTTGTGGATTCGGCGTTGGAGGAGCGGCGCATCGACGAGATATTGGCGCTGGATGTGGCCCACGAGGACCACTTGGTGTTGAGGGACGGACGCGTCATTCTGCGCAACTATGTACCTCTGAAAGGTGACGGCGGCCCGACCCGGGTTTGGACCTTTCGGGACATCACGGTGCAGGAGCGGGCGCTGGAGGCCATGCGTTCGAGTGAGGCCGGACAACGCGCCATCATGGACGCCTTTCCCGGATTTGTCGCCGTGGTGGATCGCGAGAACCGTTACGCCCATGTCAACGCACGCATGGCGGAACTGCTGGGTTCTGAGGTGTCGCAGATCGTCGGCCGACCCATGCGAGAAGTATTGGGTGAGGAAAAATTCCGCGAGCTTGTATCGGAGATCGAGATCGCCCGCAGGCTCGGGAGGTCCATATCGACCCGGGTCTATGAACAGACGGCGCAGCGTCCACGGTTTGACCTCCAGGTGACCCATGTGGTTGACCTGGAGCGTGAGCCGGCCGGCCAGCTGGTCTATGCCTTTGGTGTCGACATCACCGACCGGATCCGCGCAGAGAGCGGTTTGTTGCTGGCCAAGGACGACGCGGAGCGTGCCAACCAGGCCAAAAGTGCTTTCCTGGCCAGTGTCAGTCATGAGCTCAAGACGCCTTTGAACGCGATCCTGGGTTTCTCCCAGGTGCTGCGATCCGATCCGCAGATGTCGACCTTGTCGAACGACAGTGCGGCCGAAATTGAACGCGCTGGCCAGCATCTGTTGTCCCTGGTGGACGACCTGATTGACCTGGGACGTGTCGAGGCCGGCCATCTGGAGCTGAACATGGTGCGGGTCGCGCTCGACGCGGTGGTCAACGACAGCCTGTCCCTGGTTGCACCTCTGGCCGCCAAGCAGGGCATCCGTATCGTGTATTCCGGCGGCGACGCACGCAATGCGGTGGTGCTGGCCGATGCAGTGCGCCTGCGCCAGGTCATCATCAACCTGTTGTCCAACGCCATCAAGTACAACCGCACCGATGGCACGGTGCGTGTCAGCTGTCAGAGGCGGTCTGGCAGCGATCAGGTCAGCAATTCGGTGGTCCGGGTGTTGGTGCGCGATACCGGCATGGGCATATCCGACGACCGTGCAGCGAACATGTTCTCTGCCTTTGACCGTCTGGGCGCGGAGCGCGGGGTGGTCGAGGGCACCGGAATTGGCCTGGTGATCACCCGTCGGCTGATCCAGGCAATGGGTGGCGACATTGGTTTCGAGAGCGAGATTGGTGTGGGCAGCCTGTTCTGGATCGACCTGATGCAGGCTGGCCGCGCCGTGCCGCCCCAGGGCGCCGTCGCCGTCGCGCTTGCCCCTGCCGCTGCGCCCTGCGCCGGCGCACGCATCTTGGTGGCCGAAGACTATGCGCCCAACCAGGCCGTTCTCAAACTGCAACTGGCGGGCCTGGGTTGCGAGGTCGAGGTGGTGAACGACGGCACGGCCGCGCTGGCCAAGTGGAGCACGACACCTTACGACCTGATACTGACCGATCTGGACATGCCGCTGATGGACGGGTTGGAGTTGGCGCGCACGGTGCGTCTGCGTGAGAAGGCTCGTGGCAGCAGGGTGCCCATCATTGCCCTGAGTGCCGCCGTGATCGGCGCGGAACGTGAGAAGTGCCTGCAGGCCGGCATGGACGACGTGTTGGGCAAGCCGATTTCGGTGCAAGGTCTGGCGGCCATGCTGGCGCGCTGGTTGCCCGGCGCGGTGGGCGGCGAACTGGTTGCTGCTGTGTCCGAACCGCTGGTGCCGATGGTCGACACTGCTGACGCTGACGTATTGAACCTGGATTGGCTCTATCAGGTACTGGGGCGGGTCAGTGCAACCCAGGCGCGTGCCCTGGTCGCCACGTTCCTGGATGCCGCGCGGGCTGGGCTGGGGGAGGCCCGGCGCAGCGGGTTCCAAAGCGCCGCCCTCGTGCGGGAGATGCATCGCCAGCAATCCTCCGCCCGCACTGTGGGCGCGCTGCGGTACGCGGCCATGGTGGCCCATGTGGAGACGCAGGTGCGCGCTGGTAGCGCCGGGCAGATGGAGGAGTTGGTGGGTCAACTCGATACGGCGTTGCGTGCGGTGGAGCAAGCCATGCTGGTGCTGCAGACAGGTGTAGTCGATTCGGCGCCGGCGCCGCTGTCGCCCGAACCGGTCGACCAGTTGGTCTATGCCTCGGTGCTGGTGGTGGACGACGATCCCGTCATTCTGTTGCAGATGGCGCAGATGTTGGGAAGTATTGGTTTGCAGGAGGTACTGACAGCCCGCAACGGTGTTGAGGCATTGCGGATGATGAATCGCCGGCGAAAAAGCCTGGACCTGGTGGTGTGTGACCTGAACATGCCCGAGATGGACGGTGTGGAGATGATCCGGCGCTTTGGTCAAAGCAGCTTCTCCGGTGCCTTGATCCTGATGAGTGGGGCCGACGAGCAGATATTGACCACCGTCGGCAAGCTGGCGGCATTGCAGGGCCTGACGGTGCTGGGCCAGATCCACAAGCCGGTAACACCACAGTCCATGCGCACCCTGCTGCGTCAGACGTCGGCGGCCCCGGTCAGCCGCCGTCCGGCCCAGCCCGGGTCGGCGCTGACGCCGCAGTCCATCCGCAAAGGCATTGAGGCGCAGGAGTTCTCCATCTGGTTGCAACCCAAGGTCAATGCCCTCACGCTGCAACCGGTCGGCGTCGAAGCGCTGGCCCGGTGGCGCCAGGGCGACGGCAGCATGGTTCCGCCTGATCTGTTCATTGTCGTGGCGGAGCGTGCCGGCATCATCGGCGAACTGTCCGGCGTGCTGGTGGCCCATGCGCTGGACGCTGGCGCGAGGTTGCATGCGGCCGGTTTCCCGTTGCGCATATCGATCAACCTGTCAGCCCTGTGGCTGGACGACCTGCGTTTGCCCGACCTGATGTCGCAGTCGGTCAAGACCGTCGGACTGACGCCGACGGACATCATCCTGGAAGTGACGGAAACCGGTGTGACCAAGGATGTGGCTGTGGCGCTGGACGTGTTGACGCGTTTGCGGCTCAAGGGGTTCGGATTGTCGATCGACGACTTCGGTATCGGTTATTCGTCATTCGAACAGCTGGGGCGCATACCGTTCACCGAGATGAAGATCGATCGCAGTTTTGTCAATCGCGGGTCGAACGACTCTGCTGCGCGCGCCATATTGGAGAGCAGCATGGTGATGGCGCAGAAGCTCAACCTCAGCACGGTCGCCGAGGGGGTCGAGACCGAAGTCGAACTCGAATTGATGCGCGATCTGGGCTGTGACTGTGTGCAGGGTTACCTGGTAGCGCGACCGATGTCCGTGGCAGACGCCATCCAGTGGTTGCAGTTGCGTTCGACCAGGCCGTAACCGTCATGGGCGCCGACGCGCACGTGCCACATCCCGCCCCAGCTCGATCACGGCCATGGCGTAGTAGCTGCTCCAGTTGTAGCGGGTGATGGCGTAGAAGTTGTCGGTGCCCAGAACATAGGTGGCCGGCTGGGCGCCGTTTTGCAGTTCGACCAGGGCCAACTTCCCGTCGTATCGGCGCACCACCGGTTCGAGCACCATGCCTCGGGCTGCAAGGGTGTCGGTGCTGAACGTCGGCAGGATGTCCGGGGCCAGCAGGTGCTCCAGATCCCAGCCGCTGCTGTCGCCGCCCGTCTCAAAATGGGTCGCCATGCCATTGCGCCAGCCATGGGCGACAAAATAATTGGCGACGGAACCGATCGCGTCGGACGCACTGTTGAACAGGTCTACCTTGCCGTCGCCGTCAAAGTCGATGGCGTATCGAACCCAGCTTGAAGGCATGAACTGCGGCAGTCCCATGGCGCCAGCGTAACTACCCTTGAAAACCAGTGGGTCGGCACCCATGCGGGACGCCAGCGACAGCAACTGCTCCAGCTCACCGAGAAAAAATTCGCGCCGTTGCGCGGCGCGTGGGTGTGCCGCAGGAAAGTCGAAACTGAGCGTCGCCAGGGCGTCAACGACACGAAAATCGCCTGTGTCGCGGCCGTAGATGGTCTCCACACCCAAGATGCCGACGATGATTTCCGCCGGCACACCGAACTGCTTTTCGGCGCGTTCCAGCGTGCCGGCGTGTGTGTTCCAGAATGCCACACCGGCCTGAATTCGCACCGGGTCTATGAAGCGGCTGCGATAGACCTGCCAGTTCTTGCTTGTGCCCGTTGCTGCTGGCAACACCCAGCGCCCGATCCGTGGCAGGTGGCGCGCGTCGCCAATCACACGGCGCACCCATTGGGCATCGAGTCCACGTCGCTCGGCAATTGCGTCCGCCATCTGCATCGCGTCGGCGCGCGTGCTGTAGGCCGTGGCTGTCGTGCTCGTCGCCTGGGGTGGCGACGCCGTCTTCTTCGGCCGGCTCTTGGTCGCTGCGGCGCTGACCATGGCCAGGCAGCACGTCAGCGCCAACACCAAGCTTGGGCGCAGTATGCGTGTTCTCAGACCGGCCATGGCAAGGTCCTGAATTGACGCCGCAATTGGCTCAGCGCCAGCGCGGAGGCTGGCCGACGCGGCGCGTAGCGCAACACTTCGAGTTGCAACAACCAGGCGCCGATGGCCTGGCTGCGCGGGTCGTGCGGGCCGAGGCGGGCATCAAGCACACTGGCAATCGCGCGTGGCGGGCTGTTCGCCGCGCAGTCGATGCCGCTGCTCCGCAGCCGCGCCTGTGCCCGGTGCAGCAGGCGCAACCACGGGTCCTGGCGGCTGCGTTCCCACAGGGTCCAGCCAGCGCCACACAAACTGGCCGCAACGACCAGGGCGATCAGCACGTACAACAGATCAGCCCAGTTGGGAGACTGAAAGCCGATGTCCTTGAGCAGGTTGAGCTGGGTCGTCTGGCTGTAATTGAGCACCCATTGGTTCCAGCGGTTGTTGGTCGCCTCCCACAGCGCACGCAGATTGACCAGGGCCGCCGGGCTCACGGCGCCCAGGGCGGTGCTGATCACGTTGCGTGGGGGCTGCAGGCGCTGCAGCGAGCCGACCCGTCCGGGCGCCACAGAGGCCGTCGGGTCGATCCTGGTCCAGCCTTGGCCCGCCAGCCAGACCTCAACCCAGGCGTGGGCATCACTGTGACGCAACACCCAGTAACCATCGAGCGGATTGACCTCGCCGCCCTGGTAACCCGTGACTATGCGCGCCGGTATGTCGAGCGCCCGCAGCAGCACCACGGTGGCCGAGGCGATATGTTCACAAAACCCCTCTTTGCGGTCGAACCAGAATTCGTCTGCAGTATTCGCCCCATAGGTCCCGGGCTCCAGCGTGTACACGTAACCGCCGCTGCGCAGCCGTTCGCGCACGGCATCCAGCAGGCGCAGCGGGTCCTGGCCATAACGCGGGTCACGCTGCATCTGCGCCGCAAGCTCCAGCGTGCGCGGGTTGAAGCCGGGCGGCAGCTCCAGATAGTCTTGCAGTCCGGCGCTGCGCCGTTGTGGCCCGTGGCGAAAACTGGTGTGGCTGACGGCCTGGTAACGCAGCAGTTCCGTCACCGGTCGGTCCGACTGCCATTGCAATTGCGACGTCATGCTCAGTGTGTGCCCGGGCAGCGCCGGTGCCTGAGCTGCTGCGTCGAGTACAAAAATCCATGGCCGATTGCTCGGCTCCAGCGTCACCTGGTAACGCACCGCGGGGCCGCTCACCTGCAGGTTTGCCGGCTCTTGCAGGCGGGCCGGAAATCCCGAGCGCAAGGGGCGCCACTCGCGCCCCTCCATGGTGGACAGGACCGGGCCGCGAAAGTAGAGCTCCGACTGCGGCGGCATGGCAGAGTCGAAGCGCACGCGAAATGCGATGCCGTCGTCCAGTGCCAGGCTGGCGATACTTCCCACCTGCATGGTGGCGGACAGCCCGCTGCGCCCGCTCATGGCGTCGGAGGGGATGCCCCACAACGGCGCGAGCCGGGGAAAAAGCACAAACAGGATGGCCATGATGGGAGCGCCCAGCAACGCCATGAAAGCCGCGGTGCGCGCAGCTTCGCGCAACGGTGGTTTGCCAGCGGGCATGTGGCTGTTCACCAGTGCGGTCAGCAATCCGAGCAGCGCCACCAGCATCGCGGCAGCACTGAGCAGTGACTGCGAGAAGAAGAAATTGGTGAGCATGGTGAAGAAACCCAGGAAGAAGACCACAAACGCGTCGCGCTGGGCCCGCAGTTCCAGTGTCTTGAGTGACAGCAGCACCACGATCAGGGTCACTCCGGCATCGCGCCCGAGCAGAGTGCGGTGGGTCAACAGGGTGGCGGCGATGGTGGCGGCCAGCAGCGCCAACAACCACCAACGCGATGGCAAGGGCCGCAGATTCCACGCCAGGACGCCGCGCCAGACCAGCACCAGCAGTGCCAGCAGGCTGCACCACAGGGGCAGGTGGCCAAATTGCGGCGCCACCACCGAGGCAATCACCAGCAGCAGGAACAACGTGTCGCGCGCGTCGCGTGGCAGGTGGCGTAGTCGCTCCAGCATTCAATCATTCCCCCCGGCCGTGCAGCGCGAGGGCCTCCAGGCAACGCCGTCGCTGCGTGTCGCCGCGGTCTGGCACTATGTGCAGCGCTCCCAGGCGCAGCCCGTAGTCCAGTCCCAGTTTGTCGGCCGCCAGCACCCAGGCACACAGGCGCGACAATGCCGGCTCCACCAGCGCGCCCGACTTTGCGCCGCCCACAACCAGCCCGGTGTGCGCAAGATCGAGCCACAGTTCGAAGCGTTGTGCCTGTTCGGTTTCACGACTCACCAGAACATCGGCCTTGGCGACCTTCTTCCACACCACCAGTTTGAGCGGATCGCCGCGCCGGTAGGCGCGAACCCCATCGGTCTCGCCACTGGAAGCCACCTGGGCGCGTTGCCGTGGACCACCCGCGCGCGGGCTGGCTGTTGGCAGGGGTGGCGGGTGTGTTTCGGCGCGCGGGTAGACCAGCACCCGCGAGGCCGGCCGCCAGACTGTCCAGACGCGAAAGGTACCAAGCGGGAACCGGGTCTCGGCGGTAAGCGGCGGCAGTTCCTGCAAGCCGCGCTGGGTTGGCCTGAATGCGACCGTGACGGTGCTGCTGGCCTGGGCGGCAATGTCGGTCCAGGTCCAGTGTTTCTCGCCCAGCACACTCAGCCCGATGCCGTAACGGGTGCTGTTGCGGGTGTTGACCAGCAGTATCGCCAGAGGCAGGCTGGAGCCGGCAAAGCCGGCCGCAGGTGGCTGCAGGTTCAGCACCAGGCCGCGCAGCGTGCCGTGGCACAGGTGCATGCCGACCACAGCGCTGCCAGCCAGCAGGAAGGTCAGCAGATAACCCAGATTGAGCTGGTAGTTGATCGAGGCCACCAGCAGCACCAGCAGGGTGGCGCCGAGCATGAAACCCGGACGGGTTGGAAGAATGTAGACCGTACGCTGTGTCAGCGTCATGGTGTCGCGAGGCACCATGCGTGACAGCCAGAAGCGCCGCCAGCGTGCGCGCAGGTGTTCCAGCGGATGGGCCAGGGCCCGGGGCAGTGCTAACTGCATGGCGGGGGTGTTCACGGCAGGGCAACCGCCGCCAGCATCGCGCGCACCTGCTCGGTGGCGCCGCGGCCGGCATCGGCCACCGGAATCAGCCGGTGCGCGATGGTCTGCTCCAGGATTGCGCGTACGTCGTCGGGGGCCACATAAGCACGTTCCATCAACAGGGCCTGCGCCTTCGCCGCCCGTACGATGGCGATGCCGGCGCGCGGGCTCAACCCCTGGGCGAACCACTGACCCGAGCGGGTGGCGGCGACAAGGTCTTGTACGTAATCCAGCAGCGGGTCGGCGGCGTGCACCTGCAGCACCTGTCGCTGCAACTCGGCCAACTCGGCAGCCGACAGCAGGCTGGGCAGGGACAAAACCGCATCGCGCCGATCCGCGCCTGCGAGCAGTGCACGTTCCGAGGCGCGGTCCGGATAACCCAGCGTGATGCGCATCAGGAACCGGTCCAGTTGGGACTCCGGCAGGGCATGGGTCCCCACCTGGTCATGCGGGTTCTGCGTGGCGATGACAAAAAACGGGGAGGGCAGGGGCCGGGTCTCCCCTTCTGCTGTGACCTGCTTTTCCTCCATGGCTTCGAGCAGCGCACTCTGCGTTTTCGGACTGGCCCGGTTGATCTCGTCGGCCAGCAGCACCTGGGCAAAAATCGGCCCCGGATGAAACACGAAGGCCTCCTTGCCGCGCTCGTAAATGGCGACTCCGGACAGGTCGCTGGGCATCAGGTCGGACGTGAACTGCACGCGCGAGAACTGCAGGCCGAAGGTGCGTGCCAGCGCATGGGCCAGGGTGGTCTTGCCGACCCCGGGCACATCCTCGATCAACAGGTGGCCGCCGGCCAGCAGGCAGGCGACACAATCCTGCACTTGCTGGGCCTTGCCAACAATCACCGTGTTAAGCTGGAACAGCAGAGATTTGAGTTTTTCCTGTGAATTCATGGCATGACGTTACCTGAAATTTCAAGACCAATGGAGTCACCGTGAGTCGTACTGGTTACTACAGTCACGCGGACTGCCGAAAACATGAGATGGGTGACGGCCACCCCGAATGCCCGCAGCGACTGGATGCGATAGAAGACCGCTTGCTGGTGTCTGGCGTGGGGGATGTGCTGGAGCGCCGCGATGCCCCGCTGGCACCGCTGGGCGACATCGAGCTGGCGCACGGGCGCATGTTCATCGCATCCCTGCGCGGGCTGGCGGTCGGGTTGCGTGAAGACCTGGCAGCAGGTGGCCCGGCCCGAGCCCAGATCGACCCGGATACCTCGATGAATGTGAACACCTGGGACGCCGCACTGCGCGCGACCGGCGCCGCGCTCGCCGCCACCGACGCGGTGATTGCCGGTGAGCTGGAGAACGCCTTTTGTGCCGTGCGACCACCGGGCCACCATGCCTGCCGTGACAAGGCCATGGGATTCTGCTTTTTCAACAGCGTGGCGGTGGCTGCCAAATATGCCCTGGAGCGGCACGGCCTGGAGCGTGTGGCCATTGTTGACTTCGACGTGCACCACGGTAACGGCACCGAGGACATCGTGGCTGGCGACGAACGCATCTTGATGGTGAGTTTTTACCAGCACCCGTTTTATCCGTATGGCGGCTCGTCGTCCGGGGCGGGCAACCTGGTCAACCTGCCGGTTCCGGCCTACACGCGGGGCGCGCACATTCGCGAGCTGGTGGAGAGCGCGTGGATTCCGCGGCTTGAAGCACATCGGCCACAAATGATCTTCATCAGCGCGGGATTCGATGCCCACCGCGAGGACGAGTTGGGGCAGATGGGTCTGGTCGAGCAGGACTATGCCTGGATCACCGACCGCATCAAGGATGTGGCACGGCGCCATGCCGACCGGCGCATCGTGTCCTGTCTGGAGGGCGGCTACAACCTGGGTGCTCTGGGGCGCAGCGTGGAAGCGCACCTGCGGGTGCTGGCCGACGTCTGAGAAAGCCCGGCACGATGGCCCAGCCCCGTGTGGATGATCTCGCCGACTGGTTGCACCACCTCGGCCAGAGCTCCACGCTGGCCGAACTGGCCGCGTTGGCGCTGTGTGCGGTGTTGGCCTGGGGGCTGTGCGCTGCGCTGCGGCGCTCGCTCGGGCCGCAGCCGCCGACCTCGATCTGGTTTGGGCGTGCGCTGGTGGATGGCGTGTTGTTCCCGCTGTTGTGGCTGGTCCTGGCCGCTGTGGCGCGCTGGTTGCTCGCGCCCTGGACACCTGTGGCCGTGTTCCGGATCGCATTTCCTGCGCTGGTGGCTTTGCTGGTGATACGGGTCGGCGTCAAGGTCATGCAGGTGGCCTTTGCTGAAACACCGCTGTTGCGGGCCCTGGAGCGCAGCATTTCCTGGCTGGCCTGGGGGGCCATGGTGTTGTGGGTCAGTGGCCTGCTGCCGATTGCGCTCGAAGAGCTGGACCAGATCCACTGGAAGCTGGGTGGCGCGTCGATCTCGATTCGCACCTTGATCGAGGGCACCCTCACGGCTGCGGCGGTGCTGATTCTGACCCTGTGGGTTTCTGCCGCCATTGAATCGCGCATGTTGCGGTCCGCCACGGGTGGTGACCTGTCACTGCGCAAGGCCTTCAGCAACGCGGCGCGTGCCTTCCTGATGTTTGTCGGCCTGCTGGTGGCGCTGTCGGTGGTTGGCATCGACCTGACGGCGTTGTCGGTGCTGGGAGGCGCCATTGGTGTCGGCATTGGACTGGGTCTGCAGAAACTCGCCGCCAACTATGTCAGCGGCTTTGTCATGTTGGCGGAACGCAGTGTGCGCATCGGCGACAACGTGCGGGTGGACAACTTTGAGGGGCTGGTGACCGACATCAACGCACGTTACAGCGTGATCCGGGCACTGAACGGGCGCGAGTCCATCGTGCCCAACGAGATGTTCATCAGCAACCGGGTCGAGAACCTGTCACTGAGCAACCGGCAGGTGTGGCAGAGCACGGTGTTGCTGGTGGCCTACGACAGCGATGTGGAGCTGGTCATGCGATTGCTCGAGCAGGTGACCGGCGCGCAGGCGCGGGTGTTGCCCGAGCCGCCACCCGCTGCAGCCTTGTCGGCCTTTGCCACGGATGGACTGGAATTTACGGTGGGTTACTGGATAGCCGACCCGGAGAATGGACAGTTGAATCTGCGCAGCGCGGTCAACCTCGCGATACTGGCGGCGCTGCGCAGCCATGGGGTGCGCATGCCACCACCGCAACGCGCCTCGGAAGTTGCGCCACCCCGATAGGCGCGCGCAACAGCAAGGCTCTTTGCCTCTCAGCGCATGAACGAGGGCAGCCAGAGGCTCAGGATCGGGAAGGCGACCAGGATCGCCAGCATGACGATCTGCACCAGCACAAACGGCCATACACCCTGGAAGATGGTCCTGAGCC
>JANOTG010000192.1:0-2964 GCA_031416215.1 Betaproteobacteria bacterium
GCCGAGCACCGGAACCGGTTTGGCGACCTTGAGTTGCGCCGCCTTGCGGGCGCTCATCAAAACCACGGCCGCGGCACCGTCGGACACCAGGCAACAGTCGTCGCGGCGCAGCGGCGCCACGATCAGGCGCGACTCGCGGTAATGCTCCAGCGACAGGGGCCGGCGCAACTGTGCGTGCGGGTTGGCTGCACCGTGCTTGCGGCAGGCGACTGCAATGGCGCCGAGCTGGTCGCTGGTGGTGCCGAACTGGCCCATGTGGCGCTGCGCGATCATGGCGTAACCGGCGGGTGTGCCAAACCAGCCATACAGGGCACTATCGCCGTCGCCGTAGGACTTCTCGTACGCCTGCCGGGTGCCGGTGGCCGGGTTGTCGGCCAATGCCACCACCGCAATTTCGCACTGGCCGGCGTCGATCGCCATCGCGGCATAACTGATCATGCTGATGTTGCTGGCGCCGCCGTGGTCGTAAATGCCACCGATGCGCGGCGCAATACCCAGGGCCTCGGATAACTTCTGCGCATACATCATCTCGAACTTCGAGGTCGGCGCCTTGACGAACAGCGCATCCACATCGGGCTTGTCTACGCCCGCATCGGCCAACGCCTTGCGGATCGCCTCGACATTGAGCGACACCGTGCTGCGCCCGGGATGTTTGCCAAACGCGGTGTGGCCGATGCCGGCGATCACCACTTTTCCACTCAGCGCGTGTGCCATGCTCAGATCACCTCCTCGGCCTGCAACTGCGCTATGTCACTGTCGGACAAGCCGAGCCAGTCGCCATAGACCTCGTGGTTGTCGCAGCCCAATCGCCCACTGGGGCGGATCGGCATCGGCTCGACACCATCAAAACGCAGCGGCGAGTTGGGCAGGCAGACCCGGCCGTACAACGGATGTTCGATCCATTCGAGTGCCCGCCGTGCGTGCATGTGTTCGTCGTTGACCACCTCGTCGAGGTTGCGTACCGGTGCACATGGCACGCGGTGGCGCATCAGCAGGTCGAACAGTGTCTTCTTGGCATGTTGGGCGGTGAACGCGGCAACCAGTTCGTCCACCTCATCCATGTGCTCGACACGCAGCTTGAGGTCGGCAAAACGCGGGTCGGCCAGCAGTTCTTCGCGCTGCATCGCCTTGAGCAACCCCTTCCAGTGCGCCTCGTTGACGCAGATGATCGCGATATGGCCGTCCGACGCTGGGTACACGTTGTAGGGCGCCTCGGCCAGGCCGCCGTGGCGGTTGCCAGTGCGCGGCGGCACCGAGTTGCCCATGCTGTAATGCAGACCCAGGTTGGAGCTGAGCGATGCGTAGACCGCTTCCTGCATCGACACCTCGACCAGACGCCCGACACCGGTCTTCTCGCGCTCGTACAGCGCCGTCAGAATAGCCGCGTACAGATGCACACCACCGGCAAAATCACACAGGGCCGGCCCGGCTTTTACCGGAGGGCGGTCCGGGTACCCGGTGACGTTCATGATGCCGGCCATAGCTTGTACGGTCAGGTCCATCGCCGGGTAGTTGGTATTGGGCCCGGAGCGCCCAAAGCCGGAGCCGGAGCCGTACACCAGACGCGGGTTGATCTTGCGCAGCTCCTGGTAGCCCACCCCCAGGCGCTCCATCGCCCCGGGTGCGAAGTTTTCGACCAGCACATCGCCCTTTTCCACCATCTGGCGCAGCAGCTGCTTGCCGCGTTCGGCCTTCAGGTTGAGGGTGGCGAAGGTCTTGTTCGAGTTGAGCATGGCAAAGGGCAACGCGGCACCACCCACCACGCCACGCCGGCGCAGGTTCTCGCCGCCCATGGCCTCGATCTTGATGATGCGGGCTCCCGCCATCGCCATCAGGAAGGTGCAATACGGTCCGTTGTAGATCTGGCCCAGATCCACAACCGTCACACCCTGCAGCGGATAACCCGGCGTCATGCTCATCGCCCCTTGAACTGCGGCGCGCGTTTGGCGGCGAAGGCGGCCGGACCTTCCCGGGCGTCCTCGGTCATCGACAACATGCGGTTGATGACGGCCTCGAAACGCAGCCCGGTGACGCGGTCCATCTCGCGGCTGCGCAGCGCCAGCTCCTTCGCCGCCTGCACCGCCAGCGGTGCGTTGGCCGCGATCTTGCGGGCCACGGCGTAGGCACTTTCCAGAAGTTGCTCCTTGGGCACCACGCGGTTGATGAGGCCCCAGCCGGCGGCAGTTTGCGCATCCATCATGTCGCCAGTCAGCAACATTTCCATCGCAATCGGGTAGGGCAGCTGGTCCAGTATCCGCTGGGTGCCGCCGTTGCCGGGTATCACACCGCGTTTCACCTCGGCCAGGTTGAAGGTGGCGTGACTGGCCGCGATGCGGATGTCCGACGCCAGCATCAGCGTCATGCCGCCGCCCAGGCAGTAGCCGTTGACGGCGGCGATGACCGGTTTCCAGACCTCCAGCCCGCGGTTCAGCAACTGGTCACGCTGCGTCAGCCACATCTCCGACAGCTCGGTCTGCGCGGTCAGGAAACTCTTGATGTCGGCGCCGGTGGTGAACGACTTTTCACCAGCACCGGTGATGATCGCCACCCGGATCGCCACCTCATCACGCACCCTGCACCAGGCCTGCGACAAAGCCTGGTAGTGCTCCGCATCCATGGCATTCAGACGCTCCGGGCGGTTGATGGTGATGAGGGCGATGCCCTCGTCGGAGACGGTCAGATCAATCGCCATGGTCAGCTCGCCGCACGTTTGCCGTTGATCATGTCGCGCGCGATCACCATGCGGTGCACCTCGGACGGCCCCTCACCGATGCGCTTGATGCGCATCTCGCGGTACCAGCGCTCCAGCGGCAGCTCCTGCGCCACGCCCATGCCGCCGAAGATCTGGATACAGCGGTCCACGACCCGCCCGGCAACCTCGGTGCCATAGACCTTGGCGACCGACGCGTCGACCTTGATGTCGCGCCCCAGGTCGGCGTTCCATGCCGCCTGGTACACCAGCAG
>JANOTG010000193.1:0-1594 GCA_031416215.1 Betaproteobacteria bacterium
CGAACGTCTCGCGGATAAACGCCCTTCCTGGCCGCCACAAGCAGGACGAAGGACTTGCCCGCGACCTGCAGGGCGATCTGTGCGTCATGTCCGTGATTGGTGGTCGAGCCGGTGGGCTCCTCGTGAGCCAGGTCAGCATGCACATCCGGCAATTCCCGCAGTGCGTCGAGGAACTGCGTGACTGACTGCCGCGCGGCGAGAGAGGGTTCAAGCATGGGGATGTGCTGTTTGCTGTGCAGCAAATATGGCCATCCTAGCGAATTCGGCAAATCTGCAATGTTTACTGTGCATCGAATAAGCCAAAGACGGTAAGGCCGGGTGTCAACCCGTGACCCGGCCAGGCCGGCGGCAGTGGCGCGGGTGGGAGCGGCTGGACGACTTCCTCGCAGAGCGAGCCGGCAGCAGCCATGAGGATATTGGTCTGCCCATTGCGAGCTTGGCGTTGCTGTTTCATACAGAAATCTGTACTATTCCTGCATGAAGACGACACTCGACATCAACGACCAGTTGTTGGCCAATGCCAAGGTGCTGGCGGTGCAGCAAGGCACCAGCCTCACACGCCTGATCGAAGAAGGTTTGCAACTACGCCTTAGGGATGCAGCCAAACCGCCTCGGGCGCCCAAGCCGCGCATCCCGGTGCTCAAGGGCCGCGGCGGCCTGGTAGTTGGCGTAAACCCACTCAGCAACAAGGCGATGCTGGCCGCGCTGGAAGATGACACCTGATGTCAATCTGCTGGTGGCGGCGTCCCGCAGCGACCACCCACACCATGCAGCTTCCAGGGCTTGGCTAACGCAAGCACTGGGCATGGCCGCCGTCGGTACATCACTTCGATTGATGCCCCTGGTTGTCGCCAGCTTTTTGCGACTGGTCACGAGCCCGAAGATATTCAAGGCGCCGGCTGATATTGACGATGCGATTTCGTTTGTCGATGCCCTGTTGGCCCAGCCCGGGGTGTCCATGGCGACCGTGGGCCCCGAATGGCCCATACTGCGCCAACTGTGCCTGGACAAGAAACTCACCGGCAACCACCTGCCGGACGCATGGCTGGCCGCGGCAACGCTTCACCTGGGCGAGCATCTGGTCACCTTCGATGCCGATTTCCGCCGGTTGTTGCCACGTTCTCAAGTGACGGTGCTGGCGGCCACGACCCACTGAGCCGCGGCGGGGGGCCGGATTGTCTTGGCGCCGCTCAGCTGCGAATCTCCCCATTACCCAGCACCACGTATTTCAGCGACGTCAGCCCCTCGATACCCACCGGCCCGCGGGCATGGAACTTGTCGGTGCTGATGCCGATCTCGGCCCCCAGGCCGAACTCGAACCCGTCTGCGAAGCGGGTGCTCGCATTCACCATGACACTGGCCGAATCCACCTGGCGCAGGAACGCCTGGGCATGCTGGTGGTCGCGCGTGATGATGGCGTCGGTGTGGTGGCTGCTGTAGTGGTTGATGTGGGCGATGGCCGCATCGACGTCGGCGACGATCTTGATGCTGATGATGGGCGCCAGGTATTCCTGGTACCAGTCCTGCTCGGTTGCCAGGACGATAGCGGCGGCGCGCTGCCCTTCGACAAGCTCAGGCCGAATGCTGTCTTGCA
>JANOTG010000194.1:0-4283 GCA_031416215.1 Betaproteobacteria bacterium
GGGAGCAGGCCAGCGGGCCGCGCCATCACAACACGGCGCTGCCGTCGAGCAAAGCAAACAGAGTTGCCGAACCGGTGCTGCTACTCTGCGGCCTGGTGGATGCGCCATGCCATGCACGCACAACAAAAAGCCCGGAAAGCCCGGACTTGGACGACGCTTCGCCTTGTCTGCTGTCAGGCGCCTTGCGGCCAGACAAAATCAGGCCGCAGTCCTTCATACACGGGGCGCCCATCATTCGGCCTGGGTACGCCGGTGGCGGGGTCATAAAACGCGTGGTACGTTGCCGGCAGGTTCTTGGCGTCATAACCCATCAGATTGGGTACAACGGCGCGAATGCGCTTTTGCTTGTCGTCAAGCATGATGGGTGTGCCGCAGGATTCGCAGACGCACAATTCCAGCGGGCCACCCGGATTCTTGGCGTTGAACGGCATGCGTTTCAGGCTGCTGGCGCCAGCCACAGCGAGATCATCGTGCTTGAAAAAAACCACATGCGTGGTGGGTTGCCCGGTGACACCCTTGCAGACCGAGCAGTGACAGGTGTGATTGTCGATCGGCTCCTTGTCGGAATGAGTTTCGTGATGTGCGCATCCACCTGTGTGTTTGTGTGCCATGTCATGTCCTTTTCGAGGTTGTACCTGGTTCGGCGGCCCCATAGTAGCGTAGCGCCGACAAGAATTCAACCGCCTTTCGCGCGTTCACACGGCTACGTGTTCAGGCTGCGACTTTGCGCCTGCGAGCAACGGCGCCAACCAGAGCCAGACCTGCCAGCAACATCGCATAGGTTTCGGGTTCGGGTACCGGCACCAGAAAGCCGCGTATCTCGCCACCGCCATTGGTGGATGTGTGGAGATTGATGTAGAACTTTCCGTCGAAAAGCTCTGCTTCCTGGGTAGCGGTGAGGAGCAATGGTGCCGATGTAAAAACACCGCCGGTCACGGCATTCGACGAACGGGTCAGATGGAACAGCACGCCCGCAGTTTGCGTAAAGCCGCTGCCGTTGACTGCGTGCGGTCACCCGCTCTCATCTGCCATCAATCGTGCGGATACTGCACTGCCGGCAGGGCCTGAAAGGCCGGCGCTGCAAAAAAATACCCCTGGAACAAATAAATCCCCTCGCCGCGCAGCCACTCAAATTCCTCCCGGGTCTCGACCCCTTCGGCAACGACATCAATGCCCAGGTCCTCACAGGTTCGGCTCACACCCCGCACGATCGCCTGCCTTGGCCCGCGGTGCCAGATGTCACGAACCAGAACCATGTCGAGTTTGATGGATTCGGGTTGAAACTGGGCCAGCAGGTTGAGACCCGAGTGACCAGCTCCAAAATCATCGATGGCGAACTGCACGCCCACCGACCGACATCGCTCAACATGCGCCGCAAAACGGGTGAAGTCGGTAATGCTTTCCTTCTCGCTGATCTCCAGCACCAGCCGGTTGGCGTTCAATCCGCACGCGGCGGCCATCTCCAGGGTGGCGTCAAGCGATGTCCCAGGCGAACCGTCGTCACCCTCTGGCAACAGATTCAAGTTGATTTGACACCGCAGCCCCAGCTGCTTCGCCAACGTAATGGCGTGCAAGCGCGCCTGTGTGTCGAACTCGCGCAGTGCTGCTCCAGAAAACTGGTTCAGTACCCAGGCCGATGGCTCGTTGTTTGGCCCCCGTACCAGCGCCTCGAACGAACACACCACTTTCAGTTTTACGTCAACGATGGGCTGGTACGCAAAGGTGTAGCCCGGATGACCCGCCATCGCATTCATTCATCTGCCCCAACGGGGTAGGTTGGCTCAGGAAGGGACTCAAAACCGGGTTGTGCAAACAGGAACCCCTGAAAACAATCAATACCTTCACTGCGCAACCAGTCATACTCAGCCAGACTCTCGACTCCCTTGGCAATGATCCCAACGCCCAGATCACCACAGGTCTGCACCAAACCGCGCAAGATGGCTTGCCGCGCACCATGCCCCTCAATGCGGCGCACCAGCCACATGCTGAGTGAAATCATGTCGGGCTGGTAATGGTCCAGCAATGCCAGTCCGGCATGTCCGGAGCCAAAATCGTCGATGCTGATGCGCAGGCCCTGCCGCCGATAGTCACGCAACCACGCGCCGAGTGCCACCGGATCTTCAACCGACACCTCGTGTTTGATCTCAAACACGATCCGGTCGATGCCGATGCCACTGCGCGAAACAACCTCCAGCGTTGCATCGATGGTGTTGGGCAACAGAAGGCGAATGTGGGGGACGAGGTTCAAATGCAGGCATGACTTCAAACCCAATCGCGATGCCATGTCAATCGCCATCGCGCGTCCGCTTTCATCGAACGCGGAAATCTGACCCAGCGGGATCCGCTGCAGGACATGGGTCGCAGATTCCTGCGCCAGGCCACGAACAAGCGCCTCGTAGCCAACGACAGACCTTGCGGCGGCATCGACAATCGGCTGGAACGCATACGTGAAGGGAGTTTGGGCGTTGACAGGAAGGGCTGGGCGGCTCACACGGCCCGACAACTTGACACGCCACCGGCCTTGCTTGAAAGCCGTCAACAGTTTTCGGGCGCGCCCCGGATCGATATCTGTCAACACACGACCCGTCGCAAAAAAATCATTGAAACCGTCGATATGACCGATCTCCTGCCGGGACATCCTGTTGAACCCCATGGTCCACTCACTGAAGGCACGGCGGGCAATAGGCTCATGGATGATCGTTGTGATGCGTCCATGGCGCGGGTCGGCGCTGATCTTCCCGAACAACCAGTCGACCGTGTTCTTGGGGCCTTCGAGAATCTGGAAAAAGCAGCCATCCACATACAGGAGCATTCCCGTGACGCTGAGGCTTGCATTCTGCTTTCGTGCCTGAGACAGCAGGGACTCCAGATTCTCATCAGCAAAGTCACCGATGGCAGCGCTGTTGTAGATGAGGTGTATGAGATCACTCATGGGTCACTTTCAGGGCACTTTCAGGCCACGCACTGGCGCACGACGTATGCACCGACAGGCGGCATGAACTGAAACGCTGCAGGTTCGAGCACCGTATTGGCCAAAACGCACTGTAGCGCATGCGTCGGTCTTGGCCGACGTTGCCCAGAATCTCAAACGCGGCCAGCGAATCGGCGCGAAATCCGATTCGCAGCGTGTAGCGGGCCTGGAGGCGAGACGAGCAGGTGCCTCAGAACCAGTCGCCAGTGATGGGGCTGACGATTTGGCGGTGACACAGCACACATCGCCGCTGACACGGGTACCGCGCCGACGCAGGCCCCACACCGCCAGGCCGGCTGCAGCCACCAAGGCCAGCGAACCGGGTTCGGAAATGGCCACGGCTTGCGCTGCCGGAGCTGCGGCCAGACCAAAAAGCTGGTTGGCCGCGATGTCGCCAACAAATGTGGCGCTGCCGTTACCCAGGTCGATGGTATCTAGGCCATCGACGCCGCCGACCCGCAGCGAGGCATAGGCGATGTTGAATCCCAGGGCGTCGGTGGCGATGTCGAAACCGAGGAATCCGTTGGCGTTCACACCCAATGCACCGACGGTGGTCAGCGCGCCTGCGTTGGGGTTGCTGGTGGTGACCAGCGTGTCCAACCCGGTGTCAATGTAGAAGAGTTGCGTGCCGGTAGCCAGGTTGACGTCGGCATTGAGATACGCCGCATCAAGAATTTGCGGGTTGCTGCCGGCGTTGACCGTTCGACGCACAGGCGTTTGTCTCTCGTTCATCGATCACCCCATCGGAATAAAGTGGGCTATGCCAACGCAAGCCGCGCGCGCAGAGTCTGAACGCGTCAAAATATCGAAAATTGGACAGGCCAGCGATCAGATTGCATGATGAGTGGCCCCATGGATGTGCGAGGCGTGGGTAAAGTCTGACCACGTCCTTTCACATCATGGCAGCCCAAGCCGCCACATCACGAGCCCGGCCCTGGCCAATGAACGTGTTCGATGCAACGCGGCCGGGCCAGTGGTGGATGGGCTTCATTGCCGCAGTCCTACAAGCACTCGCAGCGCACAGATTTAGACTGAGGCGTCGACCAAATGCATGCCATCCGTGCGCTTTGCGTAAACAAAGTGTTACCGCTTTGAATCCGGCAGCGTCATTGCTGCGTATAAGGGTTGGCGAGGGCATCTGCGGTCAGCGCCAGTCACCTTCAACACATCAAAGGAGATGCTATGGATGCCTCCCTGCCTACGGGCAAGGAAACTGGAGCGCTGAGATGAACAGCCGTTTATCAGGAAGAGAAGTCCCGAGCACTCGGGGTGGATCCTCTGATGGATACGGCATCAAAGTGCCCAAAGCGTG
>JANOTG010000195.1:0-1648 GCA_031416215.1 Betaproteobacteria bacterium
ATGGGGCGATGAGGGCAAGGGCAAGCTGGTCGACTGGTTGACCGAAAGCGCGCAGGGCGTGGTGCGTTTCCAGGGTGGGCACAATGCCGGCCACACCCTCGTGATCAACGGCGTCAAGACAGCACTGCACCTGATTCCCAGTGGCATCATGCGCCCCGGAGTGCGGTGCTACATCGGCAATGGCGTGGTGCTGTCGGCGGCCAAGCTGTTTGAGGAAATCGAAGGACTGGAACGCGCTGGCGTCGAGGTTCGTTCAAGGCTCAGGGTCAGCGAGGCGTGCCCGCTGATCCTGCCATTTCACGTCGCATTGGATGTCGCGCGCGAGGCGGCGCGCGAACAGGGTGGGAACGCCCGTATTGGCACGACCGGCAGGGGTATCGGCCCGGCCTATGAAGACAAGATCGCCCGCCGCGCCTTGCGGGTCCAGGATTTGCGGTATCCGGAGCGTTTTGCCGCCAAATTGCGCGAACTGCTGGATCTGCACAACCATGTGCTGCAGACCTATCTGGGTTCGGACCGATTCGAGTTCGGCGACAGCCTGAAGGCCTGCATGACCAACGGTCGGGTGGATTTTGATGCCGTATACGACGAGGCCATGCGCCACGCACAGTTGCTGCGGCCGATGATGGCGGATGTTTCGCGCGAACTCAACGACGCCCATGCGGCGGGGGCGAACCTGTTATTCGAGGGCGCCCAGGGGACCTTGCTGGATGTGGACCATGGCACCTACCCGTATGTCACCTCCAGCAATTGTGTGGCCGGCAACGCCGCAGCGGGTGCGGGTGTCGGGCCAGGCCTGCTCCACTATGTGCTGGGCATCACCAAGGCCTATTGCACGCGTGTCGGCGGCGGGCCATTCCCGACCGAGCTCGCGTGGGAGACGCCCGGCACGCCCGGTTACCACATGAGTACGGTCGGTGCGGAGAAAGGTGTGACCACGGGCCGCTCCAGGCGCTGCGGCTGGTTCGATGCCGCGCTGCTCAAGCGCTCCGCCCAGGTGAACGGCCTGTCGGGCCTGTGCATCACCAAACTCGACGTGCTTGATGGCCTGAGCGAGCTGCTGCTGTGCACCGGTTACCACATGGATGGTGCAGTGACCGACATCCTGCCGCTGGGCGCCGAGGAGATTGCGCGTTGTGTGCCGATTTATGAACACATGGAGGGCTGGAGCAGCAGCACGGTCGGCGTGACCGAATACGACAAGCTGCCGGTCGCCGCGCGGCTCTACCTGCAACGCATCGAGCAGGTCACCGGGGTGCCGATCCATATGGTCTCCACCAGCCCGGACCGTGACCACACTATCATGATGCGCCACCCCTACCTCGCCGACTAGGACAAAGGATCAGAGCATGTTGACAGAAGACGGAAAACACCTGTATGTCAGTTACGACGAATACCACAACCTGATAGAGAAACTGGCGATCCGGATCTTCCAGTCGAACTGGCAGTTCGATACCATCCTGTGCCTGGCGCGGGGTGGCATGCGACCGGGCGATATCCTGTCGCGCGTGTTCGACAAGCCCCTGGCAATCATGTCCACCAGTTCCTACCGCGCCGACGCGGGAACCCAGCAGGGCAACCTGGATATCGCGCGCTATATCACCACGCCCAAGGGCGAGATCGCCGGCAAGGTGCTGCTGGTGGACGA
>JANOTG010000196.1:0-17274 GCA_031416215.1 Betaproteobacteria bacterium
CGAGCAGGCGGATACCTGCGGCGCGTGCGGAGGCGCGCAGGCGTGCCAGGGCCTGCGCGCCCACGTCGCTGATCTCGGCAAAGCCGGACGTGAACAACACCACGCCACGTACGCCGGCGGCGATGGCGTCTTCCAGCGCGCCCTGCACCAGCGGCTCGGGCACGGCAAACACCGCGAGATCGATGTCTTGGCCGATGCTTTGCAAGCTCGGGTAGGCAGTCAGGCCCTGCACTGGCGCGGGTTTCGGATTCACCGGGTAGATGGCACCGGAAAAGCCGAAACGGCGGTTGAAGTCGACCGGAACGCCGCCGATCTTGCTGCTGTTGTCGGACGCGCCGACGACCGCGATCGAGCGTGGCGCGAAAATGCGGGTCAGGGTTTCCAGACGCGATTGCGCTTCGTTTGGCGTGGGGGCGTGCATAGGCTTTGAGTTCGCTGGCTTATTGCCGGGCCATCTCGGCCCGCATCTGCGCCTTGACTTCTCCGCGTGGCACCTTCTCTTCCAAGGCGATCACCACGCGACGGATGGAGCCTCCGTACGGGAACGGTGCCTGGTAGTCGTCGTTGACCGGCGACAGGCTGCGGCCCAGGTCCATGCCAATGCTGGACAGTACAAACAGCAACTTCGGGATGCGGGCCTGTGCCACCGGCTGTGTATCCACCAGCAGCTGCACGTCGGCACCACCATCGTCGCGCCGTTGTACCTGCAGCTCGACGACATGGGGCCCCGGCGTCAGGGGTGACGCAGCGGTGGCCCGGCTGTGGTCGTGAAAGCAGTTGTAGTCGAAGTGCAGCTTGCCGTGCAGGACATACAGCACAAAGCCGCTGTTGATGGTGCCGCGTGCCACCAGGGCACCATCACCGCCCACCAGCGGCTGAACCAGTTCAACGCTGGCGATCCAGTTGCGTGCGGCCGATGGGCAGGTGTCAGCCGGAATATGGTCGATGGGTGGGTAATAGACAAAGCGTCGGCGCGACGTCGGCATGTCGGGCCGGCGCGAGGCGCGAAACAGGTCGGCCGAGCCGCGGTCATCAAGCGGGAAGACACCGTGTTTCTCGGCTTGCGCCCACCACAGCGCGATCATGGCCTGCAGCCGATCACCCTGGCTGGCCGCCAGATCCACACATTCGGAGAAGTCGCTGTCCAGGTGGTACAACTCCCAGACGTCGTTTTCATACGGTACGCCCGGCTTGTGGCGCGATACCGCTTTCCAGCCCTCGTGCACCAGCGCGCGGTGACCGAACATCTCGAAATACTGCGGTCCACGGGGCACTTGCGCCTGTGCATGCTGGAAGGTGTCCAGCAGGCTGCTGCCGTGCATGGGCGTTTGCGGCACCTCCGCCACCTTGTCTGGCGATTCAATACCGATGGCTGCCAGGATGGTCGGGGTAATGTCGATGGCGTGGCAGAACTGGCGGCGGATGCTGCCCGGACCATGCAGGTGACCGGGCCAGTGCAGCAGCAACGGGTCGCGCACGCCACCGCCGTGGGTGTTTTGCTTGTACCACTTGAGCGGGCTGTTGCCGACCTGCGCCCAGCCCCAGGGAATGTTGCAGTGGCTGTTCGGCCCGCCGATGTCGTCCAGCCGTTGCACTGCCGCATCCACATCCTCGCGCATGCCGTTGAAGTAACGCATCTCATCCAGGATGCCGGTCGCGCCACCCTCCTGGCTGGCGCCGTTGTCCGACAGCAAAACAAACAGCGTGTTGTCCCATGCCCCCAGGCTTTTGATGTGGTCGACCAGGCGACCAATCTGGGCATCGGTGTGTTCCAGCATGGCGGCATAGGCTTCTTGCAGCCGTGCGGCAAACCGCTGTTCGTTGCCAGACAATTCGGCCCACGGGCGCACACCGGGATTACGCGGCGCGAGTTGGGTGCCCGGCGGAATGACACCCATCGCCAACTGGCGTTGGAACCACGACTCGCGCTCGACATCCCAGCCGGCATCGAAACGACCCCGGTATTTGTCCAGATAGGCCTTGGGCGCCTGGTGTGGCGCGTGCATGGCGCCAAACGCCAGGTACAGGAAAAATGGCTTCTCCGGCACCAGCGACTTCAGGTTGCCGATGCAGGCGTTGGCTTGGTCCACCACGTCTTCTGAAAAGTGGTACCCCTCGGCCACCGTCCTGGGTTGCGTCACCGCGTGGTTGTCACACACCAGTTCGGGGGTGAACTGGTCCGTTTCGCCATTCAGGAAGCCGTAGAAACGGTCGAAGCCACGCTGCAGCGGCCAGTTGGTGAATGGCCCTGCGGCCGAACACTCGGCCATCGGCGCGAGATGCCACTTGCCAGCGGCATAGGTGGCATATCCGTTGTCGCGCAGTACCTCGGCCAGGGTGGCGGCGGAGCGCGGGATGGAGCCCCGCATGTTCGGAAAGCCGGTGTCGAAATTGGAGATGGCGCGCATGCCCACCGCATGGTGGTTGCGGCCGGTCAGCAAGCAGGCACGGGTCGGCGAACACAGCGCCGTCGTGTGAAAACCGGTGTAACGAAGACCTTGCGCCGCAATCGCGTCGATGTTCGGTGTGACCAGGGTCGAGCCGTAACAGCCGAGGTGCGAGAAACCCAGGTCGTCGAACACCACGATGACGACATTGGGCGCACCAGGCTTGATCCTCGAGGCAGGCCAGGAGGGGGTGGACTGCTGCACGGTGCGGGCGATGTGGCCGGCAAAGCCGGGTTCGGGAGGGAATGCCTGGGTCACGCGGTTGTCTCCGGGGTGCGCAGAATGTGCTTGCGCTGATTAATTCATGTGAATTACAATGGATTTGTTGCGGCTTGTCAATTTCAGTGGCGACACCGCAGCAACTGCCGGCCCATGACAAAAATCGATCCCCTCCCGCCGTCCGCCGACTCCAGGGCGACGACCCCGACGCAGTTGCTCGACGCGGCCGAGCGGCTGTTTGCCGAGCGCGGCATCGACAGCGTGTCGATCCGCGAGATCGTGCGCGCCAGTGGCCAGGCCAACCTGTCGGCAGCGCACTACCACTTTGGTTCGCGTGATGCGTTGGTGGCGGCCTTGGTCGAACGGCGCATGCGCACGATCAATGCATTGCGGCACCACAGACTGGATGAACTTGCCACGAGCGGGATGGCGGGTCATGTGCCGGCCATCATCCATGCCACCGTGGGTGTGCTGGCCGGGGTGGTCAAGACCGAGCCCTGGGGGCCAGACTACGTGTGTATCACCGCCGCTGCCAACTTCAATACCAGGATGCGACTCAACCGGCTGGTGGACCCGCAAAGTGTCAGTGGCCTGCTGCGCGTTGTCGAGATGGTGCGGGTTTTGCTGCCACACCTGCCGGCGCAGGTTTTCCGCGAACGCATGCGCATCGTGAACAACGAAACCACCTACAGCATCGCCCGCTGGGTGCAGACCCATGGTGCGGTGACGACCGTCAATGGCCGAAAGTTCGATGCAATGGTGCGTAATCTGGCCGATTTTCTTGCAGCGGGAGTTGTCGCGGAGCACAACCCCGCGCCGCAGCGGCGCGTCCGAGTGGCGGCAGCCGCATGGGACGCGGGTCGTACGAAAGTCCCGACACGCGTCCGGCCAGGGCGGCAGGTGCTTGACGCCGCGGCCGTATTTCCCTAAGTTCCCATTTTCAACAACAGGAGACAGACATGATCAGAAGTTTGATGGTGGCCGTGGGGCTGCTGGCGCCCATGCTGATGCAGGGCAACGCGCTGGCCCAGGCGCCGTGGCCCAACAAGCCGGTCAAGGTCATCGTGGCCGGCGCACCGGGCAGTGGCACCGATATCGTGGCACGCGCCTTCACCGAGTCGCTTGCCAAGACCTTCGGGCAGGCCTTTGTCATCGACAACAAGGCCGGCGCCAACGGCTTGATCGGTACCGATGCGGCGGCCAAGTCACCCGGTGATGGCTACACGATTCTGTTTACCTACGCCGCGGCCCATGTGGTGAATCCGGTGTTGCTGGACAAGGTGCCGTACGACGTCAACAAGGACTTTGTGCCGGTGGCCCAGATCGGGGCTGGCGGCAACTTCCTGGTGGTGCCGCCCACCATGCCGGTAAAAGACCTCAAGGAGTTCATTGCCTATGTGAAGAGCAAGCCGGCTGACGAAATGTCGTACGGATCGTGGGGCAACGGCTCGGGCGGACACCTCAGCATGGAGGCTCTGAAACAGCAGGCCGGTCTGAAGATCAAGCACATTCCCTACAAGTCGACAGCGGCCGCGAATACGGATCTGGTGGCCGGGCACATCCAGGTCGCTTTCTCGGCCACCGCCTCGTCGCTGCCGCTGATTCAGGCGGGCAAGATGAAGCCGATCGCGATCAGCGGCACCTATCGCTCCCGGCAGATGCCGGAGATCAGAACCATGACCGAGCAGGGCGTGCCGTTCGACCTGAACGCCTATTACGCCGTGATTGCGCCCGCTGGCACGCCGATTGCGGTGGTCAACAGCTTGAACAAGGAGATCAACCGGCTGATTGCGGCGCCGGAGATGGCCGAGCGCTGGAATACCTTGGGGTTCTCGGAGATGCCTCTCAAGACACCGGAGCAGTTTTCCGAGCAGATCAAACGTGACCTGCGCGACTGGGGCGCCATCGTGAAAGCGGGCAATATCAAGGCCGATTGAGCGCGCCCGGGACCGGGACCGGGACCGGGCGGATCAGTCGGTCTCGGTCATGGCATCGAGCACGATGCGGCCGGTAACGCGGCCAGCCTCCAGATCGCGCAGGCTTTGTTCGGCCTGGGCCAGCGGCCGCACCTGCACCGCCGGCAAGGCCAGCCTGCCACTCTGCACCAGCGCCACCAGCTCCCGAATTTGAGCGGTGCTGCCGACCGCCGAGCCCATCAGTGCCACCTCGCGCATCGCCAGCGCCACCAGGGGAATGGTGGCAGCACCGCCAAACAGACCGACCGACACGAACCGCCCGCCCTTTTGCAGCGACGGAATCGCCAGTGCCGACGTGGCGGGCGCACCGACAAAGTCGATCATGCCGACCAGGCCACCGCCGGACAGGGCGAGCAGCTGCGCCGCGCCACCGGTTTTGAGGTTGAGCACCTGTGACACACCGGCAGCACGGGCTGCCTCCAGCTTGGCATCGTCGATGTCGCAGGCGATGATGTGGTGGTAGCCCAACGCCTGCAGGATGGCGATGCCGATCAGCCCCAAGCCACCACAACCGATGACACCGACCCATTGGCCGTCCCGGGCTGGCGCCAGCTTGGTGGCAGCAGAATAGGCCGTCACGCCGGAGCAGGCCAACACCGCGGCCCGATCGGGCGCGATGCCGGTCACATCGACCAGATACCGTGCATGCGGCACCATCAGGTGTGTGGCAAAACCTCCCGGGCGCACCATGCCCATGGCGGCCATGCCAGGGCACAGATTGTCCTGTCCCCGCAGGCAGGCGGCGCATTTGCCACAGCCGATCCACGGGTTCACCAGGTAGGTGGCACCGACCTTGACATCCGCGACTTCAGCGCCCACCGCCGCCACCACGCCAATCGGCTCATGGCCCAGCACGACCGGCAATTTCATGCCACGGTCTGCCAGCACGTTCTTGACGCCGCCACCCATGTCGAAGTAACCCTCACGGATATGCACGTCGGAGTGGCACACACCGCAATAGGTGAGGCGCATCAGCACTTCCTGCGGACCGGGAACGGGCGTTTCGCGCACCGCAAACTGCAGTGGTTTGCCCCACTCGGTCACGTCGTAACTTTTCATGCCTGTCTCCGTCTGTGTTTATTCGAATCGGGGCAGCAAGCTTATTCGCAACACCAACCGGTCGCCGTCGCAATCGGGACATCGCGCACGGCCGCGTTGCCCGGCGTCAGGTCTTGGCGCCCAGCGCCAACGCCGCTGCCCGGCTGCGGCTCAGTACTGCGCTGTCGGCAGGTTTGTCGGTGTCCCAGCCGCCCAGGTGGGCGAGTGAGATGGCGCACAATGCATTGATCCATTCCGGCTGGTCGTTCAGGCAGCTTATGTAGCTCAACTCCTTGCCGCCGGCGGCCACAAACGCGGCGCGCCCCTCGATCGCGATTTCCTCCAGCGTTTCCAGGCAGTCACTGGTGAAACCCGGGCACAACACATCCACCTTGGCAAGACCGGACTTGGCCAGCGCAATCAGGCTCGGCGCGGTATAGGGCTCGAGCCACTTGGCGCGGCCCAGGCGCGACTGGAAGGTGACCATGGTTTTACCGGCGTCCAGCCCCAGCCTGTGGGCCAGCAGTCGGGCGGTTTTGTAACACTCGCAGTGATAGGGATCACCGAGGGTCAGGGTGCGCTCCGGTACGCCGTGAAAACTCATCACCAGCCGTTCGCCACGGCCGTTTTCCTGCCAGTGCTTCGTGACGCGCTTGGCCAGTGCCTCGATATACAGAGGATGGTCGTGGTAGTGGTTGACAAAGCGCAATTCGGGAATGCGCCGAGTCTTCGCAGCCCAGGCGTAGACGGCGTCGAACACACTGGCGGTGGTGGTGGCCGAGTATTGCGGATAAGCCGGCAATACCAGCACCCTGGTGACGCCGCGCTGCTTCAGGGCGCTCAGCTGCGTGGCGATCGAAGGCTGGCCGTAGGTCATGGCATGACTCACCAGAACATCATGGCCCCGGGTCGCGAGCCAGCCTTGCAACAGGCTGGCCTGTTTTTCGGTCCAGATGCGCAGCGGGGAGCCGTCCTTGGTCCAGATGCTGGCATATTTGGCGGCCGACTTGGCCGGACGCAGGCGCAGGATGATGCCGTGCAGGATCAACAGCCACAACAGGCGCGGGATTTCGACCACGCGCCGGTCACCCAGAAACTGGGCCAGGAACGGCCGTACCGCGGCCGCCGTGGGATGGGCGGGTGTGCCCAGGTTGCAATACAGGATGGCGGTTCGGGGCGGTTCCCCGTGCCTGTATTCGGGCTCGGGCAGGAAGGGTGACATGGGCATGCTGTATTCTCCCGCACCTATGCTGGACCTGCGCAGAATCAAGGCCATTGGCCTGGACCTGGACGATACCCTGTGGCCGATCTGGCCCACCATCGAGCGCGCCGAGTTGCAGCTCAAGCTGTGGTTGGAGCAGCACGCGCCGCAGACCGCGTTGGCGTTTTCCGATGTCGCGCATCGGGTCACCCTGCGCCAGGCGGTGGTGCTGGCGCGGCCGGATATCAGCCATGACATGAGCGCACTGCGCCGGGAATCCATCCGCCTGGGATTGCAGCGCAGCGGTGAGGACCCTGCTTTGGCAGAGGCCGCGTTCGACGTGTTCTTCGAGCACCGCATGCGGGTCGACCTGTATGCCGATGCGCTGCCGGCACTTGAATTCCTGGCGCAGCGGTTTCCGGTGGTGGCAATATCCAACGGCAATGCCGACGTGGCGCGGGTGGGCATCGGCGCACACTTTGCTGCCAGCCTGAGTGCCCACGAGTTTGGCGTGGGCAAACCCGATGTGCGCATATTTCACGCCGCGGCACAGGCGGTAGGTGTGTCGCCCAGCGAGGTGCTGCATGTCGGTGATGACCAGGCGCTCGACGTGTTGGGCGCGCTTGATGCCGGCATGCAGACGGTTTGGCTGAACCGGGGTGGCCACGAGTGGCAGCAGGCACGCAGGCCGCATGTGTTGGTCACCAGCCTGCAACATCTGTGTGAGATGCTTGACCCGGCGGCGTAACAAACCGACAGTGTGCCAGTTTCACATTTTTCAATTCAAGGATGCGCATGTACCTCATTACCACGACCCGCAGGAACCTGCTCAGCCTGGCCGTCGCCCTGACTGCGGCTTTGGCGCAGAATGTCCTGGCCCAGGGTGCAACTGGTTTTCCGGAGCGCCCGGTGAAGATCGTGGTGCCCTTTGCGCCAGGTGCCGGCACCGATGCGATGGCGCGTCTGGTGGCGCAAAAACTCGGCGAAGTGATGGGTGGCACGTTTGTGGTGGACAACCGCGCCGGCGCCTCCGGAGCCATCGGTACGCAGTATGTGGCGCAGCAGCCTGCCGATGGCTACACCCTGCTGCTCGCGGCGTCCCCGTTCACCACGGTCGCCGCATCACTTCCAACTGCGGGCTACGACCCGCTGCGCAGTTTTGCGCCGGTGGGCATGATCGCCAGCGGACCCCTGGTATGGGCTGCCAACAGCAGTCTGCCGGCCAGCAACATGCGTGAACTTGTGGCGCTGGCCAAACAACGGCCCGGCGCATTGAACTATGGTTCGGCCGGTGCCGGAGGTGTCAACCACCTGGTGCTGGAACTGCTCAAATCGAAGACCGGTACTTTCATCACCCATATTCCCTACCGTGGTGTGGCGCCTGCGACCATGGACATGATTGCCGGGCAGGTACAACTGGTGACCGGCACCATCCCGGCCCTGCTGCCGTTCATCCGCGACGGCCGGGTCAAGGCACTGGCAGTCACCAGTGCCAAGCGGTCGGCGGCATTACCCGATGTGCCCAGCATGGCGGAATCCGGTTATGCCGGCTTTGATGTCGTCAACTATTTTGCGTTGATGGCGCCGGCCGGTACGCCGCCGGCCGTGATCGATCGCCTGAACTTGGCCATCAACCGGATCGTCACCTTGCCCGACGTGGTGGCGCGCTTCCGTCAGGACGCGGTCGAGGCAGCGCCGGGTTCCCCGGCCCTTTTGGGACACTTCATCGAGGCCGATTATCGCGCCTGGCGTAACGTGGTCACATCGCAGAATCTGAAGATCGAATAACTTCCACAGCGGACCCGATTGCTCCCTCCAGCGTGGCCGGGTAGGGGCCCTCGACATAGTCCCCACAGGCCCACAACCCGGTCGTTATGGGTGCTGGTGGTCGTCGTGTGTCGGGTGTACAGGCGAAGGTGGCGCGCTTCTCGATCACCGTCTGCACAGCTTGCAAGTCCAGCCCCAGCTGCGATTTCCCCTGGCGCAGGCAGGCCGACTGGATCGCGTCGCGCTCACCGCTGCTGGCGCTGACGACAAAAGCCAGCAGGCCGGCCGGCCCGCCGAGCTGGCCGCGGTCAAACACGAATTGCGCCGGACCACTGCCGCTGTGCAAGCCGATCATGGGCCTGGCCAGGCGTGCCCCGGCTTGGTAGGTATACACGGTGCAGATCGCGGTGTGTTGCAGCGCCAATGCCATGGTGCTCCAGTGTCGGGCGGCGGCGCCGTGTTGTTGATCCATCTGGTGCAGGCTGGCCTGCAGGATGCGAGCCGCATCGGCGGCCGGAGTTGCCAGCACGACAGCGTCGAATCGCTGCTCCAGCACCTGCCATCCGCCGGCAGCGGGGACCAACTGCTGCACACGCCGTGCGGTCTCTATCTGCACCGAGCGTTGGCGCAACCACGCCACGGCGGCATGCGGAAACAGGGTGGACAGGTCGACTTTCGGCAACAGCAGGTCCGAGCCACCCGGCCCTCCAAACAGGGAGTCCCGCAGCACCCGCAGAAACACCGTGGCACTGGCGGCATCGGTCCCGATGTTGAGCGCCGAGACGCAGAGCGGGGTGATCAGGTCGTGCAGTATGCGCGGCGTGGCCTGCGCGCACAGTTGCGCCACGGTGGTCTGGGGACTGCAGGTGAAATTGGTCCGGCGCCAACGCAGGGCCATGCGCAACAGCGACAACTTGTCCGACGCGCTCCAGCCGGTGGCGCTCAGGACGCCGGCCAAAACATTCCATGGCGTCGGCCAGTCCGGCAGGGCCAGACCGCGGCCGTCCGAAAAACGCAGGCACAGCGGCTGGCGCAACAGGCTGGTCGGTGGATCGATACCCACCAAGTTCAGCATGTTCAGCGTCTGCCGGTAGGCCCCGATCAGGATGTGCTGGCCGTTGTCCAGCGTCACGGCGCGCCCATCGGGCAAGACCGCGTGTAACTGCCTGGCGCGTCCGCCCAATTCGCGTGTGGCTTCAAACAGGCTGACCTGGTGCCCGGCCTGTACTGCCGTGATTGCCGCGGCCAACCCCGACCAGCCTGCGCCGACAACCGCCAGCTTCATGGTGTGCTGGGTCGCCGGCGCAAGCCGGCAGACAACCGGGTCACAGCCGGCCCAACGCCTGGACACGCCACGCCAGCCACAACTTGCGCAGCGGCGTCAGGCTGATGCGTTGCGCCAACACGGCGAAGTCATCGTGTTCGATTTCGCGCAGCAGAGCGCGGTAGATGCTGGCCATCATCAGACCCGGTTTCTGGGCGCGCCGATCGGCTTGCGGCAATAGCGCCAGCGCCTCCTCGTACGCAGCGTGGGCGCGCTGCGCCTGGAACTGCATCAGGGCACGGAAGCGCGGCTGAAAGTCGCCTGCGGTCTGGCGCTTGAGGATTTCCTGCGCCTTCACGTCAAAACGCTGCAACTCATCGATCGGCAGGTAGATACGCCCGCGCATGGCGTCTTCACCGACGTCACGGATGATGTTGGTCAACTGCAATGCCAGTCCGAGCTTGTGCGCATACGCGGTGGTGCCGGGCTCTGTCTGCCCGAAAATGCCGGCCGCCACTTCGCCGACGACGCCGGCCACCAGATGGCAATACTGCTTCAGGTTGGCGTAGTCCAGATAGCGCGTTTGCTGCAGGTCCATCTGGCAGCCCTCGATCACCGCCAGCAACTGTCGGCTTGTGATGCAGTAGTCGGCCGCCAAAGGCATGAGCGCCAGCATCACGGGGTGGCTGGGCCGACCGGCAAATGCGCCGAGCACCTCGTCGCGCCACCAGGCGAGTTTGCTGGCCGCCACGCCCGGATCCACCATCTCGTCCACCACATCGTCGACCTCGCGGCAGAAGGCGTAGAAAGCCGTGATGGCAGCGCGCCGTGGCCGGGGAAGAAACAGGAATGCGTAATAGAAGCTGCTGCCCGACGCAGCCGCCTTTTGCTCTACGTAGACCTGCGGCGTCATGTCGCTGCAGGTGCGGCGTACGGTTTGCCGCTGCGCCAGGCGCGCCACAGCAGCAACGGAGCATCACTGCGCTGCAGACGGGGGCGTTCGCGCCAGGTACGGTGATTCATGGCCGCCATTTTCTCGAGGATACGCAGGCCGCCCTGCACCACGAGGCGCAATTCCCATCCGGCGCGGCCGGGTATCTGCCATGCCAGGGGCGCGCCCTTGAGCATCATGTGTGTTGCGGCCTCGGCGTAGGCAGCGACCAACGCGCTGGCGCGCGGGTTGTCCTGATCCTGGCGCAAATCGTCTTCGTGCACACCGTATGCAGTCATGGCCTGGACGCTGGGATACCAGCGCTGGCGTGCGATGTCGTTATGCAGATCCTGCCAGAAGTTGATCAGTTGCAATGCCGTACAGACCAGGTCGCTGCGGCGCAATGCGTCGGCATCGTCTATTGCATACAGGTGCAACAACAAGCGTCCCACCGGGTTGGCCGAGCGCTGGCAATAGTCCAGCAGTTCCTGGTCGGTCTGGTAGCGCCGGGCTGCGGCGGTGTATTCAACGTCCTGACGGAACGCGTCCAGCAAGTCCAGCAGCAGCAGCGAGGGCATGCGGAATTGCACCAGCATCGGCGCCAGGGCATCGAACACGCTGCGCCAGCGTCCGCTGTGGTCCTTGCCAGCAGCAATACGCAACAGGTCGTCGCGGTAGTCCGACAGGTCGTGCAAACGATCAGCCGCCGCCGCCGAGCCTTCGTCGGCAATGTCATCCGCGGTGCGCGCAAACCAGTAGATGGCGGCAATGGGTGGCCGCAACGCTGGAGGGCATAACCAGGAGGCGACAGGAAAGTTCTCGTAGTGCTCGGCAGGCTTGCGAAAGGGGGCAGCGGCGCGGTTCACAGCAGGATTGTCGCTTGACCGAAATCACGAATCCACCTACATTACTGACCAACCGGTCATTAAAATGACATATGTTGGAGCATTTGTTTCATGAGCCCTCAATCCTGCCGTTACTGGGTGTCATTGTCTTTGTTGCCGATTGTCCTGCTGGCCTGTTCCAAGCCGGCGCCGATCATGGAGCCGCTGCGCTCGGTCAAATTGTTCACCGTGGCTGTGGAGAACATGGGTTCAGGCGCCGAATTTGCCGGCGACGTACGGGCCCGGGTTGAGTCCCGACTGGCGTTTCGGGTCGGCGGCAAATTGGTCAAGCGCCAGGTTGATGTCGGGCAGCGGGTTCGACCCGGTCAGATGCTCGCGCAACTGGATTCCCAGGATCTCAAGCTGGCGTCCGATGCGATGCGGGCACAACTGTTGGTGGCGACGACAAACCGTGACCTGGCGGCGGCGGACGTGCGTCGTTACCGGGAGCTGAAAGATCAGAATTTCGTCAGTGGCGTGGAACTCGACCGGCGCGAAGCCACGCTGAAAGCCGCCGCCGCGCAGGTGGAGCAAGCCCAGGCGCAGGCCGCCAGCATGGGCAACCAGTCCAGCTATGCCAGCCTGACGGCGGATGTCGCGGGCACCGTGCTCGCCGTCGACGCCGAGCCGGGCCAGGTGGTGGCGGCCGGTACAACGATCGTGCGTATCGCTCAGGATGGACCACGCGACGTGGTGTTCGCCGTGCCGGAAGATCGCGTCAATCTGTTGACACTGGGCTCGCGTGTTGATGTACGACAGTGGGCTTCGGCGACCCGGTTCACTGGCGCGGTGCGTGAGGTGGCAGCCCTGGCCGATCCGGTGACACGCACCTTTCAGGTCAAGGTGGCGCTTGATGGCAAGGAGCCACCCTTGCTGGGCTCGACGGTGACGGTGCTGCCAGCGGCGTTGTCGGCCAAAGGCCAACCTGTGATCAAGGTTCCGACAAGCGCGTTGAAGCAGGACGGGCAGGGTTCGGCCGTGTGGGTGTTCGAGCCGGCGAGCGGCACCGTGCGATCGCAGCAGGTGCACGTTGTCGCTGCCGATGGCAATGCGGCTGTCGTGGCCAGTGGCCTGCAACCGGGCATGCAGGTGGTCAGTGCGGGGGTACATGTGTTGACCGCCGGGCAGAAAGTCACCGTCTATAAAGAGCGCACCGCAGTCCAGGCGCCGACCAAGCCAGCCAGCGCATCATGAGCATGCAGAACCCCAAGGCAGGCTTCAACCTGTCGCGCTGGGCGCTGGAACACGCTGCATTGACACGGTACCTGATGGTGGTGTTGATGGTGTTCGGTTTTGCTGCCTATTTCCAGCTCGGGCAGGACGAAGATCCGCCGTTCGCCTTTCGCATCATGGTGGTGCGCAGCTTCTGGCCTGGCGCGACGGCGCAACAGATGGCGGAGCAGGTCACGGACAAGATCGAGCGCACCCTCCAGGAGGTGGCTGGCGCCGACAAAATTCGCAGTTACTCCAAACCTGGCGAGTCCTTGATCATCATGCAAGTCAAGGACTCGTCGCGTGCGTCCGAGGTGCCCAACGCCTGGTACACCGTGCGCAAACGGGTCGGCGATATGGCGCAGACGCTGCCCGCGGGCGTGCGCGGACCGTTCTTCAACGATGAGTTCGGCGATGTCTTTGGCGTCATCTATGCACTCGAGTCGGACGGCTTTTCCAACGCCGAAGTGCGGGTGTTCGCCGACGACGTGCGGCAACAGCTGCTGCGCGTCACCGACGTCAACAAGGTCGAGCTGTTCGGTGCCCAGGAAGAAAAAGTCTTTGTTGAGATATCGCAGAAGCGTCTGGCGCGCCTCGGGCTTGACATGAACCAGGTGCTGGCGCAGATCAACCAGCAAAACGCGGTGGAGAACGCCGGCACCTTGCAGACCCCGCTGGACACGGTGCAGATGCGCGTGTCCGGGCAATTCCAGTCTGTGCAGCAACTTGCCGACCTGGTAATTCGCGGCAGTTCGGGCAATCAGCTCCGCCTGTCGGATATTGCAGAGGTCAGGCGCGGCTACAGCGACCCGCCAACGGTGTTGGTGCGCCACAACGGCCGCCAGGTGGTGGCGCTGGGTGTATCCATGGCCAAGGGCGGCGACATCATCGAGCTTGGACGGGCACTCAAACAGACGACAAAACGCATCGACGGCACCTTGCCGGCCGGTATCCGGCTGGTGCAACTGCAGGACCAGCCTACTGCGGTAGCCAAGTCGGTGAACGAATTCATTGCCGTTTTGATCGAGGCCGTCTTGATTGTGCTGCTGGTGAGTTTTGTCGCCCTGGGGCTGCACCACAACCCGCAGGCGACACGCTGGTACCGCCGCTACTCGGTGGACGTACGCCCCGGTTTGATCGTCGGCATCACCATCCCGCTGGTGCTGGCGGTGACTTTTCTGGGCATGTATTACTGGGGTATCGGCCTGCACAAGATATCGCTCGGCTCGCTGATCATCTCGCTCGGGTTGCTGGTCGACGACGCCATCATCGCGGTCGAGATGATGGTGCGCAAGCTGGAAGAGGGATATGACAGGGTCAGGGCTGCCACATTCGCCTACGAGATCACGGCCATGCCGATGTTGACCGGGACATTGATCACAGCCACCGGTTTTCTGCCCATCGGCATCGCGCGCTCGGTCACCGGCGAATACACCTTCGCGATTTTCGCCGTCACCGTGCTGGCCCTCATCATCAGCTGGCTGGTATCGGTGTATTTCGTACCTTACCTGGGCACACTGCTGCTGAAGGCGCCACCCCATGCCGTGGCCAGTGCGCCGCTGGCGGATGCCACACCAGACCTGGCCCTGGCGGCGACCCAGGTGCAGGACTTTGATCGCACAGTGCGTGTCAGCGTCGTCGCCCACGGCCAGAAGGCGCCGACGCCACACGAGAGCTTCGATACACCTTTCTACAACGGCTTTCGCAAGATGGTGAACTGGTGCGTCCTGCACCGCTGGCTCACGATTGCCCTGACCCTGGTGACGTTTGTGCTGGGGTTCGTGGGCATGGGCAAGGTACAGCAACAATTTTTCCCGGATTCCAGCCGGCCGGAGATTCTGGTGGATGCCTGGTTTGCCGAGGGCACGTCGATTGCGGCAAACGAGGCCTTGACGCGGCAGATCGAGCGCCGCCTGATGGATGAACCGGGGATCTCCAGCGTGACGACCTGGATTGGTTCGGGCGTGCCGCGTTTTTACCTGCCGATGGACCTGATTTTTCCGCAGTCCAATGTCTCGCAGTTCATCGTGTTGCCGAAAGACCTGAAAACGCGCGAGGCGTTCCGGGTCCGGCTGCCGGGCATGATGGCGCAAGAGTTCCCGGAGGTGCGCACGCGTATCAAGCTGCTGCCCAATGGACCACCCGTGCCCTATCCGGTGCAGTTCCGGGTGGTCGGCCCGCAGCCGCTGCAACTTCGGCAGCTGGCAGACGAGGTGAAGCTTGCGATGCGTGCCAATGCCAACATGCGAGGCGTCAATGACAACTGGAACGAGTCGGTCAAGGTGCTGCATCTGGACATCGACCAGAGCAAGGCGGCGGCATTGGGTGTGACCAGCCAGGCGGTGGCCCAGGCGTCGCGCACCATTCTGGACGGCAGCCGTATTGCCCAGTACCGCGAGGGTGACCGCCTGCTTGACATTGTGCTGCGCCAGCCACTGGATGAGCGCAGCAGCCTGAGCGCATTGTCCAACGCCTACCTGCCAACGGCCAGTGGCAGCAGCTTGCCGATGGGTCAATTGGTCAAAGCCACACTGGCGTGGGAGCCGGGCGTCATGTGGCGTGAAAACCGCGACTACGCCATCACGGTGCAGGGAGATATTGTGGAAGGCCTGCAGGGTGCCACGGTCAGCGCCGAGTTGTTGCCGGTGTTGCGCGCGCTGGAGGCCCGATGGGCGCGGGACGGCTTCGCCGCCTACCGCATCGAAGTGGCCGGTGCGGTCGAGGAGAGCAGCAAGGGAAGTTCCTCCATCGTCGCCGGTGTGCCTATCATGTTGTTCATCACTTTCACACTGTTGATGCTGCAGTTGCACAGTTTCAGCCGCGCCATGCTGGTGTTCCTGACCGGGCCGATGGGCATCGCCGGTGTCGCCGGTGCGCTGCTGCTGTTTGACCGGCCGTTCGGCTTTGTTGCCTTGCTGGGCGTGATTGCATTGATGGGCATGATTCAGCGCAACTCGGTGATCCTGATTGACCAGATTGAGCAGGACCGCGCGGTGGGTGTACCCGCCTGGGATGCCATCGTCGAAAGCACGGTACGACGACTGCGCCCCATTGTGCTGACGGCGGCAGCGGCGGTGCTGGCCATGATTCCGCTCACCCGGTCGGTGTTCTGGGGCCCGATGGCGGTCGCCATCATGGGTGGTCTGGTGGTTGCCACCATACTCACCCTGCTGGCCTTGCCTGCCATGTACGCGGCCTGGTTCCGGGTCCGACGCGGGCCTTCCGTCGCAGGGTAAAATCCAAGGTTGACCGGTTTTCGCGGGTGGCCTCACATAAGGCGGCTCTGGGGAACAAGCGGGCGCGGGTGGCGAAATTGGTAGACGCACCAGGTTTAGGTCCTGACGCCAGCAATGGTGTGGGGGTTCGAGTCCCCCCTCGCGCACCAAACGTGATCTTTTCGTGGGTTGTTGTGGTCTGGAGCCATGTCCGTGGGGCGTGGTTCACGACGCATGTCCGGCGTGAAGTGTCTGGACCAACGGGCGCGCCCAGGCGCGGCCCTCAGTTTGATTAGGAGATTGACATGGCGGTAAGTGTGGAGACCCTCGAAAAGCTGGAGCGCAAGATCACCTTGACGCTGCCGCTGAATCTGATCCAGAACGAAGTGCAGTCGCGGCTGAAGCGGCTGGCGCGAACGGTCAAGATGGACGGTTTCCGTCCGGGCAAGGTGCCGATGAATGTGGTGACGCAGCGCTACGGCTACTCGGTGCACTACGAGGTGATGAACGACAAGGTGGGTGAGGCCTTCTCCAGTGCCGCGAATGAGGCCAAGTTGCGTGTAGCCGGCCAGCCGCGCATCACCGAGAAGCAAGGTTCCCCTGAGGGTGAACTGGCGTTTGACGCGGTGTTCGAGGTCTATCCCGAGGTGCGTCTGTCCGATCTGACCGGGGTTGCGGTGGAGAAAATCCATGCCGAGGTCGGTGATGCCGCAATCGACAAGACGCTGGACATCCTGCGCAAGCAGCGGCGCACGTTCGCGCAGCGCGCCCAGGACGCTGCTGCACAGGCCGGTGACCGCGCGACCGTCGATTTTGAGGGCAAGATCGATGGCGAACCCTTTGACGGCGGAAAGGCACAGGACTTTCAATTCATCCTGGGCGACGGACAGATGCTCAAGGAGTTCGAGGAGGCGACTCTGGGTATGAAGAGTGGCGAAAGCAAGACATTCCAGCTCGCCTTTCCCGCCGATTACCACGGCAAGGATGTTGCGGGCAAGTCCGCCGACTTCATGGTGTCGGTAAAAAAAATCGAAGCTGCGCACCTTCCGGAGGTCGACGGCGCTTTGGCCAAGTCACTCGGCATCGCCGAGTCCACGGTCGAGGCCTTGCGGGCGGACAT
>JANOTG010000197.1:0-3524 GCA_031416215.1 Betaproteobacteria bacterium
AGCGGCACCCGCTTGAGGCACTGGCCGGCGATGTCGCGGATGTGTCTGGCGTCGGCCGTGTAGTGGTCCACCGTCTGGTCGCGGGTGGCTATTTTGAAGTCGTCAAAACGCAGCTTGATGCCAATCGTCTTGCCCACATAACCCTTGCGCTGCAGGTCGCCCGCCACCTGCTCACACAGCCGGGTGAAGATGGCGCCGAGCTCGGCACGATCCCGCACTGCATGCAGATCCCGGTCGAAGGTGGTCTCGCGGCTCATTGATACCGGCTCGCTGTGGGTCACCACGGGCCGATCGTCGCGCCCCCAGGCGGCGGCGTGCATCCAGGCGCCGGTGCTCTGGCCAAAATGGTCGATCAACCACTGCAGCTCTTTGGCCGCCAGCTCACCGATGGTGTGGATGCCGTGACCTTGCAGCTTCTCATCGGCCTTGGGGCCGATCCCGTTGACCTTGCGGCAGGCCAGCGGCCAGACCAGGGTCTGCAGGTCGGAATCAAAGACGATAGAGATGCCATTGGGTTTGTTGAACTCGCTGGCCATCTTGGCCAGCAGCTTGTTGGGCGCCACGCCGACCGAGCAGGTGAGGCCGGTGGCGTCGAGTATGCTTTTTTGGATCAGCCGCGCCAGCACCCGGCCGCCCTCGCGCTGGCCACCGGGCACGTCGGTGAAATCGATATACACCTCGTCGATGCCGCGGTCTTCCATCTGCGGCGCTATCTGCACGATGCTGGCCTTGAACAGGCGCGAGAAACGCCGGTATTCCTCGCCGTCCACCGGCAGCTGGATCGCCTGCGGGCACAACTTGGCGGCCTTCATCAATCCCATGGCCGAGCCGATGCCAAACTGCCGCGCTGCGTAGGTGGCGGTGGTGATGACGCCGCGCCCGGCGTAGTCTTTCAGCCGGGCAAAGGCCTCGACAGGGATGAAGGCGCGCGGGTTGCCGCTGGCCTGTGCCTCGGGCGAGGCTTCGAGCCGGGTGAGGGCGTCATCCACGGCCCGCCGGCCGCCGCCAATCACCACCGGCAGGCCCTTGAGCTGCGGATACCGCAGCAGCTCGACGGAGGCGTAAAACGCGTCCATGTCGAGGTGGGCGATGCGGCGGGGTGGGGCGCTCATGACTGAAGTTTCGTCGAACTGGCACCGCTACGTGTCAATTTGCGGCGCTTGCGTATTCGTCTGCAGCGTGGTGGTCTTCATGCGCGGCCGGCGGCATGTTGCCCAGCGCATCCAGCGGGCTGCTTGTGCCGCCCGCCGCCACTTTGAGCACATGGGTGTAGATCATGGTGGTGCTGACATCCGAATGCCCGAGCAGCTCTTGCACGGTGCGGATGTCGGTGCCAGCCTGCAGCAGGTGGGTGGCGAAGGAGTGGCGCAGGGTGTGGACCGACACCGGCTTGTGAATACCCGCAGGTGCCAGCGCCTTCTTGAGAGCCCTCTGCAATCGCTCTTCATAAAGGTGATGGCGGCGCTCGACACCGCTTCGAGGATCAACTGACAAGCTTGGGGAAGGAAAGACCCAGAACCATCCCCAACGTTCGCCGACCCGGGGGTACTTGGACTCCAGCGCATGCGGCACCTCAACGCCGCCGCGTTGGGCGTGGCGGTCGTGCTCCCGCGTGCCGCCAGGACCTGTGCGCGCAATGCCGGCACCAGGCTGCGTGGCAGCATCACGACACGATCCTTGTTGCCCTTGGCCTGGCGCACGATGATGACGTGGCGGTCGAAATCGAGATCCTTCACACGCAGGCGCAGACCCTCCATCAGGCGCATGCCGGTGCCGTACAACAACCTTGCGACGAGTGTTGCCAGCTCATCGGGTGGCAGGGCGGCCAGCAAGGAGGCCACTTCTTCCCGGGTGAGTACCGAAGGGATGCGCTTGGGCGCAGACGGTCGCTGGATGCTGTCTAGCCAGGGTAACTGAACGCCCAGCACCTCGCGGTAAAGGAAAAGCAAGGCGCGCAAGGCCTGGTTGTGGGTGGACGCGGACACCCGTCGCTCATTGGCCAGCATGCTCAGAAATGCTTCGACCTCGGGCGGACCCATGTCGCGCGGATGCCGAACGCCGTGCCACCGGATGAAAAATCGGACCCAATAGACGTGTAGCGTTTCGGTGCTGAGGCTATAGTGCAGATACCGTATCCGCTCGCGCACCTGATCCAGCAGGCGTGTCGACTGCAAGGGTGGCGTGCCGGGTTTCATGGTGAGATTTATAACTGTGTTTTCATCCAGCATATGACCAGAAAAGCCAATCCGCAAGCGGCTTGCGAAGGATTTCGTAGTCCAACATATCCGCCGCAGCCTTTTGTGTCCGCCGGCGTCTTGCGGTGGACATTGCGTTAACCGACAAGAACTCCGACGGTCGTCGCGTTGCTGCATACTCCATGCTGTTGCGTCGCAAAAGGAGCGGAAGCATGGAAAACGTGAAGTCAATAGAGAATGCGGTGGAATCACTACCCCCTATGGAGTTAGCTGAATTCCGGAAGTGGTTTGCCGAATTCGACGGCGCTGCGTGGGATAAGCAAATCGAGCAGGATGCAGCATCTGGCAAGCTCGACCAGTTGGCAGCAGAGGCGCTTGCTGACTATCGCGCGGGTTCGCCGAGACAACTTTGAAGCCGAAGCACACGGCATCAAAGCGCTTTTGGCAGTGCCTTGACGCTTTGCCTGCTGAAGTTCAAACCGTTGCGCACCGAAATTTCGCGCAGCTCAAAGTCGATCCAAACCACCCATCGCTACATTTCAAGACCGTTGGAAACGGTCGGTTTCATAGCGTTCGAGTCGGCCTCTACTACCGGGCGCTTGGCCTCCCCGTACCAACGGGCGTACATTGGTTTTGGGTCGGGACGCATGGTGAGTATGACAAGCTCGTCGGTTAACAGGTTGCTCGTCGCGGACACGCAGCAGCAGGATGCCGCTTCGCGGCGATTTCTGCGTGCCGGACAGCGCGGGCGTTAACTGACTACCATCTCCCGCGCCACGCGCAAGCAGTACCTGAAAGTGGTACCATTCAATGATGAAACGGAAGCGCCAGCGGGTAATTGATCTTGTTTTTTCCCGCCCCACGAGCGCAAACATCCAATGGCGCGATATTGAAGCAATGTTTATTGAACTTGGCGCGGAAGTCGAAGAGCGTGCGGGAAGCCGGGTTTCCGTATTTTTGTTTGGCGAGGTGCGGGTATTTCACCGTCCACATCCATCGCCAAATACCGACAAGGGTGCAGTCGCTGGCATTCGCAAGTGGCTGGAGCAGCACGGAGTTGAACCATGAACGTAATGACTGTTGACGATTTTCATGCGACTATTGAATTTGACCCTGATCTTGATTTGTTTCGGGGGGAAATTCTTGGCCTGAATGGCGGCGCTGATTTCTACGGAAAGAACCCAGAGGAACTTCGAGCCGAGTTCAAGCGGTCGCTCCAGATTTTTCTTGAGGTTTGCAAGGAGAAAGGTATCGAACCGAGGCGTCATTTTTCAGGCAAGTTCAACTTACGGATTTCCCCGGATTTGCACGAAAAGCTGGCGATTGCCG
>JANOTG010000198.1:0-3325 GCA_031416215.1 Betaproteobacteria bacterium
GGCGACACCGTGACGATAGGCTCCAATAGCTTCGCGGTGGTCAAGATGACCGACGGCACGCGCATGACGCTGCGCCCCAACACCGCAGTGCGCTTCGATGATTATGTGTACCGGCAACCAAACCAGCCAGACAGCATGGTCACCAGCCTGCTCAAGGGTGGGGTGCGCATGGTGACTGGACTGATTGCCAAGGGTTCGCCGCAGGCCGCCAAATTGACCACGTCGACCGCCACCATCGGCATTCGTGGCACCGATTTCGACGCCCGCATCTGCCGCGCCGACTGCGCCGCCGACTCGAACCGGATCGCACAGCGGTCGGAGGTGGCAAACGTTGCGGCCAGTGCGCGTATCGCCAGCCTGCAGGGGCCGGTCGCTGCCGTCGGTAGTGGAGGCGAGCGCCGTGTTGTGGCAGAAGGCGGCCCGGTGTACCCGGGTGACGTCGTCGAGACAGCCAGTGGCGGCCATGCCGTGCTGGTGTTTCGCGACAACACCAAGGTGACGGTACAGGCACGCACCCAGTTCAAGGTGGAGAATTTTGTTTACGCCAGTGACAACCCGGGTGAAGGTTCGGTGGTGTTCAACCTGCTCAGCGGCGGCATGCGCGTGTTGACCGGTTTGGTCGGCAGGGCCAAACCGCAATCCATGCGCATGAATACGCCGACTGCCACGATCGGCATTCGTGGCACCGGCATGGACATTTTCAGCGAGCCAGGCAGTTGTGCCGATGCGGGCGGCGCGGCCGGATGCACGCTGGTCACAACCTGGGAGGGGGAGGGCGTGCTCAACCCGGGCGGGCCGAACGAACTGGTGTTGCCGACGGGTCGATTTGCCGTGCAGGACAACATCGCCAGCCTGCCGCGGCAGTTGCCGGTGCCACCGCCCTTCATGCTCAACATTCCCACGCCGCGCCCGGACGCAGTGCCGACCAATGCCGAGCAGATTTTCAACTCCCAGGAGATCAGCGAGAGTGACCCCGGCCTGTTCGTGTTCTCGCGCGACGGCCATCTGTCGCTCACTACGGCAGACAAGTCCATCGACATAGCCCGCGGCGAAACCGGCTTCCTGAACGCCGACGCCACGCGCTTGGTGCGTGCCGTGGTGACGCCGAACTTCCTCGAATTTGACTTCATCCCGCGGCCAGACCGCTTCAACCCCAGCACGGCGCGGCTGCTGAACCTGGCAGGCGCCTTCAAGGTCAAGGCCCAGGTGTGCCGCTAACCGGATGACATGACCATGCCAATATCCAACAAGAAGTACTCCCTGCTAGCCCTGGCCGTCACCTGCATGATCGGGGCCGCCGACGCGCAGACTGTGGCTCCAGTTGCACCAGCCGCGCCAGCTGCGGCGGAAGAAGCCAGTTTCAATGTCACAGGTTTTGTGGTGGACGGTGAAAACCCGCTGCCCAAAGACCTAACCGACGCCACCTTGGCGCCTTTTATCGGGCAACACAGCGGCATCGAGCGGCTGCAGGAGGCCGCGTCGGCGCTGGAAGAGGAGTTGCGCCAACGCGGCTTCGGTTTTCACCGTGTCGTGTTGCCGCCGCAGGACATTGGTGGCGAGATCAAGCTGCAGATGTTCAAGTTCACGCTGGGCGGCCTGGCGGTCAAGGGCAATCAGGTGTTCTCCAACGACAACATCCTGCGCAGCCTGCCACAGTTGCAGCCTGGCGTGTCGCCCAATACCCACAGCCTGGCGCGGGACCTGGCAGTCGCCAACGAGAACCCGAGCAAACGTGCCAACGTCACCTTCAAGCAGGGCACTGTGGCTGACACCATCGACGCGACGGTCGATGTGGTGGACTCCAAGACCCTGACCGGGTTTGTCAGCCTGAGCAACATCGGCAACCTGGCCACCGGTTACAACCGCTTGACCGCTGGCGTGACGCACAGCAACCTGTTCGACCTCGATCACCAGGGCGCCGTCACCTACACCACATCACCCAGCGCACCCGGACTGGTGCACCAGTATGGCGGTTATTACAGGGCGCCCATGTACCAGTGGGGCGGCATCATCTCCGCCTACTACACCAGGTCCAGTGTCAACTCGGGCACCATTGCCAACCTGATCAATGTCACCGGGCGCGGCCAGTTCATGGGTGTGCAATACACCCACTACTTTGCGCCAGTGAAGGACTACCGGTCTTTCATGACGGTGGGCCTGGATGACAAGAGTTTCCTCAATGACAAGATCATCACCGCCGGCGGCATACCGCTGTTTCCGAACTACCGCACGCGGCCGCTGACGGTGGCTTACACCGGCCGCATCGAGCAGGGCTGGGGCCTGTGGGGCTACAACGTCGACTATGTGCGCAACCTGCCGCTGGGCGGCGGTAACGACAGCACCAGTTATCAGGCCAACCGGGCCGGCTCGTCGACCGACTGGAGCGTATTACGTTTCGGCGCCGACCTGAGCATGCCGTTACCGGAGAAATGGCAACTCAACACCCGCTTCAAGTCCCAGTTCAGCGGCCAGCCGCTGGTGCCGGGCGAGCAGTTCGGCATAGGTGGCGCGCAGTCGGTGCGCGGCCTGAGCGAGCGTGTGTTGGCAGGCGACACGGGCTTCCAGGCCAGCATCGAGGCCATGAGCCCGGTGCTTGCCGAGAACATCCGCGCCATTGTGTTCTACGACTTTGGCCAGGTGCGCAAACACGACGATCTGGTGGCGCCGTTGGCCAATGCGCGCAGCTTTGGCGTCGGCCTGCGCTGGAGCATGGGTAATACCTGGTCGGCCAGCCTCGACTACGCCCATGTACTTGCCGCGACCGGGTTGCTGGCGGCTGGTGCAGCGAAAGACCGGTTGCATTTCAGTTTGAACTGGCGGTATTGAGTTGCCAATCAGTACCTTTGTTGCGTCGCACGAGTTCACGCGGGTGCGGCGATGGCTTGCTTTTGCGAGATCGTTGCGTGACGGTCAAGCCGCCTTGATCTTGTTTCTGGCCTGCGGCGTGACCACTGCACAGCTACCAGCGACACCTGCCAGTGCCGCAGCGGCTGTGGCTCCTGCTGCTGCAGCGCGCGGCTCTCCCATAGTCGACCCCGCTATGGAACTCAAAGGAGCAGCGCTGGTGAGCGCGCTTCGCACAGGCGGTTTTGTTTTTTTCATGCGCCATGCCGATGCCGGTGAGTCGCGCCCGGAATGCCCCAATGAGAGCAGCCTGACACCTGAAGGTGAAGCCGAGGCACGGCAAGTCGGAACGGGAATCAAGGTGCTCGGCATTCCGATCTCGTCGATACAGGTTTCTCAAACTTGTCGAACCCGGCAAACTGCCGAGTTGTTGCGGGCGGGGCCGCTGAGCGTGAACAGCGATCTCAATCCACCCGCGTTG
>JANOTG010000199.1:0-1742 GCA_031416215.1 Betaproteobacteria bacterium
GCACCAGCCTGCCAATGGCGCCATGACCGAGTACCAGGGCGCGGCTGCCGTACAACTCCACTTTGCCGGGTGAGTCCTTCAACCATTCACGCCGCTCCTGCGCCCGCACGACCTCACGGAAGCCTTTGGCGATGGTCAACATGCCCATCAGCACGTATTCGGCAATCGTGATGGCGTTGATGCCCGCGCCATTGGTCAGGTGGATGTGCCGCTGCTGCAGTTCGGCCAGTGGCATGGCGTCGACACCGGCAAAGATCGAATTCAGCCAACGCATGCGGCCGGCCGACCGGATGGCCGCGGCCATGTCTGCCTTGTCGTACATGTCGAACCAGCCGATTTCAGCCAGCGGCGCCAAGGCCATCGCTTCCTGCTTGCTGGAAAACCACCGGGCGTCTACCCAATCGGGCAAATGCGGCTCCAGCAGGGGGCGCACCAGGGCGGGTAACACAGCGACGACAGGGTTGACCATGGGGCGGGTCCTTGACGGAAGATGCCAAAGCGACAACCAGGCAGTGTAGGGAAAATCAACCGTCCACCGTCCGCCCCGGTGTCGCTGCCTGGCGCAACGCATCACGCACCACCAGTGCCAGCCCCGCCATAACGAGGCCCAGGCCGGCGAACCCGGAGACGCCCGGGCGCTCACCGACCACCACGATCGCCAGGCAAAACGCCGTCAAAGGCTCCACCAGCACGATCGATACCGCCGTAGAACTGGCGATATGCCGCAGCGCATGGGTAAACAACAGATACGCGAAGCCGGTTGCAATGGCGCCCAGGTACAACACCACCACCCAGCCACCGGGGGTGGTGTGTGGCAAGCCCGAAACTCCGAACGCCAGGGTGGCAGCCAGCAAAGCCGCGAGGCTGAAGGTGAACTGCGCCACCATGGACGCGTTCGCGTCCGACACCATTTTCTTGCTCAGCAAGGTGTAGGCAGCATAAGCCAGGCCGGCCAACAGACACAGGGCAACACCCTGCGCCGACGTCTGCGCATTCTGAACTCCGCCTGCCACCATCAGGCAACCACCGGCAACTGCCAGCAGCGTGCCCAGCCACCAGACGCGACCCGGCGGTTGACGCAGGAATACTGCCTGCATCAAGCCGGCGAAGATTGGCCCGCTGCCGATGGCGATGGCCGTGCCGACAGCCACGCTGCCGGCCTTCACACCGGCGAAAAAACTCAGGTTGTAGGCCGCCACGCAGGCAGCCGCCAGAACCACATAACGCCAGGGCAGTTGCCGGTACTTCTGCAGCAAATCGCCAACGCCGAGTTCAAACGGGATGTAAACGGCAAAAAACAGGCCTGCCACCAGCAGCCGCAAGGCACCGACCCAGTGCGCCGGCAACCCGGCAGGCACCAGGCTTTGCGCTGTACCGGTGGTACCCCACAACATGGCGGCCAGCAGCACCATCAGCATGCCCCGTATCGTCAAACTGCTCTTCATGCCCCGCATCTTCGCCCGCAAACCTGTGGCCATCTGTAGAGAAACTCTCGAACTGCAGCAGTTGCGCGTTCAACCGTCACATCGCCGCCAGGCTGGAAACGGCCAATTCCAGTCATTGGTTTGTCTTCGCATTGACGTGCTCTGGAACGCGTCGCGGCAGGCGCACAGCGGCACTGGCTCACACTGGGGCGGTCGGCACTGCGTGTCCGACTGCCCTGCGGTGCGCGCCCGGCGGTCGCATCGCGGAACTCGCTGCGTTCGCTGCGCTCTCTACGCTCAGACAGCCGCGATGAGCAT
>JANOTG010000200.1:0-1969 GCA_031416215.1 Betaproteobacteria bacterium
CCAGGTGTTTCATGGTGCTTTTGGCAAGCATCTCGAAGGTTTGCCGAACCACCGGCACATAGTCTTCCGGCAAGGCGCGCGAGTCGGTGCGCGGATAGGTCAGCGCCTTGTGGCGTTCGTACAGGCTCTGGGCGATCGACAAGGTGGTCTTGGCGCTGTAGCCGAACTTGCCGTTGGCTTCGCGTTGCAGTGAGGTCAGGTCGAAGAGCAACGGGCTCGCTTGTGTGGTGGGCTTGCTTTCCTCGCTCACGCTGGCAGCCTTGCCCCGCACCGCGTTGGCGATGTCCTGCGCCTGTGCCATGGACCAGACCCGGTCGGCGCGCAGTTCGTTGTCCGGCTCCTCGGTATTGCCAGCCGCCTGGTTGGCCGCCGCCTTCTTCCACGTCGGATCAAACCACTTGCCCGCGTATTCGCCGGCTTGGGCGGCAAAGATGGCGTGCACCTCCCAGTAGTTGCGGCTCACGAACTTGCGAATCTTCTCCTCACGCTCCACCACCACCGACAGGGTGGGGGTCTGGACCCGCCCCACGGTGGTCAGAAAGAAGCCCCCGTCACGTGAATTGAAGGCCGTCATGGCACGCGTGCCGTTGATACCCACCAGCCAGTCGGCTTCTGATCGGCAGCGTGCCGCGTCCGCCAGCGGCAACATCTGCTTGTCGCTGCGCAGTGCACCGAAGCCGTCACGAATCGCCTGCGGCGTCATGGACTGCAGCCACAGCCGCTGCACCGGGTGTTTGGACTTGCTGTACTGCTGGATCAGGCGAAAAATCAGCTCACCCTCGCGCCCGGCGTCGCACGCGTTCACCAGGGTGCCGATGTCCTTGCGCCTGGCCAGCCGCACGATGGCGTTCAGGCGCGCCTTCGTCTTGTCCATCGGCTTGAGATCGAAATGCGGCGGAATCACCGGTAAATGGGCAAAACTCCATTTGCCACGTTTGACATCGAACTCTTCTGGTGCCTGGATCTCCAGCAGGTGCCCGACCGCGCTGGTCACGACATGGGTTGCGCTCTCGAAATGGTCGTCGTGTTTTTCAAACTTGCCCACGCTGGGCGTGAGTGCGCGCACGATATCCTGCGCCACCGAAGGCTTCTCCGCGATAACCAGCGTTTTGCCAACCACCACATCCCGGGCGACATCGACGTTCTTAGCGACAACTACGTTTTTCATCTGACTACAATCCACAGGTCTCGCGTGCGCACATGCGCACACACGCAGGCGCACACACACGCGCGCCCATACGAGTTCACATTACCAAATTTTTCAGACGTGTCCAAAAAAGCGATTCTTGCAGACCCGCGACGCATCCAGACCCGGCGCTCCGGCGTGCACGGAAAAGGGGTGTTTGCGTTGCGCGATTTGGCCGAGGGCGAGGTGATCGTCGAATATGTCGGAGCCATCATCAGCTGGAAGGAGGCGCAGCGCCGCCATCCGCACAATCCGGCCGACCCGAACCATACCTTCTATTTCCATATCGATGAAAAGCGTGTGATCGATGCCTTGTACGGCGGTAACTCGTCGCGCTGGATCAACCATTCCTGCGATCCCAATTGCGAGGCGGACGAAACGGATGGCCGGGTGTTCATCAAGGCGCTGCGCAACATCACATTGGGAGAAGAGCTGTTCTACGATTACGGGCTGATCATCGACGCGCGTTATACGCCCAGCCTCAAGGCCGAGTATCCCTGTTGGTGTGGTGCCGGGAGCTGCCGCGGCACGCTGCTGGCGCCCAAGCGCCGTCGTGTCGCCTGAAGAGCGCTGGGATCTGCCAGAGCTGCGCCGGCAACTCGCCCGCGGCCTGCCCGGTTGTTCAGTCGAGCTGGTCGAAAGCATAACCTCCACCAATTCCGAGCTCATGCGCGGGCTGCGGCTGGGCCGGCAGGAGAAACGCTTGCTGATCGCCGAACACCAGACTGCCGGGCGTGGACGACTGGGGCGGCAGTGGATCGATGGGCCGGCCAAGGACAACGA
>JANOTG010000201.1:0-4160 GCA_031416215.1 Betaproteobacteria bacterium
GATGGTTGCCATAAAACGGCACACCGGCGGCCATCTCGGGCAGGCGCGTGGACAGAAAATGCACCATGCCGCCGCCGTAGCAGAAACCCACCGAACCGTACTTGCCACTGCACTCGGGGCGTGATTTGAGAAGCTGGGCGGTGGCGAGAAAATCTTCGCGTGTCTTGGGCTGATCCAGCTTGGAGAACAATTCGCGCGCCTTGTCTTCGTCCCCCGGGTAACCGCCCAGCGGTGTCAAGGCATCCGGCGCAAAGGCGATGAAGTTGTCCAGTGCCAGGCGGCGGGTGATGTCTTCGATGTGCGGATTGAGGCCGCGGTTTTCATGCACCACCAGCACCCCCGGCAACTTGCCCGAGGCATTGGCTGGCATGGCCAGATAACCCTTCATCGTGCCGCTGCCGGCAGGCGACGCGTAGGTCAGCATCTCGGTCTTGATGCGTCTGTCATCCTTGGGCACCACCTGCGCGGCGGCAAAATTGGGTGACAACGAAGCCAGCAACATGCTGGCGGTGACGCCCCCCACGGCGAATTTTTGCGCCCGCTCCAGAAAACCACGGCGGTCGATACCGCCATGCACATAGGCGTCAAACAAGATCAACAGTTCCTGATCAAAATCGGCGGCAGTCAGTTTTGGCATGGTGTTTTCCTGAAAAGTGGACGAAGCATATCCATAGACACGTCGGTGCGGTATCCGTTCCCTGAATTCGCTGCCGCCGCGGGCAAGGGAATACCCTGATCGATCAGGCCGTGTCGAGCCCCAGCAGCCGCACCGCGTTGCCCTTCAGTATGCCGGGCATCACCTCGGGCTTGAAGCCGGCCTCCTCGAAATCCTTCATCCAGCGTTCCGGCGTGATCAGCGGGTAGTCACTGCCAAACAGGATGCGGTCCTTGAGCAGCGTGTTGGCGTATTGCACCAGCTGTTTCGGAAAATACTTGGGACTCCAGCCGCTCAGGTCGATCCACACATTGGGCTTGTGGGTGGCGACGCTCAGCGCCTCGTCCTGCCACGGGAAACTCGGGTGCGCCATGACGATCTGCATGTCGGGGAAACTGATCGCCACGTCGTCCAGGTGCATCGGGTTGCTGTACTCCAGGCGCAGACCACCGCCGCAACGCATACCGCTGCCAATGCCGCTGTGGCCGGTGTGGAAGATGGCCGGCAGCTTGTGTTCGGCGATCACCTCGTAGATTGGCCAGGCCATGCGGTCGTACGGGTGGTAGCCCTGGACGGTGGGATGAAACTTGAAGCCCCTGACACCCTGCTCCGCTATCAGCCGGCGCGCTTCGCGGGCGCCCATCTTGCCCTTGTGCGGGTCGATGCTGGCAAAGGCGATCATCATGTCGCGGTTCGCACTGGCCGCTGCGGCGATCTCCTCGTTCGGGATGCGTCGGCGCCCCATCTGGGTCTCGGCATCCACGGTAAACATGACCAGCCCGATCTTGCGTTCGCGGTAATAACGGATCGTCTCTTCGATGGTCGGACGCCGGCTGTTGCGGAAGTACTTGTCGGCCGCGCGGTCGTATTCCTCGCCGTAATTGTCGAACGGGTTCCAGCAGCTGACCTCGGCGTGGGTGTGAATGTCTATGGCGATCAGATTCTTGTGGTCCATGTCTGACTCCTGTCGGCGGATTGGGTCAAGGGTAAACACCGACAGAAACAGCTTCTGCCATGCTTGAATTGGTTATTCATGATAACCATAATCGACCAACAATAGAACACCCGACATGCCTCACAAAGACATCCAGCTCGAATTTCGCGGCAACCACCAGGAGGTCGCCGTGGTGCGCCTCACACGCGCCGCCAAACGCAATGCCCTGAATGACGGTTTGATCGCCGCATTGCGCAAGATGTTCGAGGACATGCCCGCCAGCGTGCGCGCGGCCGTGATCACCGGCGAAGGTGAACACTTTTGCGCCGGGTTGGATCTGGGCGAGCTGAAGGAACGTGATGCAGGTCAGGGCATGATGCATTCCCGCAGCTGGCATGCAGCCCTGGAGCAAGTGCAGTACGGCCCGGTACCGGTCATCGCCGCGCTGCACGGCGCCGTGGTGGGCGGTGGGCTGGAGCTGGCCAGTGCCTGCCACATCCGGGTCGCCGACGAATCCACTTTCTATGCCCTGCCCGAGGGCTCACGCGGCATTTTTGTCGGCGGTGGCGGGTCGGTGCGTATTCCCAAACTCATCGGCGTGGCCCGCATGACCGACATGATGCTGACCGGGCGTGTTTACAACGCGGTCGACGGCGAGCGGGCAGGTTTCGCGCAGTACCTTGTCCCGGCCGGCCAGGCTTTCGACAAGGCGCTGGAACTCGCGCTGCGGGTGGCGCAGAACGCCCCGCTCACCAATTACGCACTGATGCACGCCCTGCCGCGTATTGCCGAACAAAGCGCCGACCACGGCTTCTTCACCGAAGCCATGATGGCTGGCATCGCACAGGGTGCGCCCGAGGCCAAGGAACGCGTACGCGCCTTCCTTGACGGCCGGGCGGCCAAGGTCAAGAAAGCCTGAAGTTGCCGCTGGCCATGCGAACGCCCACCTACCGCCCGCTGCAGTTCGGCGTCACCCGCGCCGTGCTGAGCGAGGGCGCAGGAGGCGCCCGTTACCTGCGGGCCGAACAAGCCCTGCAGCCCTGTGCGCACCGGATCACCGACCGCCTGCTGCACTGGGCCCATGTGGCACCGCAGCGTACCTGGATGGCGCAACGTGTCCGCCACACCGACGGGACCACCGGCGACTGGCGGCATATCAGTTACGCCCAGGCATTGAGCAGCGCCCGAAACATCGCGCAGGCACTGATAACCCGTGGCCTGAGCACCGAGCGTCCGGTGGCCATCCTGAGCGAGAACGACCTGGAGCACGCGCTCCTGGCACTGGGCTGCATCTATGCCGGGGTACCCTATTGCCCGGTGTCACCGGCCTATTGCACGGTCAGTACCGACTTCGAAAAGCTGCGCCATGTGCTGCGCACCGTCACGCCCGCCCTGGTGTATGCCAGCCATGGCGGGCGTTACGGCAAAGCCATCGCGGCGGCTGTCGGGCACGACGTGGAGGTCTGCATCGGTGATGGCGCCGAGCACATCGGCGGGTCGCACCGCGTTGGCAACTTTGCGTCACTGCTGGGCAGCATCGCGACACCCGCGGTCGACGCCGCCATGCAGGCCACAGGCCCCGACACGATCGTCAAGTTCCTGTTCACCTCCGGCTCGACCAAGCTGCCCAAGGCGGTGATCAATACCCAGCGCATGTGGTGCGCCAACCAGCAGCAGATGCGCCAGTCCATGCCGGTGCTGGCCACCGAAACCGAGGGACAACACCCGGTGCTGGTGGACTGGCTGCCCTGGAACCACACCTTCGGCGGCAACCACAATTTCGGCCTCAACTTGTATAACGGTGGCACCTTCTACATCGACGACGGCAAACCGGTGCCGGCGCTGATTGGTGAGACCCTGCGCAACCTGCGCGAGATCGCGCCCACGGTGTACTTCAACGTGCCCACCGGTTTCGAGGCGATCGCCAACGCCATGAAGACGGACGGTGTTTTGCGCCGGAACCTGCTCTCGCGCGTGAAGTTGTTCTTCTATGCCGGCGCGGCGCTGGCGCAACCGGTCTGGGACAGCCTGCACCAGACGCAGGAAGCCGAGATGGGCGAACGCATCGTCATGGGCACAGGCCTGGGCATGACTGAATCCGGCCCCTTCGGCATCTTCGTCACCAACCCCAACGTGCGTGCGGGAGACCTCGGCCTGCCAACACCCGGACTCGAACTCAAGCTTGTACCAACAGCGGGCAAGACCGAGGTCCGTTACCGCGGCCCGAATATCACGCCCGGGTACTGGCGCGCGCCCGAAGAGACGGCGCAGCACTTCGACGAGGAAGGATTTTTTTGCACCGGTGACGCGGTGACCTGGATAGACCCGGCCGACATCCACCTCGGGCTCAAGTTCGACGGCCGCATCGCCGAAGACTTCAAGCTGGCCACCGGCACCTTTGTCAGCGTCGGCCCCTTGCGCGCCAGGATCATCGCCGCCGGCGCACCCTATGTACAGGACGTCGTCGTCACCGGGCTGAACCTGAAAGAAGTCGGCGCCCTGGTTTTCCCCACGGCCGCCTGCCGCTTTTTGTCCGGGCTACCCACCGACGCCAGCCTGCAGCAGGTACTG
>JANOTG010000202.1:0-3281 GCA_031416215.1 Betaproteobacteria bacterium
GGCCGGCCTCCCGGGCCACGATGTAGGTGCCGGTGAGATTGACATTGAGCACGGTGCGGAAGTCGTCCACGCTTTGCTCCAGCAAGGGCCCGAAACGCACGATACCTGCGTTATTGACCACCAGATCGGGCGTCACACCAAAGGCTTCGAAGGCGGCGTGCACCTGGTGCTCGTCGGTCACATCCGCCTGCAAGGCCTTGTGGCCGGAACCTGGCAGGGTGCGAACAAAAGCCTCGCAGTCGGCGAGCTTCATGTCGAGTACCCCGAGTCGGTACCCGGCCTGTACGGCGCGTAAGCAGATGGCGGCCCCCAGGCCCCTGGCTGCGCCGGTCACGATGGCTGTTTTGGTCATGTCACTCCAGGTCTGAAAACTACGGTGCGAAACGGGGGGAATAGCGGCCGGACATTGACTGCTCCATGCCGCCGAAGTATATTAACCGAAATCGCATCAATTGATTTCGATGCAATTGACCGGCCCGTCCACAGCGAAGAACCAACAACCCATGAAAAACGCCGCATTGTCCGCTGCCAAGGTGGTCGACCTGCATGCCCACATCGTACTCGCCGAAACCATTGGCGCGGCAGGGGAGTACGGACCGTTTCTGGGGCAAAACGCCGACGGGTCACCCTATTTCCAGATCGGCAAGACCTACCGGCTCAATGGCGTAAAGTATGTCGGCAGCCCCTTCATGGACCCGGGTATTCGGGTCGCACGCATGGCCGAGCATGGCATCGACTTCCAGGTCGTATCGCCCAACCCGCTGACCTACCTGCATTTCATCCCGGTCGACGACGCTGTGCGGTTTTGCCGTGTCCACAACGACGCCCTGGCGCGCATTGTGGCGGCACACCCCACGAAGATGGCTGGACTGGCGGCATTGCCGTTGCAGTCACCCGCAGCGGCGGCTGCGGAGTTGCGTCGCGCGGTCGGTGAGCTCGGCCTGGTCGGTGCCGGTTTCGGCACCGATGCGCCCGTCACGCTGGACGACCCGGCGATGGATGCCCTGTACGCCGAGGCCGTGCGGCTCGACGTGCCGCTGTCTATCCACCCCGGGCCTGCAGGTATCGACGGCCCGTCAGGCGACCCGGCGCTCAAGCGTTTCGAGCTCGACATCGTGGCCGGTTTTTCGGCGCAGGAAACACTGGCCATCGGCACCCTGATCTACGGCGGCGTGCTGGATCGCCACCCCGGACTCGACATCTGCATGAGCCACGGTGGTGGTGCCACCGCCCTGCTGATGGGTCGCATGGCCAAGGCCGCGCGCAAGCGACCCTGGTCACCGCCTGCATTACGCGCACCCGGAGCGTTTGAGGAGCGCCTCAAACGCCTGTGGTTCGACACGCATGTGGACCATCCGCAAATTCTCCCGCTGCTCAGCGCCGTGGTTGGTCGCGACCATCTGGTCTACGGCACCAATTTTGCCGGCTGGGACGAGCCCGATGCGGGCGACTCGCACGGACCGGTACCGGCCGACCTGGCCGCCAACGCCAGGCGCCTGTTGCGCGCCTGAGCCGGTTTGCCCCCCACCGTTATTGAAAGCCGCACACACCTGATGGACAACGCGCTGCTACTTGAAAACGGCACCGTGATCGACGGCGCTGGCAATGCGCCGTTTGCCGCCGCTGTGCTGCTCGAAGGCGACAGCATCGTGGCGGTCGGCCCTGAGGCCCTGCAGCGCGTGCAGCACCTGCAGCACGCCCGACGCATCGACATGTCGGGCATGACCGTGATGCCGGGTCTGATCGACGCCCATTGCCACCTGTCGTTTGACGACGCGGCCTCCAACCCGGAGATCTTCCACCTGCGTCGGCACGCCCTGTCGGCCCTGGTCGCCACCTACAACGCGAAGAAGCTGCTGCGCGCGGGTGTCACCGGCATCCTGGATCCGGACTCGGTGTTCGAGACCATGGTCGATGTGCGCGACGCCATCGAGGCCGGGTATTTCGAAGGGCCGCGTATTGCCGCGGGTTGTTACGCGTTGATCACCAAGGTGGGTGGCACAGCCGGGCACCTGATCAACAACGTGGGCATCACCGGTTACTACATGTCGGTGCAGGGGCGCGACGAGATCGTTGCCGAGGTGCGGCGCCAGGTCAAGGTCGGTGCAGACTGGATCAAGGTGCACGTGTCGGGCATCGTGCCGCGTTATGCGCATCTGGGTGAACGCTGTAGCTTCATGCAGGACGAACTCGACCTGATCTGTGAAGTGGCACACGACCTCGGTGTGCCGGTGATGGCACACTGCCGTGGCAATGTTTCGTCCTACCGGGCGGCCAAGGCGGGTGTGGACCTCATCTTCCACGGCACCGGCATGGACGAGCGAACCACCGACCTGGTGATCGAACGCCGCATTCCGGTGTGCCCGACCTTCACCTTCCAGGTCAACATGGTGGACTACGGCCACCGCCTGGGCACCGACCCGGCATTTGTAAAGCTGTTCGAGCGCGAGATCACCGACTCGGTGCAATCGATGCGCCGGCTGCATGCTGCCGGTGTGCCGCTACTCACCGGGAGCGAAGCCGGTTTCTCGCTGGTGCCCTACGGCCATTGGCACTACCGTGAAATGGAAGTCTTCATGCGGTATTACGACATGACCAGCCTGCAGGCCATCCACAGTGCGACGGGTGCCGGCGCCTTTGCCCTCAAGATGGCCGGCAAGACCGGGGTTGTTGCCGCCGGCATGAAGGCCGACCTGATATGTGTGCGTGGTGACCCGTCGCAGAACGTCGCGCTGCTGGGCGAACCGGGGCGTATCCAGCATGTGTTTGTCGGTGGCAGGGCGGCCGACATCTCACCGATGCGCGAGACACGACCACTGGCGGGCTGGCGCATGCCGTCCATGGGTCGTCAGCTCACCCGTGAATTTGCGCTCGACCAGGGCCAGCCCGATGTTGCGGCCCATGGCGGACGCGACATCGAAGAACTTTAAGAACTTGTTCTGAATCCCGAGGAGAAAACGGATGGCAACCATGGATGAACTGCTGCGCCGCGTCGAAAAGCTCGAAGCCCGTGCCGAGATCGGCGAGCTGGCGAGTGCCTACGCCATCGCCTGCGACGAACACGACATGCCGCGCCTGACCAGCCTGTTTGCGGAAGACGCCGTGTTCGACTCGCCCAGCGGGTTTCTCAAGGCCAACAGCCGCAAGGAGATCTGCGACATGTTTGTGCGGGTCTTCAAGATCCGCGGTCCCGGCTACCACTGGACCCACGATCATTTTGTGCGCTTCGACGACAGCAAGCCCGATGAAGCCACAGGCCTGGTGCTGAGCCATGCCGAGAC
>JANOTG010000203.1:0-2100 GCA_031416215.1 Betaproteobacteria bacterium
GCGCAAGAGTGCTGCCTTTGTGGCCGAGATCAACGCACTGGGCGTGCCGGTGCACTGGCATTTCGACACCGAGCAGGGCGGGCCGCCCGACTTGAGAGCCCTGCTGGCGGCGCGACCGGCCAAGGCGGACACCCACTACTACGCCTGCGGCCCGGGCATGATGCTCGACAGTTTCGAAGCCGTCTGCGCCGCCTTGGGCTACCACAATGCCCATATCGAGCGCTTCACGGCCGTCGAGGTGGCCGCCGCCAGCGACGCCAAGCAGACCTACACCGTGGAGCTCAAGCGCTCGGGAAAAACTATCACCGTGACGCCCGAGCAAACCCTGCTGCAGGCGCTGCGTGGTGGTGGCGTGGAGCCCAATACCAGCTGCGAAGAGGGTGTCTGCGGCTCCTGCGAAACCCGGGTGCTGGGTGGCACCCCGGATCACCGCGACTCGGTGCTCAGCGCCTCCGAGCAGGCCAGCAACACGGTGATGATGGTCTGTGTCGGCGGCTGCAAGAGCGCGAGCCTGGTGCTCGACCTCTGAGGGTGGTTTGCGCGCCGGGCGCCGAGTTGGGGCATCGGCTTGACCAGATCCACCTAAGGCATCCAGTCCTTCCCGCGGCCAAAGGCCTGGCACCTTCGCAAGGTGTGCAGGTTTCGCGTTACAGGATCTCGAAAGCCCGCCCGTCTGGCAGGCGGTACCGGGAGAAATCGCGCACATCCATGGTCATGATGCGTGTCACGCCGGTATCGGATGCCAGCCACAACAAGGATGCATCGGCCAGGTCCATCTCGGTGCGGGGGGATTCTGTGTAGCGCTGCATGAGCGCCACCAATTCGTCCAGCGCATCCTGGGGAAACGGGAACACGGTGATGGCACCGGCACCCACCCAACGCAGGAAAGTGAAGCGCTGGGGCGGCGACAACAGGTATCCGGCCTCGACCACGCAGGGCCAGGTGGTGGACAGCGACCATTGCAGTTCGGCCGCGTGCCGGAACAGGCCTATGTAGTGTGCGGCACGCGGTTGGCGGGCTCCGAACAGCGCGACCATCGGCCCGGCGTCAACCAGCGCCGCCGTCATGCTTGGATTTGAGTTTGCGCACGATCACCTTGCGCGCAGCAGCCGGCGTGTAAGGCTGCTCTTCGCGGGCATAGGCCCTGGTCAGCGCCCTGTATTCGGGCGCCTGTTCTTCGGCCTTCAGCGCCAGCATGAGTTCGTAGGGGTTCTTGCGGCCCAGGGCACGCTCGACGGCGTCGACGATGAACTGTGATTTGGTCACGCCCTGGCGTTTGGCGGCCTGCTCCAGCTGCCGTTCAAGCAAGGGGTCCATGCGCACGGATACAGCCATGATCAACTCCGGGTGCAATACGGTATTACAGTATAACCATTGGCCAGTGAGGCAGGCTTCGCTTCTCTGCGGAAGAGCCAGTCCGATGGGCCATGCTGACTCCGCCGACTGGTTCTGCAACCCTCCAGCACGGCCACATCGGCAAGTCGTCCGGATGTCACAGGCACCCCGCCGGAAACGCGACACCAATCGCCTTGGCCGTCTTGCCGTTGACAACCAGCTCGAAGCGGGTCGGTTGCTGGACCGGCAGATCTCCCGGCTTTGCACCCCTGAAGATTTTGTCGACATGGCTTGCGGCACGACGAAAGTTGTCACCGAACGCGGCCGCACAAGACATCAGCCCGCCGCCCTCCACATAGGCCACGCCGGCAAACATCGCCGGAAGCTTATGGCGGATCAACTGTTCGTTGATCACACGGCTGTGGCTGTTGGTAACTGCGTCAAACGGGACGCCCAAAGCCTGCACCCCGAGTGCGGCAGCGCACTTGCGCGCATGCCCAGCCGGGCTGCCACAGCCTCGATCTCCTTTGGTCGCGAAGCCGGTCGCATTGCCACCGGGTTGGCGCATACGGGCGACCACCCCGGTGCCAAAGGAGCCGCATGGCAACTTACCTGGCAAGCCGCGGGTGCTGACCCGGTGCCGCTGCTCGTGTGCCCCGGCCTGATTTCGAACGCGGCTTGGCACACGGTGCCGGCGTGGCAGTCCTCAAATCACCTGTCAGTTCAATCCGCCTTGATGTTCAGTTCCTTGGCCAGAGTGCCATA
>JANOTG010000204.1:0-4920 GCA_031416215.1 Betaproteobacteria bacterium
CCGCCGAGCTGCGTTTTCTGCCCGGTCCAGGGTGTCGGGTAGGTGCGGGACTCCGGCCCGAATGCCATGCTCACGCCACCGCGCAACATGAAGGCGATGGCAATGGTCAGCATGACACCGGCAAACTGCGGTTGCCCGACGATCAGGCGCATGACGCGGGCGTCGATCAGCCAGCTCAGCGCCGCCGCGATGGCGACGGTGGCCAGCGCGGCAAACCAGAATGGCCAGCCCAGGCCGACGATCAGGCCCCAGCCGACGAAGGACGAAGCCATCAACACGTCGCCATGGGCGAAGTTCAGTACCTCGGTGGCCTTGTAGGTGAGCACCAGGCCGAGCGCCACCAGCGCGTAGATGGCGCCGATGGCCATGCCGTTGAGTGTGAGTTGTATGACCTGGGTCATGGTCGCGCCTTCTCGCAGCGCAAAGCGGCAGTCGGCCCGGGATCGGCTCTGCGGCTCATGACAGTCTCTCCAGCACCATGGCGCTGGCAACCCCGGCTGCACCACAGATCGATATGCAGGCCGTACGGGCGCCGCGGGCTTCGAGCTCGTCCAGCACCACACTGATCATGGCCGCTCCGGTGCAGCCCATCGCGTGTCCGATGGCGATGGCGCCACCATTGACGTTGACCCGGTCGTGGCCGACGCCCATTTCCTCCATGAAGTGCAGCGCCATGGCGGCAAAACCTTCGTTGATCTCGAACAGGTCGATCTCGTCTGCACCCAGACCCGCACGTGCCAGGGCCAACCGCGCCGCGTCCACTGTGCCAGTCAGCGCCAGTGTGCGGTCGGAGCCAGTATCGGCAAAACCCAGGATACGCGCCCGCGGCGTAAGGCCGCTGCGTTGCACAGCCGCCAGCGATCCGACCAGCACAGCGGCGGCGCCATCGGCCATCGCGGGCGAGTTCCCGGCGTGGTGCACATGCTGGATGGTGGCCAGCTGATAGCGTCGGCACAGCACGGCGTCCCAGCCATCAGCGCCACCTTTGGCGCCCCACTGGGCAAACGCCGGCTGCATGGAAGCAAGTGTTTGCGCCGTCGTGGCCGGTCGGACGTTCTCGTCATGATCCAGCAGCGTCGCGCCTGCCGCGTCGCTGACGCTGATCATCGAAGCCCGCGCACCCCGGCCGCTTGCCGCGGCCGCCCGTTGCTGGGATGTCGCCGCATAGCTGTCGAGCATGTCGCGGCTGTAGCCACGTTGCGTGGCAATGGCGTCGGCTGCAAGACCGATCGGCGGCAGCTGTGTTTGCTGCTGCAGTGCATGGTCATGCGTCAGCGGACCCTGGTCACTGCCCATGGGCACACGCGACATCATCTCGATGCCGCCACCTACTGCCAGCGTGTCGCCGTGCAGCGCCTGCAACGCCGCAAAGTTGGTGGCACTCAGGCCCGAGGCACAGTAGCGGTTGATCGTGACGGCGCAAACGCGGTCGCTCCACCCGGCCAGCGGCAACGCCAATGTGCCCACGCTCGTGCCCTGGTCACCGGTCTGGCTGACGCAGCCGAACACTGCGTCGATGACCTGCGTCGTGTCGAGTCGCGTACGCGCGGCCAGTGAGCGCAGTGCCTGCGCCAGCAACTCGGCAGGCTTGACGCCTTTCAGACTGCCTTTGTCATTGCCTTTGCCGCGCGGAGTTCGTACGGCGTCGGCGATGTAGGCGTGTGTCATGGTACTGTCTCCGCAGAGTGTCGCGCCAGTTCCTGGAGAAACCGGGCGAAAGAATCGTTGGCGCTTGGATAACCCCGCAGGGCCTTGTCCTGCAGGGCGTGCACGACATCGCCGACCGACCCCTGACGCAGCGCCAGGGCATCACTTTCGCCTGTGCCCGCACGCCGTACCAGGCCTGCACCGCTGACCAGCACCTCGCCTGTCACGTCGCATTGCGGGCTGCACAACCAGCCCACCAGCGGAGCCACCAAAGCCGGGTCGAAGCTGTCGGCCATCGTGGGATCCATGTAGGGCGCGGTCATCTGCGAATACCCGTACGGGGCGATCACGTTGACCCGCACGTCGCGGCGCCGGCCTTCGATTGCCAGGGCGCGCATCAGCCCGATGACCGCAGCCTTCGCCGCGGAATACGCCGATTGACCATGATTGGAGTGCAGGCCGGCGCTGGAGGCGGTCAGAACCATGCGACCATACCCTTGCTGCAGCAGGTGCGGCCAGGCGGCGTGCGCCAGGTGCAGATTGCCGAAGAAGCTGGTGTCGAAGATGGCACGGAAGTCCGACAGGCTCTGTTTGTGGAACGCGGTGGGCCGATCGGCACCGGCGTTGGCCACCACGATGTCCAGCACACCGAAACGCTCCAGTGCCTGTTGCACCATGGTGATGCCGCTTTGCGGGTCATTCACATCGTTCCAGTTGGCGTCGGCCGCGCCGCCGGCCGCGCGGATTGCCGCGACCGTCTGGGCAGCGGACGTCTGCGCGTCGCTTTCGCCCGCATGGCGCCGGTTGTTGACCAGCACCTTCGCGCCGCGCGACGCCAGGTGCAGGGCATAGGCCCGCCCGAGCCCCTTGCCGGCACCCGTGACGATCGCGCCACGGCCCTGCAAGTCGGCGGTCAGCGTCACTTTGGCGTTCCCCAGGGAAAGAAGGTCGGCACCCGGCGCATGTAGTCGGCATAGGCGGGTTTGGTCTTGGCCAGGTAGCGGTCTTGCATCGGGGTGGCGGAGCCGGCGGCCATGAACCAGGTGACGTAGGCCGGGCACACCAGTGCCAGCCAACCCCAGGGGTGCACCAGGCCGAGCGCGCCAAAACTCCACCAGATCATTGCTTCGCCAAAATAGTTGGGGTGGCGCGTCAGCCGCCACAGTCCCGTGTCGAGCACCATGCTGCGGTCGGTGCGGGTTTTCTTGAAACGCTCCAGCTGCAGGTCGCCAACCACCTGGAAGTAGAACCCCACGGCGAACAGCAACAGCGCCAGTGCGTGCTGCCAACCCAGTTCACGCTGGCCGACCGCCACGGCGCCGATCAGGCCGAGCGACCACAGCCACACCAACACGCCCTGCATCATGAAAACCTGGAAGAAGCTCCACCACCACCAGTGTGGCCCGAAACGCGTGCGCCAGGCGGCATACCGGCCGTCCTCCCCATGGCCGGCATTGCGCATGCCGATGTGCAGCGACATGCGCAGGCTCCAGAGGGCGACCATTGCGACGGTGACGATTTCATGTGGCGACCAGGAGCCGCGCTTTGCGATCAACACCACCACGGGAACAGCGGCCGCCAGCGGATAAGCCACGTCCATGATGCCGGCGTCGCGCTTGAGCAGGCTGAGCAGCCATACACCGGTCAGCAACACGCCAGTGAGCACGGCTGCTTGCATGTAGATCGACAAGAACCAGGAGCCGGGCGAGGTCCTGGTGCTGGTCAGCCAGGCAATGCCGATGACCATGGCCGCGGCGGGAAAGACGAATTCACGCAGGGTGCCCACGCGCAGTTCCGGCCGGCGCCGGAACACCAGCAAGCCCGCCACCCACACCAGCCACAGTGCGCCCGCGCCAAGAACCAGTGCGGTCTTCATCATGGTGCGCCCAGCAGTCCGGTACGGATGTCCGCGCCATGGGCCCAACAGGAATGGGTTCCGCTGCACAACTTGTGCGGCAGCGCGATGCGGCAAATCGGGCCGTCGGAGAACCGCTTGGCGTCGATCAGCAACACTTCGGAGCGCTGGGTGTTTTCATTGGTGATGAAGGTCACCAGGTAGCCGTCGTCCTCGTCCCGGGCGTTGATGCGCGGGGCAAACGGCGCCTCGCTGGCGAATTGTCCCTCAGGCAGGGTAATCTGCCATGACTGGCCGCTCTGCAGGTCGTGCTTGACATAACCGTTGAACAGGAACCAGCCTGGCACCTGCACGGCGCTATAGGCATAGCGGTATTTTCGGGTGGCATAACGCTGGTTGATCATGCCGAACTCGAGCGTGCGCCCATCCAGCCGCTGCTCGGTGGTCGCACCGGTGGCAAGGTTGAAGCGCCAGCGGTGCAAACGGGTACCCATCTTGTACTGGTCGAGGTAGGACATCATGCGCTCGTAGCCCTTGGGAGCACCGTCGAAATTCTTCGGCTCCGGCTCCTCCTGAAAGTAGCCGTCGAGCACGATCTCGTGGCCGTCTTCGTAGGCGTTGAGAAAGTGCAGGACAAAAGTCGGTGCCGCCTCGAACCAGCGGATGTCGCCCGGCTGGCCACGCCGCGGGATGATGGCAAAGCGCGATTTTTGCTCCGGATGGAACTTGACCACGTGTTTGCCTGCCTTGAGCAATTCCGGATCCCAGTACAGCGGAAAGTCGTTCAGTATCGCGAAGTGCTCGGTGAAACACATGTCGTGCGGCAGCCTCGGGCCGGGCAGCGGGATGGGCACATAGTGCACCAGCTTGTCGTGCCGGTCGACCACGCCGTAGTGCATGTAGGGGGCATGTTTGGAGTAGTTGAAGAACAACATCTCGCCCGTTGCCTCGTCCACCTTCATGTGGGCCGATATCCCGTCCAGCGGTGACCAGGGCGGGATGCCGTGCTGCTCCAGCGTGAACGGGTCCAGCCGGTACCCTTCGCCGCACTGGTAGTAGGAGGTGAGCGCCTTGCCCGCATGGACCACCACATCGGTGCTGGAGGCATCCTTGATCGAGCCATGGGCACCCCAGCCGGGCCGTCTGGAAAGAGCCGGGTTCTCCATCAACCCGGCCCACAGCCGCTGGTTCGCCTCGACCTCGGCGGCGAGCCCCTTGGTGCGTACAAACCGGTTCCGGTAACTGGCTTGGCCGTCTTGGAACGACACCATGTGGATCATGCCGTCGCCGTCAAACGGGTGGTAACGGCCGATCGATTGGTAGACCGGGTTTTGTGTGTTGCGCAGATAGACGCCATCGATGTCGTTTGGTATGGCGCCCTGCAGCACCGGCATGTCCGTGGCGTTGACCTCTTCCAG
>JANOTG010000205.1:0-3425 GCA_031416215.1 Betaproteobacteria bacterium
CCTGGCTGGCGCGCCAGCCCTGGTGCAATGGCCGGGTTGGCATGTGGGGCATCAGTTGGGGTGGCATCAACACGCTGGAGGTGGCGGCCTTGCAGCCACCTGCGCTCAAGGCCATCATGCCCATGGGTTTTGCGCAGGACCGTTACAACGGCGACTGCCACTACATGGGTGGTTGCATGATCGAGGGCAACACCAGCTGGGGTGGCACCCTGCTCTCGGGCACGGCGCGGCCGCCGGATCCGGCGGTGGTGGGTGAGCGCTGGCGCGCCATGTGGCTGGAGCGGCTGGAAAACACGACGCTGCCGGTGGAAATCTGGCTCTCGCACCAGCGCCGCGACGACTACTGGAAACCCGGCTCGGTATGTGAGGACATCAGCCGGATCCAGGTGCCGGTGTACGCCATCAGCGGTTGGCAGGACAGTTATTCGCGCAACGTCTTGCCGCTGCTGGAGCACTTGAGCGTGCCGAAAAAGGCGCTGATCGGCCCCTGGGCGCATTCGGTGCCGCACTTGGCCCGGCCCGGTCCGGCGATCGGCTTTCTGCAGGAGGCGATCCGCTGGTGGGACCATTGGTTGAAAGACAAGGACACCGGCATCATGGACGAACCCATGTTGCGCGTGTGGATGGGCGATTGGGTAAAACCCGCCAAGCTGGTGGTGGACTGGCCCGGGCGCTGGGTGGCGGAGCCGGTTTGGCCGCCGTCGGGACGGGTGCCGACGCTGCTGTACCTCCATCCGACCGGTTTGGAAGCCCGCACGGCTGAGCCGCACGCCTTGCATATTCACAGCCTGCAGACCACCGGCCTGCAGGCTGGTTACCAGTGTTCCTACGGCTTGGGGCCCGACCTGTCGGACGACCAGCGCAGCGACGATGCCCAAAGCCTGTGTTTCGACAGTGCGCCCTTGACCGCAGCCATGGAGTTGTTGGGCGAGTCCGACCTCGAACTGGACGTCATCAGCGACCAGCCGCAGGCCTTGCTGGCGGTGCGCCTGTGTGATGTGGCGCCCGACGGCAGTTCGCTACGGCTGAGTTATGGTCTGCTGAACCTGTCACACCGCGAGGGTGATGCCGACCCGCAGCCCCTGGTGCCGGGGCAGGTTTACCGGGTGCGCATCGCCTTGTGCGGCCTTGCGCAAGTGTTGCCGGCCGGACATCGGTTGCGCATCGCCCTGTCCACCAGTTACTGGCCGATTGCCTGGCCCTCACCCAAGGCCACCACCGTCATCCTGCAGTGCGGCAGCAGTATGGTGCGTCTGCCAGTGCGAACACCCAATGAGCAATCAGACGCCGCGCTGACGCCGTTTGCCGAGCCCGAAGGCGCCGCGCCGGTGGCATTGCAGTCGACCCGCGCCCGCGCCACGGACCGCCCGCTCGACCACATCGACCGGTCCTCCACCGACGGCCGCGTCGATCTGCTGCGCACCCGTGATCGCGGGGCCTGGCGCACCACCGATACCGATGTGGATTACGACACCAACGGCGAGCTGCGCTTTTCGATCCACCCGGACAACCCGCTGAGCGCCGAGCAGGATATCCACCTGACCACCACCATGGGACGCGACGGCTGGCGTGTTCGCACCGAAACCCAGACCCGCATCCGCTGCACTGCCGATGACTTCGTGCTGCAGGCCCGGTTACAGGCCTGGGACGGTGCAGACAAGGTTTTCGAGCGCAGTTGGGAGCGCAAGATTCCGCGCGACAACGTCTGACAACCAGTCACTGTTGCCCATGCATCAGCGCACCAGCGCCGTTGACATCACACCGCTGCAGCTCGACTCCGCAGCGGGCCGATGCGCGCCTCCACCGGCGCCTGCACATCGCGGCGCAGCCCGAGCATGAATGCGGCCTCGGCGACCAGAAACAGCGGGCCGACGATCAAGCCGCTGAGGTCATCCACAAAGGCCGGCTTCTTGCCCTCAAAGTAGTGGCCAATGAACTGGATCACCCAACCGACCAGAAACAAGCCCACACCGCAGCCCAGCCAGACCGGTGTCGCCTGCGCGGCAAACCACTGGCCCACCGCCCCGGTGAACACCAGCACCAGCGCCATCACCAGGCCCAGGCGAAGGTCCAACCGCAGGTAAAACACCCCGCTGGCGGCGATCAGCAGCCATACCGGCGTCAGATTCCAGTTGCCGAACGTGGCCAGCATCGGGCGCGACAACAAAATACCCACCGCCAGCACGATCATCGGTATACCGATGAAATGGGTGACGATGTTGCGTGGGTCGCGATGGTAGGCACCATATTGCGCGAGATGGTCGACCAGTGTTTTCACGGTGTGCTCCTCTTGCCGAAAATGCTTGTGTGGATGGTACTACGCGTCACTATTCTTCCCCGACACACCATGGTGTATTGACCGACACAGCGATACTGCCGACGGCCAGTTTCAGCGACAGTACGGGTAACCGCTGCGCACCGACAGCGGGAACCACCACAAATGCCAAGGAGCCTTCCCATGAGCCGCGCCTACTCCGATATCGCATTCACAGCCGCCGTCCGTGCCGTGCAGACGGCTCGGGGCAGCAGAGCAGCTTACGCCCCGCTGGACGACACCGACGACCGGCGCGATGCGCTGGGCGCGGCAGAAGCGGAGTTCATCGAGGCGCGCGATGGTTTCTACCAGGCGACGGTGGGCGAGACGGGTTGGCCGTATGTGCAGTTTCGTGGCGGGCCGGCCGGATTCTTGAAGGTTCTGGATGCAAGAACCATCGCGTACGCCGACTTTCGCGGCAACGTGCAGTACATCAGCGTGGGCAACCTGAGCGGCAATGACCGGGTCTCCATCATCCTGATGGACTACGCCAACCGACGCCGCCTCAAGATTCTCGGTCGGGTGCGCCTGGTCGACCAGGCGGACGATCCCCAGTTGATGCTGCGGCTTGTGGTGCCGGATTACCGTGCCCGGGTGGAGCGGGCGGCGGTCATCACGGTCGAGGCCTATGACTGGAACTGTCCGCAGCACATCACGCCACGCTTCACCGAGGCCGAAATCACGCAGACCATCGTGGCGCCTTTGCATGCCGAGATTGCCAGCTTGCGCAAAGCCTTGGTCGCTCTGGGTGGTGCAGCGCATCGATTGCCTTGACGCCCGGGTGCCTGTCGGCCTGGGTGCGCCGCCAGCGGCTGCCGTCAGGGATTGTTCATAACCACCCCCAGTTCGGCGCACAGCCGCTGCACGGTCTCGCGCAACTGTGCCACTTCGGCCTCCAGGCGGGTGATTCGGTCGGTGGCATCGGCGTGCAGGTCATCCGCGGGCTGGCGCACCGTCGATTGCGCGGCAAACATGGGCCCGCACAACAGGTGCGCCCAGCGCTGTTCGCGCGTGCCGGGAGCACGTGGCAGCTTCAGCACCAGCGGCCCACCCTTGTCGGCAGAGCGCTCCAGCAGCTCCTCCAGAAACCCTTCAACCGACGAAATATCGG
>JANOTG010000206.1:0-7386 GCA_031416215.1 Betaproteobacteria bacterium
GCCGCGCCCAGCGGGGGAAACTCTGCGTTGCCGAGGACTGTTGGCGCGGCGCGCTTGCGCCCGCTGCGCGCAAGTGTCCATTCGGACCAGACTTCCCACCAGGTCCCCGTTTTCTGCGTGCACTTTTCGCGCCAGGCTTCAGCGTCGGCCATCGGTTTGGGGCCGATCCAGTAGCTCGCTTTCGGATTTCCCGGCGGATTGACCAGGCTTGCGATGTGTCCCGAGTTGCTGAGCACGAACTGGCTCTTGCCACCTAGCAATTGGGTAGTTCGGTAACACGCTTTCCAGGGGGTCAGGTGATCGGTCAGGGCCCCGGTGGCGAATACTTCTTGTCGCACGCGCTTCAAATCGATCGGCACGCCCAACACCGCCAGTGCACCCGGTTTGGTCAGCAAATTGTATTCAAAGAGATCGAGAAACTGGCCATGCAGTTTGCCCGGCAGGTTGGTGCCGTCCACGCTCCACGCCAATATGTCGAATGCCGGAGGTTCCTTGCCCATCAGGTAGTTGTTGGACCAGTAGTTCCAGACCAGGTCGTTGGGGCGCATCCAGGCGAACACATTCGCCAGATTGCTGGCCGGCAGAATGCCTTTGGATGCGGAACGGCGCCGCGCCATGGACAACACGGGCTTTGCATTAAACGCACCGATCGGAGCCTCAGCCGCAAAATCCAGCAGCATGACACCGAAGCCCGCGGCAAACACCCGCTTGTCACGACGCTCGGCCATCACGGCCAGCATCAGCGTGGTGATGATGCCGCCCGCGCACATGCCCAGCGTATTGAGCTGCTTGCTGCCGCTGATCCTGCATACCGCGTCGACCAGGTCCAGGCAGGTTTGCACATAGTCGTCGATTCCCCACGCAGCATGCTCGGGCCCCGGGTTGCGCCAGCTCGTGACGAACATCGGGATGCCGCAGGAAACGGCGTATTCAACGAAGCTTCGCTTTGGAGCAAGATCCATGAAGTAATACTTGCCAACCGGCGGCACGATCAGCAGCGTGGGCCGGTCGCAGACTTGCGCGGTGGTGGGCTGGTACTGGATCAGCTCCACCATCTCGTTGCAGAAGACGACGGCACCAGGCGTCGCCGCAATGTTCTCGCCGACCTTGAAAACATCGATCGGCGCCTGGCGCGGCATCCCCTTGTTGTGCACCAGGTCGACCAGCATGTTCCTCATGCCCGCGGTCAGACTCGCTCCTCCGGTCTCGAAGGCCCGCTTGAGGGCCGCCGGATTGCCCAGCAAGGTATTGGTTGGAGCAAGCGTGCTCGTCAGCACACCGGTGAGAAACCGGTTGCGCGCACGTCCGCGCCAATTCGGATTGTTATCGGCCAGGCGGTCGGCCGCCTCGCAGAACGCCAGATAGCCCTGGCCGAGGCGCCGATACAGCGGGTGCTCACGCCATGCCGGGTCGGCAAAACGCGGGTCCTTCGCCGGCACATCGCGTTCACTCAGACCCATCATGGTTTTAGCCAATTCACCATACAACTTCAGGGACCCTTCGGCCAGTTCAGCAACTCCACCGCCAAGAGACTTCGTTGTTGCGGTCGCGCCACCTGCCCGCGTTGACGCGGTCTTGGCGCGGACCGGGCCTTCCCCGGCAGACTGATGCACTGGTTTCACCGCATTACCGCGGCTGTTTCGACGAATTACCATTTCTGGCTCCTTGCCGCCTTGGTTGCGGCTGTTCAAGGTCTGTGTTGGCGTTCATCGCCCGATGAATGCCGGCGGCAGCTTCCGGGGAAAGGCCTGTACGGCCTCCTGGTGGTCACGGCTGCGATTCGACAGGCCCTCGTAACCGATCGACGCGTCCATGATGCTCTGGGCGAGCTGCTTTAGCCCGATGTTGACCGACAACTTGGTGGTGCGGATGGCCTGCAGCGCCCCGCCGGCCAGTCGGTCGGCGAAGGCGTCGACGCGCGCGTCGAGTTCGGCCGCGGGAACCGCATGGTTGATGAGCCCCATGCGCGCCGCGTCCGGCGCGAGCAGCAGGTCGCCCGTCATCAGGTATTCCTTGGCGCGGGCGTAACCGATCAGCTGCGGCCAGATCACGGCACCGCCGTCGCCCGCCGTGAGCCCGACGCTGACATGCGGGTCGCCTATCTTGCAATGCTCAGCCGCAAAGATCACGTCGCAGAACAGGGCGATGGTTGCGCCCAGTCCGGTGGCGTGGCCGTTGAGCTTGGCGATCACCGGCTTGTCGCAATCCAACAGCGAAAAGATGATGCGCTTGGCCTCGCGCGCGGTGGTGCGGTCGAACTCTTCCGGATGGTCGATCATCGACTGCATCCAGACCAGGTCGCCACCCGACGAGAACGCGCGGCCGGCGCCGGTCAGCACGATGACCTCCGAATCAGGATCGTCGGCAGCGTCGATGAATACCTGCGCCAGCTCGCGGTGCATCTCGGCACCGACAGCATTGAGCCGGTCCGGCTGGTTGAGCGTGAGCGTGAGCACGCGGCCGCGTCGGCTATGCAGGATGGTCTGGTAGCTGTCGAGCTTTGACATGGTCATCGTTCCTCGATTCAAAGGGCGCGGCCGGCGGCTCACGCGACCTCGAACAGCCCAGCCGCACCCATGCCGCCACCGACACACATGGTCACCACCACGTATTTCACGCCGCGCCGCTTGCCTTCGATCAGCGCGTGCCCGACCAGGCGGGCGCCGGTCATGCCATAAGGATGGCCGATCGAAATGCCGCCACCGTTGACGTTGTAGATCGCGGGGTCGATGCCCAACTGGTCACGGCAGTACAAGGCCTGACAGGCGAAGGCTTCGTTCAGCTCCCACAGGCCAATGTCTTGCACGGCGAGGCCGTGCTGCTTGAGCAGCTTGGGCACGGCATAGATCGGGCCTATGCCCATCTCCTCGGGAGCGCAGCCCGCCACGGTCATGCCGCGGTAGATACCGAGGGGCTGCAGGCCGCGTTTCTGGGCCAGGCCGGCTTCCATGATCACACAGGCACTGGCTGCATCGGACAGCTGGCTGGCATTGCCCGCCGTGATGACCCCGCCTTCAATCACGGGTTTGAGCCCCTTCAGACTGTCCAGTGAGGTGTCCGCCCGGTTGCCCTCGTCGCGCGCCAGCGTCACCTCACGGTAACTAATGGACCCGGTGGCCTTGTCCGCGACCGCCATCTGCGTCGTGATCGGCACGATCTCCTGGTCAAACCGCCCTGCCGCTTGCGCGGCCGCAGTGCGTTGCTGTGACTGCAGCGAATACAGGTCCTGTGACTCCCGGTTGATGGCGTATTTCCTGGCTACGAACTCGGCCGTCATGAGCATCGGCATATAGGCAGTGGGTGCCACACGCTCCAGGTTCGGGTCCTTGGCCGCCATCGCGCTGTCGAAGTAGGCCTTCTGCTCGGCGGTGATGTTCTCGTGGCCACCGGCGATGACGACCTGCATTCCGTCCACCATCACCTGCTTGGCGGCGGTTGCGATGGCCATCAGGCCGGATGCGCATTGGCGATCCATGGTCTGGCCGGCAGCCGTTGCTGGCAGGCCGGCGGCCAGCGCCGCGTTGCGCGCCAGGTTCATGCCGGCCGTGCCGGCGGTCAGCACCGTGCCGACGACCACGTCCTCGATCTCGGCACCGTCGACGCCGGCGCGCTGCACGGCGTGCGCGATGACGTGTCCGAGCATGGTCGGGGACTTGGTGTTGTTCAGCGATCCCTTGTAGGCGCGGCCGATGCCGGTGCGGGCGGTTGAAACGATAACGGCTTCTCTCATGGTGATGTCCTTGATGTAGGTGAAAAACTGATTGAAGGTGCAAAAAAATCGTCGCGAGCGGGCCTAGCTTGCGCCGAGGAACGGAACCGTACAAGCGTACGGTGAGTACCGGAGGCACAAGATCGGCTCGCGCAGCAGATTCATTTGCACCTTCAGTGGGCGGCGCTGTCGGTGCCCAGATAGGCGGCGATCACCGCTTCGTTGTTCTGGATTTCGCGGGCCGTTCCTTCCGCGATCTTGCTGCCGAAGTCCAGCACGACGATCTTGTCGGAAATCTCCATGATGGTGGGTATGTCGTGCTCGACCAGCAGGAAGGTGACGCCGAGTTCCCCGCGCACGCGCTGGATCAGCGCTGTCATGGCGGATTTTTCCGAGGTGCTCATGCCGGCCATGGGCTCATCGAGCAACACCAGTTGCGCCTTCTGCATCAGGGCGCGGGCAAATTCGACTTCCTTCTGGCGGCCATAGGGCAACTCGGATGGCAGCACGTTGGCGGCGTCGTCCAGATCGAGAAAGGCCAGTACCTCATGGGCAGAGGCCACCGCAGCCTTTTGCTCGGCGCGCGTGCCGGGCGACAGGAAAGCGCCTTGCAATAGTCCCGAACTGCCTTGCTGGTAGGCGCCCACCAGCAGGTTCTCCAGCACGGTCAGGCCGCCAAACAGCGCCAGGTTCTGGAACGTGCGCGCGATGCCGTGCCGCGACACCTTGTAGGCCGCTTGCGCGGTGATGTCCTCACCGTCGAAAGTCACCCTGCCACTGGTGGGCGTGTACATGCCGGTCACGCAGTTGAACAGGGTGGTCTTGCCGGCACCGTTGGGGCCGATCAGCGAACTGATCTGCCCGCGCTCCAGCGTGAAAGAAACGTCCTTCAGCGCCATGATGCCCTGGAAGCGCATCTGCAGCGCCGCGACTTCAAGAATCGGGGTGCTCATAGTGATACCTCCGTGCTACGCACTGCGGTGCTATTCGCCTTGGGGTCGGCCCGGCGGCTCATGCTGCCTCCTTCGCGGCGCCAAGATAAGACTCCTTCATGGCCTCGTTGGCAGCCACCTCGGCCGCCGGCCCGGACAACACGACCCGTCCGCCATTGAGGATGTAAGCACTGGCCGCGAACTCCAGCGCAAGGCGGGCATTCTGCTCGACGATCAGCATCGATGTGCCCAGTGTCTTGCCGACCACCTGGAGCTGCTTGTAGATGTCCTTCACGATCAGCGGCGCCAGGCCGAGGGACAATTCGTCCACCAGCAGCAGCTTGGGCCGCCCGATCAGCGCCCGGCCCAGTGCCAGCATCTGCTGCTCGCCGCCCGACAACCAGCCAGCCGACGATTGGCGGCGCTCGAGCAGCTTGGGAAATAGCGCGTAGACCGAGTCCAGCCCTTCGCGTACCTTGGAGCGCGGCAGGATGGCGGCGCCAACCAGCAAGTTGTCCTCGACGGTGAGTTGTTTGAAGATCAGCCGACCTTCGGGCACCTGCCCCATGCCCATGCGTACCAGCCGATGTGCAGGCACACCCAGGATGTCTTCGCCGCCGAAGCGGATCGACCCGCCGCTCACGTGGCCGTGGTGCAGATCGAGCAGACCGGTCACCGAGCGGATCAGCGTGGTCTTGCCGGCCCCGTTGGCGCCCAGCAGCGCCGCGATGCTGCCCTGCGGCACCGACAGGCTGACGTCTTCCACGGCCAGGCCTTTGCGCGCATAACCCACCGACAGGCCGTTGATTTCGAGCATGTTTTCCATCATGGCCCCCGCTTGGAAAGGAGGCGGTCACGCCACTGCCGGCCCATGCCGGCGATGCCTCCCGGCGCGAAGATGAGCAGCAGGATCACCAGGGCGCCAAAGATCAACTGCACCAGTTGTGCCTTGTGCTCGACCAGCACCAGATGGACCAGGCCGGTCGAGTCACCAGCCTGAGAGGCGAAACCGTTGATGACCGAGGGCAGCAGCAGCCACAATGCGGCGCCCACCAACGAGCCCCACAACGAGCCCATGCCGCCGATGATGATCATGGCGATGAACTGGATCGCGAAGTTGATGCCGAAGGCCTCGGAGGTCACGTTGGTCAGGTAATACGCATACAGCGCTCCCGCCATCGAGGCGATGGCCGAGCTCAGTGCGAAGGCCTTGAGGCGCAGGATGCGCACATCGGCACCCACCGCGGTGGCGGCCAGTTCGTGGTCGCGCATGGCCATCAGCAGACGCCCCTCACGCGTGCGCAGCGTGTTGCTCAGGCCCCAGTAGACCAGCGCCACCACCGGCAGCAGGAAAAAATACCAGCCCATCGGCGTGGCCAGCTCGATCGGGCCGATCTTCGCCGCGCTGTAAGGTATGCCGACCACGTCGAAGAACCTGAACTGGAACTGCAGGAAGGCGAAGATCACGATGTAGTGCAGCGCCATGGTGGACAACACGAAGTACAGCCCGCGTACGCGCAGTGAGGGCAAGCCGGCGAGCAGGCCTGACAGCGCGCCCGTGACCCCTGCCGCCAGCAGCACCAGCGGAAATGGCCAGCCCCACAGGGTGCCGGCGGCTGCGGCGGTCATCGCGCCCATGGCGTAGAGCGCCGCGTGACCGATGGAGATCAGGCCGGCGCAACCCGTCAGGTAATTGAGCGACAGCGCTCCGAGCATGGCAATCAGCATCAGGTTGATTTGCGTCAGGCCAAGGTTGAGCAACTGCATGTTGGACAGCGCAATGCCGAAGATCGCCCGCTCCGTCAGCAACACCGGCAGATAGAGAACGGCCGCGACGAAGACCGCCCGCCAGACCCATTGCTTGAGGCTGGCGCGCGCGGGCGCCTGTGACCCTGTGGAAAGTGTTTGTGGTTTCATGGCTTGACTACGTGGGCGTCAGACGCGACCCAGTTCCTTTTGACCGAACAGTCCCCAGGGACGGACCATCAGGATCACCAACAGCAGGCCGTAGATGACGATGTCGCTGGACTTGGGCGAAATGTAGGTGGCGGCCAGTTGCTCGATCACCCCCACCAGGATGCCGCCGATGATGGCGCCGGGAATGCTCTGCATGCCACCGATCACGACTGCCGGCAAGGCCAGCAGGCCGATGCTTTCCAGCTCCGTCGAGACGATCTGCAGCTGGCCCAGGAAGACGCCACCAATGGCCGCCAGTACACTGCCGATGGCCCATGCCAGGCGGTTCATCACATTGACGTTGACGCCGGAGACAACGGCCGCCTCGTGGCCGTCCGCCGTGGCCCGCATCAGCAACCCGATCGGCGTGAACCTGAAAAAGGCCCCGAACCCGGCCATGCAGACCCAGCTGACCACCATCGCCGTCAGATGCAGTTGCGAAATGCGCAGGTTGCCAATGACGAAAACGCCGCTGGGCAGAGGGGTGTTGAGCGGGCGGCCTTGCGAGCCGTAGAAGATTTCGATCAGGGCACGCATCACGATCGACAGCGCAATGGTCAGCATGATCACCGACAGCATCGGTCGCCCCGACAGCGGCTGTATCAGCAGGATGTGGATGACCACCCCGAGCAGTGCGGCCGCGCCGATGATGAACAGCACCGCCACACCGAAGGGCAGCTTCAGCACGGACACGGCGGTGACGGCGAAAAACGCGCCGCACACCACGAACATGCCTTGTGCAAAATTGAACACATCCGTCGCCTTGAAGACGACGGCAAAACCCAGGGC
>JANOTG010000207.1:0-3816 GCA_031416215.1 Betaproteobacteria bacterium
TGATGGCCTGGCCCATGATCGACTGGGTGCTGGATACCCACTACGGCCAATTGGCGCACAGGCAGGCACTAACGGAAAAATCGGTGATTGTGTTTGGCGCCATGGAGGCCACATTGACGCCACTGATGGTCGAGATCGAGCGCCAGTTCGTCGACATCAAGGTGTTCAGCCTGCCCAGTGTCGATCATCCCGAGTATGGCCGGCATATTGAGCTCGGTGTGAAGGGCGCCGGGCCACAGCTGGACACGGCATACACCACGCTGCTGGCAGGGTTGCGGGGTTATGGCGCCAAACTTGGCCCTGAATTGGTGCGCCCCTGACGGACCTCATTTTGGTGCGCAAATCTCGACTTTCACCTTTTTGGTGCGATAAAGCATGTTCTAGTTGAACTGCCAGTTGTTACCGATGCCGCAATCCGGTGCCCAAGTCAGGGCAAAATAGGGTGTTTCGTCGGTTGGCCAAAGGCCGTCCCGTTGGCACAAAAACTGCATTTGTATTCTGGTACCCAATTTCAACAACCGCCCCCACAGGAGTATTTGATGGCAAAGACCGTCGCAGACGTGATCAAGATGGTGAAAGAGAACGAAGTCAAATTTGTCGACTTCCGCTTCACCGACACCCGAGGAAAAGAGCAGCACGTGACCGTGCCAGTCTCGCACTTTGACGAGGACAAGTTCACCTCCGGCCATGCATTCGACGGCTCGTCGATTGCTGGCTGGAAGGGCATCGAAGCCTCCGACATGTTGCTGATGCCTGATCCGAACACCGCCAACCTCGACCCGTTTTTCGAAGAGACGACCATGTTCCTTAGCTGTGACGTGGTCGAGCCGGGCGACGGCAAGGCCTACGACCGTGATCCGCGTTCCATCGCCAAGCGCGCCGAGGCCTATTTGAAGGCCTCCGGTATGGGTGACACCGCGTTTTTCGGCCCGGAGCCCGAGTTTTTCATCTTTGATGACGTGCGTTGGGGCTCCGACATGTCCGGCTCTTTTGTCAAGGTGGACGAATACGAGGCACCCTGGAATTCGGGCAAGAAAATCGACGGTGGTAACAAGGGCCATCGCCCGACTGTGAAAGGTGGTTATTTCCCTGTGCCACCGGTCGACAGCACGCAGGATCTGCGGGCCGAGATTTCGCTCATCCTGGAGTCGCTCGGCGTGCCAGTCGAGGTCTTTCACCATGAAGTGGGGGGCGCTGGTCAGAACGAGATGGGAACCAAATTCAGCACCCTGGTGCAGCGTGCCGACTGGACACAAATTTTGAAATACGTGGTCTGGAACGTGTCGAATTCGTACGGCAAGACGGCGACCTTCATGCCCAAGCCCCTGGTGGGCGACAACGGTTCCGGCATGCACGTGCACCAGTCGGTCTGGAAGGACGGGAAAAACCTGTTTGCCGGTGACGGTTATGCCGGGCTGAGTGATTTTGCGCTGTACTACATCGGCGGCATCATCAAACACGCACGGGCGCTCAATGCCATCACCAATCCGGGCACGAACAGTTACAAGCGCCTGGTTCCTGGCTTTGAGGCACCTGTCAAACTGGCGTATTCGGCCAAGAACCGATCCGCGTCGATTCGCATTCCCTACGTTGCCAACCCCAAGGGGCGTCGAGTCGAGGCGCGGTTTCCGGATCCGCTGTCCAACCCCTACCTGTGTTTCTCAGCCTTGCTGATGGCCGGTTTGGACGGTGTGGAAAACAAGATCCACCCCGGTGAGGCAGCTTCCAAGGACCTGTACCACCTGCCGCCGGAGGAGGATGCCAAGGTTCCCACCGTCTGCCACAGCCTGGACCAGGCGCTGGAATATCTGGACAAAGGCCGATCCTTCCTGACCAAGGGCGGAGTGTTCTCGGACACCATGATCGATGCCTATATCGAACTCAAGATGACAGAAGTCACGCGCCTGCGCATGACCACCCATCCGATCGAGTTCGACATGTATTACTCACTGTAAGGCGCAACGGGGGCACGCTGCCCCTGACAAAAATGGACGGCTCTGGCCGTCCATTTTTCATTGTGGGCATTGGGGTGGAATTTTGCGATCCGGGCCAATTGGCGCATACTGACAGCCCATCCCTGCATCCTTGTCGGAGTGGAGCACGCATGAATCACCGTCCATTACTTGTCCTGCTGTTATGGCTCCCTGCCGCCCAGGCCCTCGCGCAGGGTCCGATTTACCGGTGCGGAAATGAATACACGAATACCGTCCCCGAGGCTCAAAAGAGCCAGTGCAAGCTGATCGAGGGAGGAAACCTCACCATCGTGCAGGGCTTCAAGCCTCCGGCTGCAACAGTTGCGCAACCGGTCAAGATCGCTGCGGCAAGCCAGGCCGGTCCACGCGTGGAGTCGGCCGAGCAGAAGGCGCGCGATTCGGACGCCCGTCAGATTCTGGAATCGGAATTGAAAAAAGCCGAGGCCAGACGCAATGAGTTGATGCGCGAATACAACAACGGTGAGCCCGACAAACGTGGCGATGAGGCCCGCAATCACCAAAAGTACCTCGACCGGGTGGCCGAACTCAAGGCCGGCCTGGCGCGCAGCGACAGCGACATCGCAGGTATTCGGCGTGAACTCGGGCGCGTCCCGGCGTCAAAATAGCGGGCTTGAGCACATCACCCGATCTCGGCGGGCTGCCCGCTGGCGGCAACCTGAATTTGCGTCCGTTTGACCTGCTGGCAACGCTGGTGGCAGTGGTCCGTACCGACGGAACGGTATTGTTCGCCAATTCGGCATTGGAGGACGCGCTGGGAAGCTCGCGTCGGCTGATCGAGCAGTCGCAGCTGGCGGAGTTCTTTACGCAGCCGCATGTGCTGCACTCGGCATTGCTCGGCGCCAGGCACAACCAATTTGCCGCCATGCGGTACGACGCCTGGCTCAAACGCGCCAATCAGGACCCCGTTCCGGTCCATGTCATCGTCACGCAGACCGATGTGCAGGACCAGATCGTGGTCGAACTGCTGCCACAAGAGCAACAGGCCCGCCAAGACCGCGAGGAGCGGCTTGCCGATCAGGCGCAGGCCAACAAGGAGCTGATACGCAATCTGGCGCATGAGATCAAGAACCCGTTGGGTGGCATTCGTGGTGCCGCACAGTTGCTCGAACTGGAGATCGAAGAGCGCGGGCTCAAGGAGTACACCCAGGTCATCATCCGCGAGGCAGACCGCCTGCAGACTCTGGTGGACCGCCTGTTGGCACCGCACCGGCGCGCGCACCGGGTCGAAGATGTCAACATCCACGAAGTGTGTGAACGTGTGCGCTCCCTCATCGTGGCTGAGTTTCCGCGCGGCCTGTTGTTTGTGCGTGACTACGACACCTCGATTCCGGAGTTGCGCGCCGACCGGGAGCAGCTGATCCAGACCGTGCTCAATATCGCGCAAAACGCTTGCCAGGCCTTGGTGGATCGTATTGCCGCAGGCGACGCATTGTTGACTTTGCGCTCCCGGGTGGCGCGACAGATCACTTTTGGCAAACAACGCTACCGGTTGGCACTGGAATTGCATGTCATCGACAACGGGCCTGGTGTGCCAGACTCGATCAAGGACCATATTTTCTATCCGCTGGTGTCAGGGCGGGAAGGCGGCTCAGGTCTGGGGCTGACGCTGGCGCAAACTTTTGTCCAGCAGCATCACGGATTGATCGAGTGTGACAGCACACCGGGGCGGACCGATTTTCAGATTTTGATACCGCTGCCCTGATGCGTGACAGCCCACGTGCCTGGCAGCCCCAACCGGAATGACAACGCACATGAAGCCTATCTGGATAGTAGATGACGACCAGTCCATCCGCTTCGTACTGGAGAAAGCGTTGCTGCGCGA
>JANOTG010000208.1:0-8202 GCA_031416215.1 Betaproteobacteria bacterium
CAGACTGATTGCGGGTCTCCGAATTTTGGAACTGCTTGCCGGCAACCAGCCATTGGCCGGCGAGCGTCAATCTTGCAGGCAGGGCTCGTCGGCGGCGAAACTCTCCAACAGGCGATGCCGGCTCACCCTGCACCGTCGAACTCAGCGCGTGAGCTGTCCGCGCACGGCGCCGGCCGGCGCAGTCGAGTTGTGGACATTCACATAGAAGCCTGCCGGGTTCTTCCGGATTTCCTTGACGAGCGCCCCGTCCACAGGCACGCAGCCCTCGGTCACAGCAGTAGCAGCGGTATTGTAGAAATCGACCACGATAGGGCCATTGGAGCCGGCAGCACCGCGATGGATGTGGGCCCGGGTCGGCGGTGTCGTGAGACCGTCGATGTCGAGTTCGAAACAGATCTCGCCCTGACCCTGGTTGAGAGTGAGCTCGGCGAGACCGGTCGCGCCGACATCACCCGGGGACGCAATACCGACCTCGTTGGAGGCCGCCAACTCAGCGGTCAGCGGTCGACCACCGGCGCCGGCGGATGCCGCCCCGAAGATGCCCGCACCGGCCAATGCGAGGGCGGTAACGGCAATGGGAAAGAATTTTCGTGATCCGTTCATGATGTTTCCTTGATGGCGCCGACGAATGATCGCCAGCAGATGGGATGGTCGAGGTGCAAGGGTGACAGCAATTTCAATCACCCCGCAAAATAGTACACCCCCACCCCACCCCGCGCAACCCACCCCTCACCACGCCCGATGGCGGCGTGCCGACAGGCGACCCGGAGCTACCGGAGGGTAGCGTCACCATCATCGAGCCAGGGAACTTCTCGCGGGGTGACGCACAGCGGCGTTGGGCGGCGCGCATCCGGCTTGTGCACGAGGCCGATCCGATGGCCTGCCAGAAGTGTGGCGGCCGGATGCGGGTGATCGCGCTGATCCAGGAATCTTGGCCGAACGGCTTCCCGTAAGCGGGCATTACTGTGCGACCCCTTACGCTGCATTGCCGACGACCAGCGCTTGCGGCAGTTCGACCAATCGAGTCAACAACTGGACTTACATTTCGTGGGTCAACAGCGTAGTAAAACCCCCGTCTTGCCGCAGCCTCGGCGCTGTCGGATCATGCGCCAGACGCCGCGCACGGTCGGGTGATTTGCCGCTTGCAGGAGCGTGCGGCATTGTTGGCGGTAAGGGCCTCGACGGCCCTGTCCACGTGTTGCGGCTGGAACTGTAAAACATCATCCATTGCGCGCTTCGGGCGCCACAAAAACCACCGTCGCCCTTACTCTTGCGTCATGACCCTCCAACCGAAATCCATCCATGACTGATCGAGCGAGCGCCCTGGCGCGCAAAGTGCCTGACGCAAGCTGGATTCGGAGCCCTGCCATGAACAATCCGAACGCCCCGCACGGAGCATCTGACGCAGCACCGCACCACGCGACGCCAAGCGCCAACGAAAGCGCGTTTGGCGCGACCGCTACCAGCGCTGGCGGCGACACGCCCGCAAGCGGCCATGGCACTGGCGAGTTGATGAATCTGGCCGTGCGCATGGTGATCCCGCTGCGACGCGAGTTTGGTCGCTCGTTGGACGTGTCGCATTTCTTGCACGACGCGGGTTATGCCAGACAAATCCTCGATCTGGCCAAATCCAGCCAGGACCCGCGACTGCGCGGTTATGCGGCCGCGTTGGAGAGCAGGACAAGCCCAACGCCAGTCCCGAAGACGACGACGTCCATCATCGAGGTATTGGCCGAATCCACCGCCTCGCGCCCGACCCAGGCCAGTGAAATACCGCCCGCGCCTGCAGTTTCGACGTTGGCGCTGCTGGAAGCCAAACGCTTCGCCTCGCGGCGCTTGCTGCACGTATTGGGGCCGACGGCCACCCAGTTATGTCTGCGGATCGAGTTGGCCGCGACGATTGCCGACGTCATCGTTGCGGTGCGCCGCTCATGCACGGTGGTGCGGGATGTCCGTGGCACCACGCAGGCGGCGCTGTTCGGCGATGCGGTTGAAGCAAAACTGAGGGCTTTGTCCCTACTCGAGGAGCAGGCGCCGGACAGACGGCGCGCCGGGTACCGGCCATAGGCACTGCTGCGCCGTGGTCAACCGATCCCCGATGCACAAGGCAGATCAGTGATGCGCCTCGAAGTGCTCCCCGGCCTTGAGGCGGTAGACCGTGCCGCAGTAAGGGCACTTGGCTTCACCACTGCGCGCCACATCCAGGTACACCTTGGGGTGGCTGTTCCAGATCTTCATGGCCGCCTTCGGATTGGGGCAGAACACGCCACCTTGCAGGTTCAGGTCCGCGGCCAGCAACTCTACCGATGCGCTCGTGGCCATGGTCAAACCTTGCTCAGCCAATGGCTGTATTTGGGATTGCGGCCGTTGACGATGTCAAAAAAAGCGCTCTGAATCTTCTCGGTGACAGGGCCGCGTGAGCCCTGACCCAGCGTGATGCGATCGAGTTCGCGGATCGGCGTTACCTCGGCCGCGGTGCCGGTGAAAAAAGCCTCGTCGCTGATATACACCTCGTCGCGGGTGATGCGCTTTTGCACCAGCTCCAGGCCCAGGTCCTTGCAGATGTGCATGACGGTGTTGCGGGTGATGCCGTTGAGCGCGCCGGCCGACAAATCGGGTGTGTAGACGACACCGTCTTTCACGACAAACAGGTTTTCGCCCGCGCCCTCGGACACAAAACCACTGGCGTCCAGCAGCATGGCCTCGTCGTAACCGTCTTCCGTCGCCTCCATGTTGGCCAGGATCGAATTGGTGTAGTTGCTCACCGCCTTGGCCTGTGTCATGGTGATGTTGACATGGTGCCGTGTGTAACTTGAAATCTTCACCCGGATGCCATTCTTCAGGCCGTCCTCGCCCAGGTAAGCGCCCCACGGCCAGGCGGCCACCATCAGGTGGATGGTATTGCCCTTGGGGCTGACGCCGAGCTTTTGCGAGCCGATCCAGGTCAGCGGGCGCAGGTAACAGCTCTCCAGCTTGTTCTCGCGCACCACCTGCTTTTGTGCCTCCATCACCTGCTCGTGGGTGAACGGGATCTGCATGCGCAGGATCTTGGCGCTGTTGAACAGCCGCTCGGTATGCTCCTTCAGTCGAAAGATCGCAGTGCCATTGGCCGTATTGTAGGCACGCACACCCTCAAACGCGCCACACCCGTAATGCAGGGTATGGGTCAGTACATGGATCTTGGCGTCGCGCCAGTCGACCAGCTGGCCGTCCATCCAGATTTTGCCGTCACGGTCTGCCATCGAGGGAGGTAGGGCGGTCATCGGGGTTCCTTCTGCGAATTGGGAAGACGGGACAAAGCCGGATTTTAAGGGCTGGGATCGGAGGCATCCGGGCGCCACAGCGCCCACTTGGCCAGCTTGCCGCCGATGAACTCGCAGGTCACGTGGGACTGCGCGTTGTCGGTCCAGCGGTAGATCTCGGGCTGACCATCCGCCGCAGAGCGCAATTCGCCCAAGGCACGGGTCATGGCCACCACATGCAGCAAGGTCACGCCGGCGCGCAGTTTGGCGTTGAGCATGACCGCGCTGGCCACGCTGCCAAGCGGCCGGTCTGCGGCCCGTTTCAGTACCTGGACCATGCGGTTGAAGTGCAGCAGGGCCCACATCACGAGCCCCGATGTCGCCGCCGCCACGCCGGTCCAACCGTAACCGCGGTAAGCCAGTGCCACAACGGCAACACCCAGCAGGGGTGCCCCGACACGGGACATCAGGCTTTGAAACTTCGCGCCAAAAATAGTTGTAACTCCAAAAAAATAGACTTTGCCTGCACCACACTGCGGCGTATTTTCAGGCAGCCAGATCAAGCCAGCCCGCGCACCACTTCCATGGCCTGCTCAACGCGCTCGACCGCATGGATGGTCAGCCCCTCGATCGGCTTCTTCGGTGCATTGGCCTTGGGCACGACAGCGACTGAAAACCCCAGCTTTGCGGCCTCCTTCAGCCGCTCCTGGCCACGCGGCGCTGGCCGCACCTCACCGGCCAGACCGACCTCACCAAAGGCGAAAAACCCCTTCGGCAAGGGCTTGCCGCGCAGCGACGAGGTAATGGCCAATAACACCGCCAGGTCGGCAGCCGGCTCGCTGATGCGCACGCCGCCCACCGCGTTGACAAAAACATCCTGATCCATACAGGCCACGCCGGCGTGGCGGTGCAGCACCGCCAAAAGCATCGCCAGCCGATCACGATCCAGACCCACGCTCAGGCGCCGTGGCGAGGGGCCACCGCTATCCACCAGCGCCTGGATCTCGACCAGCAAGGGGCGCGTGCCTTCCAACGTGACCATGACACAGCTGCCCGGTACCGGCTCGCTGTGCTGGCTGAGAAAAATCGCGCTCGGGTTGCTGACCCCCTTGAGGCCGCGCTCGGTCATGGCGAATACACCGATCTCGTTCACCGCGCCAAAGCGGTTCTTGATGGCGCGCACCAGCCGAAAACTGCTGTGGGTGTCGCCTTCGAAATACAGCACCGTGTCCACCATGTGCTCCAGCACGCGAGGGCCAGCCAACGCGCCCTCCTTGGTGACGTGGCCCACCAGCACGACGCAGGCGCCGCCGGCCTTGGCTGCGCGCGTCAGGTGCGCCGCGCATTCACGCACCTGGGCCACGGAGCCCGGTGCGGAGGTCAACTGCTCGGAGTAGACGGTCTGGATCGAATCGATCACCGCGATATCGGGCTGCTCGGCCTCCAGTGTGGCCAGGATGCGCTCGAGCTGGATTTCAGCCAGCACCTTGACCGCCGAGCGGTCCAGCCCCAAGCGGCGTGCCCGCAGCGCCACCTGCGCGCCACTCTCCTCGCCGGTCACGTACAGCGTCTTGCGTCCGGCACGCTGCAGCGAGTCCAGCGCCTGCAGCAAGAGGGTCGATTTGCCGATGCCCGGGTCGCCGCCGATCAGCACCACCCCACCTTCGACAATGCCGCCGCCCAGTACCCGGTCCAGTTCCTCGTGGCCGGTCGGCGTGCGCTGCATGTCCACCGCGTCGATATCGGACAGAACGGTGACCAGCGCCGTGGTCGCCAGCGCCTTGATGCGATTGCGACCTGCTGCGGCGTTGTCCGCCACGGTCTCGACCAAGGTATTCCACGCGCCACAGGCCGGGCATTTGCCCAGCCACTTGGGGCTGATGCCGCCACAGTCGCTGCAGGTGTAATTGCTCTTTTCCTTCGCCATGCAGCCATGTTAGCGGTTGAGCGGAACGGGCCAAACACACCACGCCGACGCCCGATCGAAGCGGCTCTTTTGCCCATTTCCTGTTTTCATTTAACATGTTAATTAATGGCGTTGACGGCAACCACCCCCTTTGCACACCGCAATTTGCCGCGGCTGCTGCTGCAGGCACGCGAAGCGGTGATGGCACACACCCGCCCGTCGCTGCGCAGACACGCCCTGAGTGACCAGCAGTGGCGCGTATTGCGGGTGCTGGGGGAACTGGGCACTGTCGATACCGGTCGCGTGGCGCGCGAGGCCTTCATCCTCGGCCCCAGCCTCACTGGCGTGTTGACGCGTATGGAGCGTGATGGTCTGATTGTTCGTGCGCGCGACCCGGTTGATCAGCGGCGCAGCGTGGTCCGGGCAACGGCCCGCGGCAGGGCACTGGTACGCCGCTTGTCCACCACCATCGAATGCCATTACGCGCAAATGGAACAGGTTCTCGGCAGCGAGCGCCTGGCCGATCTGTACACCCTGCTGGACGCCGTGATCGGCATGGAGTCGACCATGGCCGCCCCGACCTCCCCGGTCGTAGCCAGGAAACGCCGCGGCACTGCGCAGCCAGTCGAGGCATCGGTATGACTACGTTCTGGCCGCAGGGCACGGTGTATGGCAGCGTGCTCAACTTTCAGGCAGAGCTGGCAGCCATGGGCGAGCAAGTGCACGCCGCACCATACCAGGCCCCACCGGTGGCGCCCGTGTTGTATGTCAAGACCGCCAACACCTGGAGCGCCAACGGCTCGGTGATCGTCCTGCCACCGGGCGCATCGCAACTTGAAGTGGGTGCCACCATCGCCATGGTGATTGGCGCGCCGGTGTTCGATGCCGATACAAGCCGCGCACAAAGCAGCGTCGCCGGTTACGTGCTGGCCAATGATCTGTGTGTTCCGCACGCCAGTTTTTACCGCCCGCCGGTGAAGGCCCGATGTGCGGACGGCCTGCTCGGTGTGGGGCCGCAGCGAGTGCCCGCAGCGCTGGCCGGTGACCCGGCGCAATGGGTGATTGAGGTGCGTATCAACGGGGCACTCCGGCAATCGGTGGATTTCGCAGGGCTGCTGCGCAATGCGGCCACCCTGCTGGCAGATGTCAGCGCCTTCATGACCCTGCAACCCGGTGACTGGTTGTTGTTGGGCTGTGCGGGCGGCCGCCCGCTGGTGGCGGCGGGCGACACCGTGGAAATTCGGGTGGCCGGGCGCCCGGAATTCGGCATGCTGGTGAACCGCCCCGCCGAAAACGCCATGGATGCCGCATGAAGCACGCCCGTGTCGCCTGGGCTGGATCGGTGCACGATGCCGTGGAGCGTGACGGACAGCTGCTGCTGGCCGACGGGCGGCTGGTGCCACAGGACGGGGTGGTGTGGTTGCCGCCTTTGCCGCCAACCCCCCGCCCGCGCACCATCCTGGCGCTCGGCCTCAACTATGCCGACCACGCCAAAGAACTGGCCTTCAAGGCGCCCGAGGAACCGCTGGTCTTCGTCAAGGGCGAACACACCCTGATCGGGCACCGCGGCATGACCCTGCGCCCGAAGGGGGCGCAAAACATGCACTACGAGTGTGAGTTGGCGGTCGTGATCGGCAAGACCGCGCGCAAGGTTCGGCGTGCCGACGCATTGGCCCATGTTGCCGGTTACACCGTGGCCAATGACTACGCGGTGCGAGACTACCTGGAAAACTGGTACCGCCCGAATCTGCGGGTGAAGAACCGCGACAACGGCACCCCGATCGGCCCCTGGATGGTGGATGCAGCCGACATCACCGACCCGATGCAACTGGCGCTGCAGACCACGGTGAACGGCAAAGTGACACAAAGCGGCAACACCCGCAACATGATCTTTGACGTGCCGTTCCTGATCGAATACTTTTCCGCCTTCATGACCCTGCAGCCCGGCGACCTGATCCTCACAGGAACGCCCGATGGCGTGGTGGATTGCCAGCCGGGCGATGTGGTAGTCACCTCGATCGCCCAGGTGGGTGAGCTGGTCAACACGATTGCGGAAGGGACGCCATGAGAATCGACCACCTGATCAACGGCAAGTCCGTTCCCGGCCACAATTACTTCGAAACCATCAACCCGGCCACGCAGGAAGTGCTGGCAGAAGTGGCGTCAGGCGGCGAAGACGAGGTGAACGCAGCGGTGGCAGCCGCCAAAGCCGCCTTCCCGGCCTGGGCCGCCACCCCGGCACCACACCGCGCCAGGCTGATGCGCCGGTTGGGCGAACTGATTGCCGCCGATGTGCCGGCGATCTCCGAGACCGAGACCAACGACAGCGGGCAGGTCATCGCGCAGACGCGCAAACAGCTGGTGCCGCGGGCGGCGGACAACTTCAGCTACTTCGCCGAGATGTGCACCCGGGTCGATGGCCACACCTACCCGACCGAAACCCATCTGAACTACACGCTGTTTCACCCGGTCGGTGTGTGCGCGCTGATTTCGCCCTGGAACGTGCCCTTCATGACCGCCACCTGGAAGGTCGCGCCCTGCCTGGCGTTCGGCAACACGGCGGTGCTCAAGATGAGCGAGTTGTCACCCCTGAGCGCCGCCCGGCTCGGAGCACTGGCGCTGGAAGCCGGCATTCCAGCCGGTGTACTCAACCTGGTGCACGGTTACGGCAAGGACGCCGGCGAGCCGCTGTGCCGCCACCCGGATGTGCGCGCGATCTCGTTCACCGGGTCGACCGCCACCGGTAACCGGATCGTGCAATCCGCCGGGCTGAAGAAATTCAGCATGGAGCTGGGCGGCAAGTCACCGTTCGTCGTGTTCGAGGATGCCGATCTGGATCGTGCACTCGATGCCGCCGTGTTCATGATCTTCAGCAACAACGGCGAGCGCTGCACCGCCGGTTCCCGCCTCCTGGTGCAGCAATCGGTCTATGCCAATTTTGTGCAGAAGTTCACCGAACGTGCCCGGCGCATCGGCGTCGGTGACCCGCTGGACGACGCGACCGTGGTCGGGCCGATGATCAGCCAGGCCCATCTTGCCAAGGTGCGCAGTTAC
>JANOTG010000209.1:0-23272 GCA_031416215.1 Betaproteobacteria bacterium
ATGGTGCCGGTGGCGGCGCGACCTGAAAACGGCTTCGTGGTGCGCCCGTCCGACATCGAGGCCGCCGTCACGCCGCGCACCCGGGCCGTGCTCATCAACTCACCGCACAACCCAACCGGTGCCGTGGTATCGCGCGACACCTGGCTGGAGATTGCCGCCATCTGCCAGCGCCACGACCTGTGGTTGTTGTCCGACGAGGTCTACAGCGAGCTGGTGTTCGAGGGCGAACATGTCAGCCCGGCCGGCCTGCCGGGCATGGCAACCCGCACGGCGACCATCAACAGCCTGTCGAAGTCGCATGCCATGACGGGCTGGCGTATCGGCTGGGCTGTTGGCCCGCAGGAACTGATCACACACCTCGGGCGGCTGTCACTGAGCATGTTGTACGGCTGTCCGGAATTCATCCAGCAGGCCGCCTGTGTGGCGCTGGAGTCCGAGTTGCCGGAGCTGCAATTCATGCGCGACGAGTACCGACGGCGCCGCGATGTCGTGTGCGCCGAGCTCTCAGCCGTGCCGGGTGTGTCGGTGTTCAAGCCGCAGGCAGGCATGTTCGTCATGGTGGATGTGCGCGCCACTGGCGTCAGTGCGCAGCGTTTTGCCGAGATGTTGCTGTCACGGCATCGTGTGTCGTTGTTGCCGGGTGACCCGTTCGGCGCCCAGGCGGCCGGTTTCCTGCGCCTCGGCCTGGTGCAGCCGGTGCCACAGATGCGGCGCGCCTGCCAGGGTATTCGTCTGCTGGCGCACGAACTCTCGCTCGCGCAGCGGGCGCCTGTCCTGCGCAGTTAGGGTAAGACGTTGCAGTCGCGGCGCAGCAATGCCAGTGCATCGTGCTGCGCGTGGGAGGCGTCGCTGCGCAACAGCGGCAGGGCGGTCTCGATGAAGCTGTCCCACAAAGCCAGGTAACCGGCTTGCTGGCGTGCTGGCGCCTGGAGTCGGATGAACTGCCGCGGCAGCTCTGCATCCAGACCCGATTTGCGGATCTTGCGTACCAGGGCCAAGGCCGTCTTCTCGCTCAACAGTGTCGTGTGTCGGCCACCTGCGCCGATGAGCAGAAACAGCGTCAGCAGCGAACTGTCGTCGCTGTGGCCGCTGGTGGCCTTGTCCCAGGCGGCAGAACCGCCGCGCTCGAATTGCTCCACTTCTGCCAACGGGTCTTCGCGCCAAAAATATCTGCCGACAAAGGCCGGAGTCTGGCGCAGCAGTTTGCCCAGTGCGACGGCGGGGTCGAGCAGGGCGGACAGGTCTGCCGCCACGGTTGCGCGTGCCCGCAGCACCGGTTCGTGCCAGGGCTGTGGCAACTGCGCTGGCAGGCCCTGCGCGGTCAGCGCCAGCACCGCTGCCCCATGCTGCGGGAACTTCCTGCGCAGGCCGCGCAGCAACTTTTCCAGGCCCGGCCAGTCGGGCATGGTTGCCAGCTTGCACCAGCGCGCCAGCTCGGCCGTGCGCAGCACCGCCTCGGCATCCGCGTCCGACTCCTGCAGCTGCTCGGCGTCCATCCCAAGCCCGCGGGCCATCCACGATGCGGCGGCGACCAAGGTCGCGTTGTGCGCGCGCCGCGCCTGTTCTGCCTGCAGTTCACGCAACGAACGCAGGGTCCACTTGGCAAGAACGGGGTTGTGCTGATCTTGAAAACCGGTGTGCTCCTGCATGCCGAAGTGGCTGCTCTGGGGCATCGTGATCATGGCTTTGAGCAGGTCTGACCCACCCTTGGAGCGCGATTGCAGGCTGTGGTCGCGCAACGCCATTGCCGCTTGGTGCAGGTCGGTGCCGTGGCAATGCGCCAGGTACAGACTGATCAGGTTGACCATGCGCTGTCTGGCCAGCTCCAGGTCCGGGCGCAGGTACTCGGTGCCAAAGTAACGCGCGATCTGCACCATGCCCTTGGGGCCCTCCTCGCACATCGCGTGCAAGCGCTCCTGCGAAAGGATGCCTTGCTGCCGGCCGTATTGCACCACCTGCTCGAAAAACGACCGTGCATCGAAAATCGCAAGCGCCTGTGGTCCGGCGTCGGAAGGGGTCAGCATGGCGGGGGGGTTGCCCGGCGCTCAGATGGCTGACTCTTCTTCGTCGTCGCGCGCCGCGGGTGTGGCACTGCCGCGGTCGGTCTCACTGGTCTCGAAGCGCCGGTCTTCTTCGGCCGGCTGCTCGGCTTCGTCCGCCGCAAGATCATGCGCACGCGCCTGGGCACGCAGCACGAGCAGGGTCTCGGTGAACAGATCAGGGCATTCGTATCGCATCAACCAGGCCAGTTGCATCCAGTCGCGGTCGCTGACCTCGTCAAGGTCCACCCGTGGGCTGGCGTAGGCGCAGGCCAGCAGCGCCGTCTCGGACAGGATTTCGCCATCCTCTTCGCCACCATCAAAGTTGCCGCTGCGCGCAAACGCCTCGATGCGGCCCCATTTCTCTGCAAAATAGTCGGCCATGGCGCTGCTGGCGCCGTCCAGGTCGGCCACCGCGGTGAGAAACGCGACGGGGTCTGCATCGTCGCGAAACACAACCGAGTTGATCATGCCGCGCAAGTGGGTGTGGCTCAGGTCCTTGTACTGCTTTTCTATCACCACGGCGCGGGCAAACTGGGCTGGTGTGACCAGCAAATTGACGACCGACTCCCGGGATGGGTCGTATTCGCGCATCACGGCCAGGATATCCTTGGGCGCCAGTTGCTCCAGCACCAGCACCAGGGCGTTGTCACCCTCGGTGTCCGCAAGTTCGGTCAGGGCGGATTCGGCCGCCACGATGTCTCCGGCCGCTATCAGGCTTTGGGTCTTGGCAATCAGTGCGAGGTGGTTCATGGTGTTGCTGGTTGTCGGCAGGACGTGGGCACTGGATTATTCCTTGCGATCAAAGCCCTGTGCCGCAAGCCAGTCGGCGGCTGCCTCATCACGGCTCGTTGCGTCGCCATCGCTCGCATCATCGGCGCTGAGCGGTTGCCGCTTTTCCAGCGCGGTGGCGTCTTTGTCCCCTGCATCATCGTCGGCCAGCACGGCCGGGGGTGCCAGCGTCGTCATGTATTCCAGCGCTGCGGCAACCGCCAGAAACCAGTCACCAGCGGGTTGCTGGCGCAACGTTGCCACCAGCGCTTCGGCCCATGGCGCAATTTGCAGTGTGGCGGCCAGGCTGTCCCAGCCCGGCATCTGGTCAGCGTCGCGCGACAGCAGGTGCGCCATGGTCGGCACCGAAGTGAAGCGAAACGCCTTGTGCAGAACGACAGCCACCATCTCCGGGCTGGCTTCCAGCATATGCAACAGGAATTCCATCTCACCGCGCCGCTGGGCGATGCGCTGGTCCAGAATCAACGCGCCCTCGGAGTCAAAACTCATGTCCTCCAACTCGGCCTGGTAGCTGGAGCGCAGGTTGCGAAAAAACGGTGATATGTGCATGCGACCTCAGGCTATTTGCGGACAAGTTCCAGGCTCTCGAAGTATTGCTGCCAGATGTCACGCGCCGTCTGCAAGGGGTCGTCCAGCAGGTTGCGTTTGCGGTTATTGTCGTAGGCTTCGCGACGACCCGGGTCACCCAGGACTTCATAGGCCTCCTGTACGGCCCGAAAACGCTGCGCTGCATTGCCGGCCGGGTTGCGGTCAGGATGGTGCAATGCGGCCAGCTGGCGAAACGCCTTCTTGATCTCGGCCGCAGAGGCGCTGCTGGCCAGACCCAATGCCGTGTAGTGGTCGTTCATGGGCTGAACGATACCGCAGCGACCAACCGGTGGGGCCCACCGGGTTTCCCCCTCCGGTGTGCATCTGGCACGTGTTTCCTGCTTTGCATGGTGGACAAGATACCTCAAATCGCACCGACGGCCTTGCGCCGGCACACCGCGCGGCGCGCGAGCGACTAGGCGGCGCTACATCCAGGCCCAGATCGCCATGAAGATACGCTGCCCGGGAAGCGCCCGCGAAAGCCGCCAACGGTGCCGCAGGTCGAGCGGCGGGTAGTAGCTGTGTCGCATCACCGCTGGCTCCCCACTGGCGCCGGAATGCCCTGACGCAGCCATTCGACCACCGCGACTTCTGGTTCGCGGCCTTGCCAGCGTTCGTCGTTCCAAAGATCGCGCGCCACCTCGTCGCGTTGCTCTCGTTGCAAGCGCGGCCACTGCGCATGCAGGCGGGCGGAACATCTGGCCACCCATTCACTTGTTTCCATATTTGCCCCCGCAACAAAAGACTGTGATTTTATACAGTATTGGCACGGCACGGCAAGTGAAAACTGAAAGGTGGGTGCGGCCCCGGGAAACCGTCCCAGTCCACCGGCTGGGTAGCCGTCAGCCCTGACCGCTCGCCACCCGGCGCGCGGTAACATGACTGGACCATCTCATGGAGTGTTATGCATTGGCCATTGGAAGATCTCGTCAGTCAGCGGTATTTGCCGTTGCAGGGCAAGCCGTTTCTTGAGCGTTGCAAAGACACGCTGGATCAGGACGGTGCCTTGGTGATGGCAGACTTCCTCACGCCAACCGCGGTCGATGCAATTCGGCGCGACGGCGAAGCCCATCAGCACCTGGCGTATTACACCGTCAGCAAACACAATGTCTATCTCAAGCCACCCGACCCGTCGGTTGCCAGCGAGCATCCGCGCAACCGCGAAGTGGCCTCTTCCAAGGGTTGCATCACCACCGACCAGATTCCAGCCACATCGGCACTGCATGCCCTGTACGGCGACCCGCAGTTTCGCGGCTTCGTCTGTGCTGTTCTCGGCGTGCCCGAGCTGCATGCATACGCCGATACCCTGTCCTCCGTGAACCTGCATTTCGCCAGTGCCGGGCAGGAACTCGGTTGGCATTTCGACAATTCATCCTTTGCCATCACGCTGCTGGTGCAGAAGCCCGAGGCGGGGGGAGTCTTCGAGTATGTGAAAGACGTTCGTGACGCACAACGCGGCGAGTTCAACTATGCCGCAGCCGGTCAGGTAATGGACGGTACTACGCCGGTCAAGACCCTCACCATGGAGCCCGGCACCCTGGTGTTGTTTCGCGGGCGCAACTCGATGCACCGCGTGACTCCGACGGTCGGCCAACGCACGCGGATGCTGGCAGTGCTGGCCTACAACACAGAACCTGGCGTCGCACTGTCGGAGTCAGCACGGATGACGTTTTACGGGCGCCTCGGCCGGGTGAATGAGGTGCCGGCGGCTTTTGCGGCGAGCCCTCAGGGCTTGGGCAAATAGGCTGGTACCAGTCGGTCTGCAGACCATCGCTCGATGCAGAGCATCCCTACCGCAGCGCCCGAAAAAACGCGCGGTACTCGGGTATCAGATGCTGCGGTTGCTCGGCTGGTGCGAAGTGCCCGCCGCGCGGGAAGATGGTCCAGCGTTGCAGGTTGGTGCGAGCCTCGCACCAGGCCCTGGGCAACATGCGCAGTTCCTTGGGTGAAATGCCGAAACCGGTCGGCACCGGTATTGACGGCTGGTGCTCATGCTGCAGATTCCAGCCGCGCGAGAAGGTTTCGCGGTACAGGCGCAGCGAGGTGCCAATGCTGTTGGTGAGCCAATAGAGGGACGCGGTGGTGCACAGGAAGTCGCGGTCGAACACGCTCTCGACATCACCCTGGCAATCACTCCAGGCGCGCCGGCGTTGCCACAACCAGGCAGCGGTGCCGACCGGCGAGTCGGCCAGCGCATAGGCCAGTGTCTGTGGTTCGTTGATGTGCACTGCGGCATGGCTGACGATGGTCGGGTTGGCAGTCTGGATGCGCTGCCACATCCATGCTTCGTCTGGAGCAAAGTCGCGCTCCTGCAACGTCGAGGGGTCGATGCCGGGCAGGCGTGCCATGGAGAGGTAGATGCCAAGCAGCCGTTCGCTGTGGGCGTGGCCGAGTTGTGCCGTGACGATGGCGCCCCAGTCGCCACCGGCAGCAGCAAAACGCGGGTAGCCCAGACGCGCCATCAACTCGACCCACAATTCGGCCACCCGTTGCGCCGACACACCGGTGTTGCGCAATGGGCCGGAGAAGCCGTAACCCGGGAGAGACGGCACGATGACATCGAAGGCATCGGCCGCGTCGCCGCCATGCGCCACCGGGTCCGCGAGCGGGCCGATCACGTCTTTCCAGTCCCAGAACGTCCAGGGCCAGCCATGTGTGAGGATCAATGGCATGGGCTGTACGCCCGGTACGCCACGGCCCTTGATGTGGATGAAGTGAATCGGGTTGCCGTCGATGGCAGTCGTGAATTGCGCAAAGCGGTTGATCGCGGCTTCCTGTGCGCGCCAGTCAAAACCATCGGCCCAGTAACGCACCATGTCCTGCAGCCATTTCCGCTCGACACCGTAGGCCCAGTCGTCGTTACCAAAGTCGTCAGCCCAGCGTGTACTGCGCAGGCGTCGGAGCATGTCCTGCAGCAGCGGCTCAGGAATACAGGCGGTGAAGGGCGTGATGGCCATGCTGCAGGGTCATGCGACGGCAGCCGTGCCGAGTGCAAAAAACGCCAGCCCGGCGGTACGGATCTCCAGGCGTTCGAAACGGGTGAAACCGGCTTCACGGGCAAACGCGCGGGCGCGTTTTTCGCCCCAGCAGGCGCCCAGGCCGGGGCCGCCCTGCGCCAGCGACTGCGGCACACAATGCAGGCAGCTGATGCCGTAGAACATGCGCGCAAACGGATTGCCCATATTTTTCTCCAGATCGTCCGCTGTTTTCGGCTCCACCATCAGGTAGGTGCCGCCGGCGTTCAAGGCGCCACGGATATGCCGCATCGCACCCAGCGGGTCCGGCAGGTCGTGCATGACGTCGAAGGTGCTGATCAGGTCCCAGCCGGGCGCCTGCGGCAGGGCTTCGATGGTGCTGGCGGTGAATTGCACCCGCTCCGCCAGTCCGGCCTCCTGTGCATAACCGCGCGCGATGTCGATCGAGCGCTGATCCAGGTCCAGCCCGGCGACTGTCGCCAGCGGGTAGGCCCGGGCCAGGGTGATGGGCACGACACCGGTGCCGCAACCGACATCGAGTGCGCGGCCACCGGCTTGCAGCCGCGCCACCACATCGGGCAGGGCAGGCAGCCAGCTTCGCACCAGGCGCGCCTCGTACACCGGGCGGTTCATCACCTCCAGGGTTTGCGGCAACTCGGCGCCAAAGTCTGCAAACGAAATGCCGCTGCCGGTCTGGAACGCGGTGGCCAGTTTCGGCGCCATGGACATCAGACCAGGCAGGCTGCCGAAGAGGCCGCCCAGGTAGTACTCCGACGTTGCGTCGGTCAGAAACAGTGCGTGTTCATCCGGCAACAGGAAGCTGTCTGCAACCGGGTCGTAGTCGACATAACCGGCGCCGGCCATGGTGGCCAGCCATTCCTCGACATAACGGACCAGCACCCCGCTGCGGCCCGCAAGCTCCGCGGCGCTCAACCATCCCGCACCCTGCATGGACTTGAACAGGCCGGCCCGGTCACCCACCACCAGCAAGCCGGCCGCCAGGGCGGTGGCTACATCGCCGACCACCTTGAGCATGAATTTGGTTGATTTTTCCTTGTCCATCGTAGTCTCCTGAAATTTCGTCGTCGGCGGCAATTGCTTGCCAGTTTAGTGCCGGGCGACCGGGCAAGGCCGGCGGTGGAGCGAGATCCGTCACGCAGGCTGTGCGATCATGCGGCGAAGCCGATTTACCGAGGTGCGCATGGCCCAAACTCTCAAGGCCCTACTGATGAAGCTCGATGCCCGTCAAGAGGCCATCCCATTGGCCGAACTGGAGGCGGCGCTTGCAACGACCGAACTCCAGGACGCTGATTTCCGTCGCGCGGCCATCTTTGGCGAGCGGACCTACCGCAGAAATCTGTTGCACGAAGGCCCGAACTACCATGCACTGGTGCTGTGCTGGCGCGCGGGTCAGCGCAGCCCGATACACGACCATAGCGGCTCCAGCTGCGCGGTGCGGGTCTTGCAGGGCGTGGCGACCGAAACCAGCATTACATTGACCGCGCAGGGGCTGGTGTACGCCACCGCATCCCGAGACTGCCAGGTCGGCGCGGTGCTCGGCTCGTTCGACGGTGATGCGCACCAGATATCCAATCTGCAGCCACCAGGGCAAGACCTCATCACCCTGCATCTGTACTCGCCGCCGCTGTTGAAAATGAACCGGTTTTCGCTCACCGATTCGCAGGTGGAATCCTTTGTCGACCCGGTGGAGTATTTTGTCGAGGGGGCGGGGATTTAGAACTTGTCCCACCTGACCAACGGCCGGGTGTCGCCGGCGGCTACGTCGGTCGTCGCTCAAACGCCGGGATACCCTCCGGGATGTGGTGGAAGGGCTGTTTGTCCACGGTGAAGATGGCCGCCCTGGCCTGGAACACCGACGGGTCGTCCAGGGTGCCCACTTTCACGATGAACGAGCCCGGGCGTTTGGGTGAGCGTGTACCGATGGCCGTGCCACAACGGGGGCAGAACAGCCTGGTCACCGGATTCTCGATGTCGCTGCGGGCAAAAGGCTTGGGTTCACCTTGCACAAAGCGAAATCCGCTTTCAGGCAGCACCATGATCACGTTGGCGTTGCCGCCGGTGATGTATTGGCACTCGCGGCAGTGGCATTGCAGTGCGCCTTGCACCTCGCCCTCAAATTCGTAGCGGATGTCACCACAGTAGCAGCGGCCTGTCAGTTTCATGTTGCGCCCCGGGAAGTGAATGTCGTCGAATGATAGCCAACCTACACCGGGCCACAGTCTGCCGCCACCCTGATGGGGGAAGACGGACGGTACTTGCCGGGCAGGTCACGCCGGCCCATCAGATCGCAATGAAGCCGACAACAGCAGAGCAGGCTGGTTTCGGTCATCGGCGTCGGTCACCAGCAGCAGGTCGATCATGCCACCGTTGAGCGACGCCGCGATGCCCTCGACTTTGCAGACCGGTGACAGGCGCTCCTGCCTGCGGATGCTGCCATCTGCGGCGACAAGGCCGATCACCGATCCGGCGCAATAACCGTCGTTGTAGGTGTCCGAGGTGTCTTCGGCGGCAGCACTGAACAGCCACTCGCCCCCAGGCAGCGCCGCGCCATCCGTGAATGACAGGGCGACACCATCGATGGCCCCGAGTTCGAACGGGGTGATCGAGACCGGCTCCGGCGCCGGGCCGCCCAGTTCCAGCCACTTTTGCACGTCGCGCCAACGCCAGTCGATGCGGGCGTTGAGCGCCAAGCGGCCGTTGCCCCGCTGCAGTACAGACCACATCTGGCCATGGATGAATGCCCCTTCGATGTTGAGATCGGGCACGGGTGCGTCAAGCGGCGCCAGCAGCGGACCGAGGTCGAGGGTGTGTGCCGGCCCCTGGATGTCGCCGGCACGGTCGAGTGCCATCAGGGCGCCGCGCCGCCGTGTCGGCCGCGAGCCCGAGCCCAAGGCCATCAGGGCGCCATGGGGATAGCCGCCAAACGCTGGCAGCACGAGCATGGCCTCACAATCCGGCTTGGCCGCCTTGCGCGCCTTGTGGGGCAGAGGCAGTTCTCCGTCGAAGAGGGAGACAAGCCGCCCCGGCGCGCTGCTGGACAAATCGAATATTGCCAGATGGTTCTCGTCGTCTGCGACAACATGCAGGCGGTGACCCAGTTGCACCAAGCTGCTGGCTGCACTCAGGTGCATCTGGCCTTTGGCCCCTGCCGGGCTGGCGACAGACAGTTTCCTGACGATTCGGGTTTCGAGCATGATGTCACTGATCCTACCCGTGCAGCGGCATCGACAAGCCTGGCGCGCACGCGAGCCACCGGGCCGATGGTGTGTATGCAGTTTAGCCCCGGCAGGGCATAGTGCGAGTCAGACTGCGGCTGGAACTGGCTGTGCCACGCCATCAGCAACACCGAGCGCCCAATCCCGCCAATGTTCGGCATTGTTTCGGGTGATGGCTGGCGCATCGGCTGACAAATGGCCCATCGTTGCGACAACGATCCCGCAACAGAAAATGCTGTCTGCAAATACAAAAAACCCACCATCCTTCGACGGTGGGTTTTCAAATTTGGCTCCTCGCCCTGGGCTCGATCCAGGGACCTGCGGATTGACAGGCGGTGGGACGATCGGGCCGGGAAGCCGCATGCTTGCTCACGTTCGGCCTTTGACTGTCCAATACTTGTAGCGGATCTTCGCGAATCTGACCAAGTATCCATGCGGTTTTCCGCTCGGTGACTACTGGATATTGGACAGCGCTCCGTGGAGCCGTTCAGAGCAACTTGACCCTTGGCAGTTTGCGCATGCCCCGGTCAAATGTCGCCGTGAAGTCGCACTCATGCCGGGCATGCTTGGCTACGACCAGGCAGTCGGAGAATCCGCAGTTGTCGTGCGCGAACATGTCGGCCGCCTGAGTTACCGCGTCGCGGTCCTCGAAGGCAAACGCTGTTTCGTCCAGAAGACTGCGGATCGCGAGCAGCTGCTCAGCCTTGTTCTGGTCGAAGGCCGAGCGCAGCGCCCATACCGCTTCTGCCAGGACCACATCCGTCACCAGCAGTGATCCTGGCGTGCCACCATGTTCTGCCAGCAACGCATCGATGCGCTTGTTCTGGGCCGGCTCATCGTTGAGCCACAGTCGAAGCAGGATGTTGGTGTCTATGCCGATCATTGGCCGGCGGACTTGCGGCCGTTCCGGGCAGGGGCATGCCTGTTCCGCAGGTGCCTGGAGACCGACTCATCCATCTGCTCGACGGTCAGTGGAATCGCATGCGGCGACTTGAGCAACCCACGGATGCGCCTCGCATCGGGCAAGACCCGCCGCGCAGTGATGGTGTTGCCCTCCATGATCTGGAAATCGAGTATCGAGCCAGCATCCAGGCCGAGCTGATCGCGAATTTCCTTCGGGAGGGTGATCTGGCCTTTGCTGGTGAGTGTGGCAAACATGGTGAGATCCTCAAGTTGAAGTCGACGCCTTACATTTTATCTGTGTAAGGAATTCGATGTCGATCGCACCGGGCCGGGCGAATGCAGGTGCCAGCACTGTATTGCCCCAAGCTGCTGATTGCCAAAGGCGTTCATCGAACCAGACCTCAACTTGACTCGATCAACCTCGCCACATCCTGCCGGCATTCCGAGCACAGCCCGACGAGCAGCAGATCGCCACCCTTGACCACCCCGGTGAAGTTCGTGATGGTGACTGAGTGCCGACAGTCGACGCACCAGACATTGGACAGCAGACGTTTCCTGGCCTCGGCCGGAATGCTCCGCCATAGCTTGGCCGCTGGAGGGGTGAATTTCGGGATTGATTCGATGGTCATGGTTTCCGGTCTATCTGCCACACGTCAGAATAGCGCCATACCGAAGAAGGAAGCGGACCCAGATGCGGGGTCGTGGGGCCGGCGGTGTTGCCGAAAACGCCAGCCGCCATATACCGATCGAGCTTCGAGGTGTGTATTTAAAGCTACAATTGATCCATGGTCCATGTGCTTCGATATCAGGCGGAGGATACAACCGAGCCGGTTACCGAGTGGCTGAACAACTTGCGCGACAGGCAAGCGCAGGCGAGACTACGAGTTCGCCTGCGCCGGCTGGAAGCGGGAAATTTTGGCGATTGTGACCCGGTGGGCGAAGGCGTTTTCGAGCTTCGGGAACATGTGGGAGCCGGTTACCGAGTGTACTTGGGTCGTCACGGGCAACAGGTTGTGATCCTGCTTTGTGGCGGCGACAAGAAGTCCCAGACAGCGGATATCAAGCGGGCAAGAAAGTATTGGGTAGATTGGAAACGGAGGCAGTCATGAGCAAGAACTTGAAAGCTGCGGTATCCCACCATGACCGGGAAGTCGCGGAGCTGCGCGCTGACCGGGAACTCGCGGTCGAGTATCTAAAGGCGGCCATGCAATCCATCGACAACCCGGATGATCGGGCGGGTGCCCTGCTGGCACTACGCGCCGTGGCTGAGGCCTATGGCGGATTGGGCTCAGTGGCGTCGCAGGCTGGGATCAGCCGCGAATCGCTCTATCGGGCGCTTTCGGCTAAGGGCAACCCTACCCTGAAGACCATTTTGGCCGTGTTGAAGGCAGTCGGCATGAAGCTGTCCGTCGAACCTGAAGAACAGGCGCTTGCATGACAACGACCATATTCTCCTTAGCGGCTCGCCCGATCTCTGCGTGACGCCCAACTGCGTGCATGCCGCAGTCGCCGGGCCTGCAACTCAGCACGCTGCGCGACCGGTCACGATCCACCGGAATCAGCGGACACGATGACCGGAATACGCACTGTTTGACTTCCTTCCAGAATGCCTTCGACTTTATGTTCAAGGCCGTTTTGGCAAGTCGCGCCAGGGAGGGACGAGTCATGCGATTTTCAAAACCCCCTGGATTGGTGACCCCCGTATCAACATACAAAACGACAGGGGCAAGGCCATGGCCTACCAAGTCAGGCAGGTGTTGCTGGCGATTCAAAAAATCGAGGACTCAAAGAATGCAAACTGATCACTACACCTACCGGATCACCTGGTCCGCCGAGGACAAGGAACATCTGGGCATGTGTGTCGAGTTTCCGAGCTTGTCGTGGCTGGCCAAGACCCCAGAGGAAGCCTTGAAGGGTATTCGCAAGCTTGTCGCCGAGGTCGTCAAGGACATGCTTGCATCTGGCGAAGCGGTACCGGTGGCCCTCGCTGAAAAGCATTACAGCGGCGAGTTCCGCGTTCGTATTCCGCCCGAAGTGCACCGGGCCCTGGCGACTCAAGCCGCTGAGCAGGGCGTGAGCCTGAATCGATTGGCGAGTGCCAAACTGGCGTCGACTTCTTCGATGTGACGATGCAACATCGGAAACAAGAATGAACACCAGATACGTGCGACTGATCGGCCTGTTGCTGGCCATGGCTGCGCCGCTGTTGGCGCAGGCGCTTGGCCAGCCGGTGGTCGTTGATGCCCCGCCGGGTGCCGGCGGCAACATCGGAGTCGAGTGGTCCTTGCCTTGTTCATGACCGGATCAGGCGTCGACCTTGGGGACCAGGCATGTCGATGACGACCGCGCCCAGCAAGTTCTTCCGCGTGCGGGCCGACTGGCTGGGCCTGCTCGAAGAGCCGGTCATCGAGCCTGACCTGCCCATCATCGACGCCCACCACCATCTGTGGGACCGTCCTGGGTGGCGGTATCTGTTCGATGATTTTCTCGCTGATGTCCAATCCGGCCATCGCATTGTGGCGACCGTATACATGCAGTGCCTCGCGATGTACCGCAAGGACGGGCCATCCGCGTTGCGCCCGGTCGGCGAAACGGAGTTTGCCAATGGCATCGCTGCCATGGCCGCGAGCGGGCAATATGGCAGCACGCGTGTGTGCGACGGTATCGTAGCCTACGCCGACCTGCGGGTGGCGGACGATCTTGCACGCCTGCTGGATGCGCATGCGGCGCGGGGTGGCGGCCGGTTCAAGGGCGTTCGGCAAATCAGCGCCTGGGACCCCAACCCGGACGCCGTGAATCCGGAGAACCTGGCGTCAGCGGGGATGCTGTCCGACCCGGGATTCCGCAACGGCTTCACAGCCCTCGCTGCGCGCGGTTTGACGTTCGATGCATTTGTGTTCCACACCCAGCTGACAGAACTCGTCGACCTGGCCCGGGCGTTTCCCTCCACCCGGATTGCGCTGAATCATATGGGCACGCCTCTGGGCATCGCAGGGTACCAACACCAACGCACCGACGTGATGAGGCGCTGGACCGCCAGCATGAAGCAGCTTGCCGAATGCGAGAACGTCGTGGTGAAGCTCGGAGGCATGGGTATTCGTCCGGCCGGAATGGAATTCTGGGACCATCCCGCGCCGTTGACATCCGAGCGATTGGCCGAAATGATGCGGCCCTGCGTCCATACCTGCATCGACTTCTTCGGACCCAGCCGCTGCATGTTCGAAAGCAATTTTCCGGTGGACAAGGCCTCGTATTCCTACAGAACCTGCTGGAACATATTCAAGCGCTTGGCATCTGGGGGGTCGCCGCTGGAAAAGCGCTGGCTGTTTCATGACACCGCGGCGGCTTTCTATGGTCTCGGCAATTGCTAACCCGCCGGCGACGGACGTTGGTCGCCGGGCCGCTCCGCTGACCCTGATGGCGGTGTCGGGGACAACCATACGTGTTGCTGAGTTTGTGGATCGACAAGGGTGTCTCGTTCGAATCGCCCTGACCATAAGAACGGGCTCCGCGGATCAGCCTCCCACTCGGTGATTGGGCTCTGTAGAGAAGTGAAAGACTTCATCAAGTTCCTGTCGCAGCGGCTGGCCATCGGGTTGACATTCCATGAGCGGCTCAAGGCTGCGCCACCATCGCCGCATCGTGGCATCAGGCTCAAGGGCACGCCGGTCACCGGCTTCGAATTCCTGATATGCAAACAAAGTAAGGCCATCACGGTAGATCGAAAAGGTGTGCACCCCGCCTGCTCGCATTCGTTCAAGCATTTCCGGCCAGATGGCATCATGCATCGCGCGATATTGTTCGGCAGCGCCGGGTTTGAGCTTCATTGTCCAAGCGCGGCGTATCGTCAAGATGCCTCCTGCGAGCGCATGTTCGCCCCCCATCCGGCATCGAAGCCGCGCGGCTTTCCAGGTGCAACGGAGAGCCTGACGGTATCGCCGATGCGTGTGGAGATGAGTACTGAACCCATTCCTTACTCCTTGTTCAGATCCATGTCTACGTTGCAGACGTCGGAGTTTCATGGTCAATTTCCGCAAGCCCTATCCACCATGCCCGACCCGGGGCCCGGCGTTCGCCCTTTGGGCCGCGAAGGTCATTCGATTATCATCATCGCCGAACCAGCTTTCACCCATTCCAGCGGCCGCGGTAAGTTTCTTTCCAGCTTCAATGACCCGATCATCGAGACATAGAAGCGGGTCATCAATGACGCATATGAAATCATGAAGCGGCAGCGCGCGTGATCCATTCAACGCCCAAATCGCAGTTGCAGCCCGGATGATCAAGGCGGCCGTCATCGGTGCAGGCCATTTTGCCTACCGCGTCCACATTCCTGTTCTGGCGGCGAGGGCCGAGGTGAATCTCGACAGTGTGTGCCGCCAGGGGGCGTCTGAACTCGAACTGATCAAGAACGAGTTCGGCTTTACCTTCGCCACAGAATCCTGGCAGGACATTCTTGAGCGAGACATCGATATCGCCATCATCGCGACACCCCATCACCTGCATTTCGAGCAGGCAAAGGCCTTTCTGGAGAAGGGCTGCCACGTTCTGGTGGAAAAACCGATGTGCCTCGACCCGCGCGAGGCCTGGACATTGGTCGACACTTCGAGGCGAGCCCGGCGCGAACTCGTCGTCTCCTATGGCTGGCACTACAAACCGCAACTTGCCAAGGCCCGCGGGCTGATCGAACGCATCGGCACCATCGAGCACGTGTTGTGCCACATGGCATCGTTCACCCGATCGGTGTTCACGGGCGATGGCAGCGTGCCGAACTGGAAGCAGACCAAGATTCAGCCTCTTGCAGAAACCTGGCAAAGCGCCAGCCATGGCGGCGGTTTCGCGTTCGGCCAGTTGAGCCATGCGCTGGGCATCCTGTTCTGGGTCAGTGATCTCCGTGCCGCCAGCGTGCGCTCCATCGCGGGCACCGCTGCAAACGGCATCGATTTGCACGACGCCGCGCTGACCCGCTTCAGCAACGGAGCAACAGGTGTCCTTTCCGGTAGCTGCGGAGTCCCGCCGGGGCACGGGTTCGAGCTCGACCTGCGCTTTTACGGCCAACATGGCTCTGTGCTGATCGATATCGAGACCGAGAGACTGGTACTCAAGTTGCCCGGTGGGGTGTCGGAAGCCGTCGAAGTTCCCCCTGGTTCCTGGAAATACAGTTGTGAAGGCCCTGCCAATGCGCTGGTCGATCTCGCACTCGGCACGGGTGTCAACGAGAGCAGTGCCGAGATCGGCGCCCGCGCCGTTGAAACGCTCGCCGCGCTGGTTGGATCATCGCGCGCAGGAGGTCAAGAATTCCTGGTTGACAGCTTTGCTTGAGACGAAAAACCTTGTTCAACCGGCAGCTCCACCCGGCCGGCCTCCAGGGTGTGTGCTTCTAGCCGCAGCACGTAGCAGCACCTATTCAATCGGTGCGGAGAGCGGATACGCCGCTCTAGAACATTCCGCCATTCACTGGGACAACCGCGCCGCTGACATACACGGCACCTTCGGAGAGAAGCCAGACGATTACTTCCCCGACATCCGCGCCGGCGCCCACACGCCCCAGTGGAACCAGTGCCCTGAGCCTTGCGTTGCGGCCTTCATTGTCGAAATCATCGTTGAAGTTCGTGTCGATGACGCCCGGCATGACGCCATTGACCCGAATGCCCAGTCGACCTACTTGTTTGGCAAGCGCAAAAGTAAAGGTTCGCCTCGCCCCGTTGGTGGTCGCGTAATGCGCACGCGGACCAATGCCGCCACTGTCCGCCGACATCGAGGCTACGTTGACGATCGCTCCGCCAGCGCCGCCGCGTTCGCGCGACATGCGCCGAACGGCCTCACGCGCGCAAATGAAATAAGCGACGACATTGACATCCCAAAGTTTGCGCATGTCGTGCGCGTCGAAATCCTCGATATGGCTTTCGCCGCCCAGAAATCCTGCATTGTTCACAAGGCCGCCCAGTGGTGCGAGCTCCGCGTCGCAACGCGCGAACATCGCCACGATGGCGTCTTCGCACGCCATGTCGGCCTGCACCGCAATGGCCTTGCCGCCGGCCTCGCCGATGCGGCGGACAATGTCATCGGCTTCCGCACCATGGCGGTTGTAACTGATGCAGACGTCCCAGCCACTGCGGGCAGCAAGAATCGCCGTTGCGGCGCCTATGCCACGATTGCCGCCGGTGATCACTACGGACTTTTTCATCTTCTGGATCTTTCACGCGCGTTCGCGTCGCATGATCTATGACGGCGGGTTCACCCGGCGGCAGCTGTTAACCGCACCACGGTACCCGCGGCCTTCTCATGCATGAGCAGCAGGCTGGAGCAGTCCTTGCGGCCCATGCCGGCTTCGACCGCCTTCGCCATGATGTCCATGGTTGCCTGGCCGACAGGTACCGCGCAGTCGTAACTATGCGCGAGCCCGATGGCGAGGCGAAGGTCCTTGTGACCCAGTGCGATCATGAAGCCTGGCTCGGTATTGCCGGCAAGCGCAAATTGCGGGAAGACCTGAAGCGCCTGTGCGTTTGACGCCATGGTCGCGCCGAAAACCTCCAGCATGTGTTCGGGCGTCAGTCCTGCCTTCTTTCCGATCACGAATGCTTCTGCCGAGATTGCATTGCAGGCCATTGCCACATAGTTGTTGACGCATTTCGTCGCCGTGCCATTGCCCAATGGGCCGCAGCGGATGAAGGTGTCGCCGAGCAGGTGGAAGACCGGCATCATGGCGTCTATGTCAGCTGCATTGCCGCCAATCATGAGCACGAGCTTGCCTTCGCGAGCATGTTTTGTTGTACGACCAACTGGACAATCGATCACTTTCGCGCCTGCTTCGGCCAGCCGTGCACCGACCCGCCGCGTCGTGATCGGATCGATGGTGCTCATGTCGACGTAGTAGGCCCCGGCACTGATTCCGTGCAGCACACCGTCCGCACCCAGTGCCACTTCTTCAGCGTCCGGTGCGTCGGGCACCATGGTGAAAACCGCTTCCGCATATGCTGCCGCTGCCTTGGGCGAAGCCGCTTCGCGCGCCCCCGCAGCAATCAGCGGAGCCATGGAAACCCGATTGACGTCGAACACCGTCAGGTCGTAACCGCCTTGCAGCAGCCGTTCGGCGATCGGCTTGCCCATTGCGCCAAGACCGATGAAAGCGATTCTTTTCATGTCGAGCTCCCTTTTGTCACGTGCTGCCGCGGGTACGTACGTACGCCGCCGAGGCCGATCAAGTGGTATTGCTGGATGAAGAAGGTGAAGAGGTCAACCGGCACATGATCATAGGGTGCCGGGCCTCAACCTGCTCCAACTTCCTGATGCGGGGAAAAATGAATGCTAGCAGAAAACTTGATCAAATAGGGGTTATTACTGAGTAATATCAGCGAATTTGTCGATACATTTGATCAACTATTGATTTGAACGTGACCACCAGTAAGCTCGACATCCGCCTGCGCATCCGTGACGATATTGTCAGCGGCGCGCTGCGTTTTGGCGAACGCATCACCATGGACGCCCTCGCCAGCCGGTATGGGGTGAGCCATATGCCGGTCCGGGAGGCGCTGCGCGAACTGCAAGGTGAGGGCTTGGTCCAGATCGAGCCCAACCGCGGTGCGCGGGTGCGCAGCATCGATAACGACTTCCTCGAGAACCTGTTCGAGATCCGCACCGCGCTGGAGGTGATGATGGCGCGCCGCGCGGCCATGCGCTGCACGCCGCGCGACATCGAGACCTTGCTCGCCATCCAGGACACGCTGGAGCAGCACATCGCCACCGGCGACTATGCGAGTGTGGTGGCCGAAAACCACCGGTTCCACCAGGCCATCAACCGCCGCGCGTCGAACTCGGACGCCTTGCCTATCATCGACAAGCACTGGACCCTGCTGGCGGCGCTATGGCGCCACTACGGCTACGGCCATGACCGGTTCACCGGAGTGGCCAACGATCACCGGCACTTGATCAGCGCGCTGGCCGCGCATGACCAGGAAGCAGCCGCCGTGATCATGGGCGCCCACACCACCAAGGCCAAGCTCGCGCTGATGGCGCGCGTCCAGGCACAGACCACTGTTTTGCAGCAATCCCTTCGGAAACGCGCCTGATGCACGCCTTTGCCCTGCATTTCGCCAGCCTGCCCATGGTGCGCATCACGCACGAGACCTGCGGGTCGTTTCTGCGTCTGCAGTGTCGCGCCGGGCGGGTCCATAAAAGCGAAGCCAACTCATCGGCCAGAACCAGCATTGATTCATTACGAAAGACATTGGAGCATCTCAAATGACCTTTACGCGATTTCGGTCCCATCTACTAGGTGCGTTGCTGACTGGCCTTTCCGCTCTGGCTTGGGCGCAGTCCGCAACCACGATCATCGTGCCTTACCCTGCTGGCGGCGTCGTTGACATCATGGCGAGAATACTTTCGCAGAAGATCACCGAGCAGACTGGCGAGCTCTTCGTCATCGACAACCGCCCGGGCTCGAACGGACTTATCGGGTCCAAGGCTGCAGCGCAGGCAAAGGCCGATGGAAAGACTTGGCTGATTGGTGGCGATGCGCTGATGACTGTGAACCCGTCGCTCTATCCAAAGGACCGCTTGTTCTCGCCGGACAAGGATCTCATCGTGGTCCGCGGCCTTGCGTTGCAGCAACCGCTGCTGTTCGTCTATCCCGGCCTTCCAGTGAAGACCATGAAAGAGTTTGTGGTCTATGCGAGGCAAAACGAAGTAACGTACGGTTCTGCCGGGTACGGCTCCCCCGCACACCTCTCAATGGAATTGCTTGGCAGCGCCACCGCCGCCAAGCTCGTGCATGTGCCTTACAGGGGTGGCAACCTGGCAATGATCGACGTGATTGCAGGGCGTGTCCAAGCTAGCTTTGCTGCAGTGCCTGTGGCCCTTGAACACGTCAAGGCAGGAAAGGTTACCCCGATCGCTATCGCCGCCGCGACGCGATCAGCCCAGTTGCCGAACGTACCGACTACGGTAGAGGCCGGGTTTCCCAATTTGGAAGCAGAGACGGGGCTGTTCGTCATGCTGCCCTCGGCGACACCTGCAGACACGGTGGCGAAGATCGACCAGTCGGTCGCAAACGCACTTGCAAATCCCGGGGTGAAGGATCGCATTGTTGCGGCGGGGTGGTTGCCCCAGGCTGACATGGATGGTTCCAGGGCGCGGAACTGGATCGCGCAGGCAACAGCACTCTGGTCCAGGGTGATCCGCGAAAAAGGCATCAAGGCCGAGTAGCCAGGTCTACTGCAGCGAGCATTCAATGACGCATCCAAACATCGTTTTCATCGTTGCAGATGACCTTGGGTACGCGGACCTGTCGTGCTACGGCCAGACCGACTACGCCACCCCCCAACTCGATCAACTGGCCGTCGACGGCATGCGCTTCCGGCAAGCGTACGCGAACTCGGCGCTCTGCACCAATACCCGTGTCGCGCTCATTACCGGCCGCTACCAGTACCGCTTCGACCTCGGACTGGTTGAGCCACTCAGACCGGCGCACAGTGGGCGGGGACTCGGTCTCCCCGAGGACCATCCGACGTTGCCATCTTTGCTGAAGACGCAAGGCTACGACACTGCTTTGATCGGCAAGTGGCATCTGGGAATACTGCCGAAGTTCGGCCCGCAGAAGAGCGGCTATGACACCTTCTACGGAGTCATGGGTGGGTATACCGGGTACTACACCCGGATTGGCGACACCGGCGCGACGGACTTCTATGATGGCGAGCAGATAGTCGACATTCCCGGCTATACAACAGATATCCTCTCCCAGCGGGCTGTCGACTACATCAAGGATCGCAAAGCCGAGTCTCCACCGTTCTTTCTCAGCCTGCATTACACCGCTCCGCACTTGCCTTGGTCTTCTCCTTTCAACGAGCAGGCGGCCCGCATTCGGGAAGCGGGACCAAGCTCGAAAATCATGGACGGAGGGTCCCCCCGGATCTATGCCGAGATGGTTCAGATCATGGATTCCGGAATCGGCCGGGTGACCAGGGCGCTGCATGATGCGGGAATCCGCGACAACACCCTCGTCGTGTTCACGAGCGACAACGGTGGTGAGCGCTATTCGAAGAACTGGCCGTTTGTCGGTCGAAAAGTCGACCTGCTCGAAGGGGGTATCCGGGTGCCCCAGATCGTATCCTGGCCGGGCCGCGTTCGCGAGGGCGTGACCGACCAAGTGACCATCGGGATGGATCTGACCGCGACGTGCCTGTCCTGTGCAGGGGTCGAGCCCTCCCATAGCCATCCGCTGGATGGAAAGGACTTGATGCCTTTTCTTGACGGGGGGATGCCAATCGGCGACCGAACACTGTTTTGGCGTATGCGCGACCGATACCAGCGTGCGGTGCGGAGAGGAGATTGGAAGTATTTGAAGGTTGCCGATCAAGAATTTTTGTTTGACCTTTCATTTGATTGGCGCGAAAGAGCGAACTTCAATGAAGAGCGACCTGATCTTCTGAGCGAACTGAGAGAAATGTGGCTTCAATGGAATGAGGAGATGTTGCCTCTTCCAGAAACGGAAGTGCCACGCCTTGCCAAACTCAACGAGATGCTTTGGTGACCGAAGTTGAAAGAACTGTTAGTCCGTTTCTGCCCTTGCGAACCTGTCCATGCGCCCTCGGCACTCCTCCAAAAGCAACATGACCAGGAAGCAGCAGCGGTGATCATGGGCGCCCACGCCACCAAGGCCAAGCTCGCGCTGCTGGCACGCATCCGGGCACAGGCCGCACCAGTGGTCCGACCGCTGCGAAGACGCGCCTGAAGGAGCACCGGTGAAAGCCTTCGCCCTGCGCGCCGCTAGCCTGCACATGGTGCGCATCACCCACAAAACCTGCTGGACTTTCATCCGTCTGCACACACGTGACGGCCTGGTGGGCGAAGGGGAAGCCACCCTCACGGACCAGGAAGACGCACTGCTGGCGGCAGCAGAACGGCTCGTGCCTTTGGCGCTGCGTGATGCCACACCCGAGTCGCCCAGTGGTTTCGCCGTGCAGCACGCGCCAGCCGACATCTGGGAAGCCAGCATCGTGAGTGCGCTGGACCAAGCGCTGTGGAGCTTGCATGCGCAGCGTGACGGTCAGTCGCTGGCGCACGTATTGGGCGCGCGGCGCAACCAGGTGCCGGTATACGCCAACATCAACCGGCGCACTGCGCTACGCACACCCGACGGGTTCGCTGCCAGCGCCTGCGCGGCCATGGCGGCCGGCCACGTGGCCTTCAAGCTGGCCCCCTTCGACGAGGTCAGCACAGCCGTGTGTTCGCAAGGCCAGGGGCCGCAAGCGATGCGTACCGGACTGGAACGCGTGGCAGCCGTGCGCGAAGCTGTGGGGTCCGATGCGCGCGTCATGGTCGACTGCCACTGGCGTTTCGACGAAGCCACGGCGCGCCAGCTCAATGAGGCGGCGGCGCGCCTGGGTGTGTACTGGATCGAATGTCCGCTGCCCGAGGTGCCGGACAACATCCCTGCGCTGGCCGGGCTGCGCCAGCAGGCCAACGCGCTGGGCATGTTACAGGCGGGGTTGGAGATGGGCATCGGCTGGGATAGCTTCCGCCCGTATTGCGAGGGCGGCGCCTACGACGTGGTAATGCCCGACATGAAATATGCCGGCGGTATCCACCAGATGCAGGCCATCAGCGCCGGCTGCGTGTCGCTTGGCGTCCAGGTCTCCCCGCACAACCCGAGTGGTCCGATCTGCCATGCTGCCAGCCTGCAGGTTTCGGCCGCGCTGGATGCCTTCGCTATGCTGGAGCTGCAATTCGACGAGAGCCCACTGTTCGATGTTTTGGTGCACGCGCCTTTTGGGCCCGTGCTGGGCGGGCAGACCGTGCTGCCTGCGGGAAGCGGCCTCGGCGTCGCACTCGACGAGGCTGTCTTGCACCGGCATGCCGAGCGCCCGGTGCGCAGCTGGAGTCCATGATGGAAATGCAATCACTGCCTTTCGAAGTCATCGCGCCGCACGGGCAGGTCCTGGGCGAAAGCGCGTCCTGGTGCGGTCGCACGCAGATGCTGTGGTGGATCGACATTCGTGCGCAACAGGTCAAGCGTTGGAATTGCGCCACCGGCGCCATCGATGTCTGGACCATGCCCGAACTGTGTGGTGCCGTGGTGCCCACGACCGGCGCCGGGGTGGTGGTGGCGCTGCGCGCCGGTATCCGATTGCTCGACCCGCTTACCGGCACTCTGGCGCCGCTGGCCACGCTGGAAACTGGCCACCCCGAACACCGCCTGAACGAAGCCAAGTGCGACCGCCAGGGCCGACTTTGGTGCGGCAGCATGTGGGACTTCGGCAAACATCCCACCGGCGGGCTGTACCGTGTTGCCGCCGACCTTGAAACGCGCAAGGTGCGCAGCGCGGTCAGCATCCCCAACGGCATCGGCTTCTCGCCCGACGGCCGGCGCATGGTCTTCGTCGACACGTCGACGGGCTGCATCGAAAGCGCCGCATACGACACCGGCGTCGGCATGCCCGGCCCCTGGAGCCTGCTGGTCGGTGCCGACGCGGCGCCCGGCAAGCCCGATGGCAACACCGTGGATGCCGAAGGCTGCATCTGGAACACGCGTTTCGGCGCGGGCTGCATTGCGCGCTTCACGCCGCAGGGCAAGCTGGACCGCCTGATCCGCCTGCCGGTATCGCAACCTACTTCATGCTCGTTCGGTGGCCCGAACCTGGACACGCTGTTCGTCACCAGCGCAACCCAGCGCCTGCAGCCCGAGGCCCTTGCGGCCGAGCCACTTGCGGGCGCCTTGCTGGCCGTGCGCCCGGGTGTGCAAGGC
>JANOTG010000210.1:0-12441 GCA_031416215.1 Betaproteobacteria bacterium
GGCCTGCAGGCGAAGAAATACGATGTCATCATCAGCTCCATGTCGATCACCGAAGACCGGCTCAAGGTGGTGGATTTCACCGACAAGTACTACAACACGCCGAGCAAGATCGTCGTCAAGAACAGCATCAAGTTCACCGACGCCGCGTCACTCAAGGGCAAGAAGATCGGCGTGCTCAAGGGCAGCACGCAGGAAAAATATGCCAACGGCGAGCTGAAGAAGGCCGGTGTCATCGTCACGCCGTATGAGGCGCAGGACCAGGTCTACCTCGACATCAAGGCCGGTCGCCTGGACGGCACCGTGGCCGACGTTCTCGAGGTGCAGGGTGGTTTCCTGAGCAAGCCTGAAGGCAAGGACTACGGTCTTGTCGGCCCCGAGTTGTTCATCCCCAAGTATTTCGGCACTGGTGCTGGTTTCGCCATTCGCAAAGGAGAGGCAGCACTCAAGACCGAACTCAATGGCGCAATCAAGGCCATCCGCGCCAGCGGCAGCTACAAGAAGATCAACGACAAATACTTCAAGATCGACGTCTACGGCAAGTGACGCCGGTGTGCAGCATGCTGGCCCGAACAGCAGTCAGAACATGCTGCAGCCCGGCCATGGCCGGTTGAAGGGACGGCGTTGAGCGCCTACTACTGGTCCATCCTGTACGGCGCTGTGCTGACTGTGGGCGTGTCGTTGGCCGCACTGGTGGTCTCGGTGTTGTTGGGCTTGTTGGGGGCAGCGGCCAAGCTGTCGGGCCGGCCCGCCGTGGTCACGCTGGCCACGGTCTACACCACCATCATCCGCGGCATTCCAGAACTGGTGCTCATGCTGCTGGTGTTTTATGGCGGCTCGATCGGCATCAATGCCCTGCTGGCATACTCGGGCACCGGCGCCACTCTGGACATCAACCCCTTCACGGCCGGTGTGCTGACCCTCGGTTTCATTTATGGCGCCTACATGACGGAAACCTTCCGCGGCGCCATCCTGGCGATACCGAAAGGACAGTTTGAAGCTGCCGCCGCGTTTGGCATGGGCCCGGTGCAGATTTTCCTGCGCATCACCGCGCCGCAGATGGTGCGGTACGCGCTTCCCGGCTTCACCAACAACTGGCTGGTGCTGATCAAGGCGACCGCACTGGTGAGTCTGATCGGCCTGCAGGAGATGACCTACCTGGCGAAGCAGGCCAGCGCCGCCACGCGGTCGCCATTTGCCTTTTTCCTGTTCACCGCCACCTTGTTCCTGCTCTACACCTGGGCCTCGCTCGCGGTGTTGCGTCGGCTGCATGCACGCTACAGCCTCGGCGCCAAGCGGGGCAGCCTGTGAACTGGGAGGTCATCTTTCGGCCGGAGAGCCTGGCCATGTACGGCGAGGGCATCCTCACCACGCTCGGATTGCTGGCGTCGTCTCTCGCGGTGGGAGGCATGCTGGCCTTGCTGTTTGCCCTGGCACTGACCGGCCCGAATCTGTGGCTGCAACGCATCGTCGGTGCCTATACCTTCGTCATTCGTGGCACGCCGCTGCTGATCCAGGTCTACCTGATTTATTACGGACTCGGCCAACTCGAATGGATTCAGGCGCGCTGGGATACGACATGGCCCTGGACCCATTTCAAGGAGCCGTTTTTCTGCGCCCTGCTGGCGTTCAGCCTCAACACCGCCGGCTACACGGCCGAGATGCTGGCGGGTGCCATACGCGAGACACATGCCGGCGAGATTGAATCGGCGCAGGCTTTCGGCATGAGCCGCTGGCAGGTCATGCTGCGCATCGTGCTGCCGAGTGCCATGCGCCGTACCCTGCCCGCCTACAGCAACGAGGTGGTGATGATGCTGCACAGCACCAGCCTGGCCAGCGCCGTGCCTGCCATGCTGGATGTCACGGCGGCGGCAAGCCGCATCTATTCCGACTTCTATCTTCCCTTTGAGGCGTACCTGTTTGCGGCCGCGATCTACCTGGTCTGCACCTTCTGCCTGATCGGCCTGTTCAAGCTGGCAGAGCGCCATTTCCTGGCGCACCTCGCTGCCCGTACCGCCTGAAGCACCCACCCATGCGACGAATCGACCATCCACTTGCCGGCAGCAGCCTGGGCCAGACCAGCACACTGACCAGCCTGCATTTCGGCACCCCGGGCGCACGCCCGAAGGCCTACCTGCAGGCCAGCCTGCACGCGGGTGAACTGCCCGGCATGCTGGCGGCCCACCACCTGCGAGGCTTGCTGCAGCAGGCCGAAGACGCGGGTGATCTGGTGGGCGAGGTGGTGCTGGTGCCGGTGGCCAACCCGATCGGGCTGGGGCAACGGGTAGACCATACCAGCCTCGGGCGTTTTGAGCTCGATTCGTCCGAGAACTTCAATCGCCACTACCCGGACCTGGCGTCTGCGGTGTTCCAGCAGGTCCATGGTGCCCTGGGGCCCGACGCGGTTGCCAACGTTTCCCTGGTGCGCCATGCGGTGATCAGCCACCTGCGGCAGTTGCCCGCCACGACCCCATTACAAAGTCTGCGCAAGACCCTGGTGGACCTGGCGCACGATGCCGACCTGGTGCTGGACCTGCATTGCGATTGCGAGGCTGTGTTGCACGTCTACACCGAAACCGCCTGCTGGCCTCAGATCGAGCCGCTGGCCCGGTTACTGCAGGCAAGGGCCGTGCTGTTGGCATCCGACACGGGCGCCTCGTCGTTTGACGAGTGTCTGTCCGGCCTGTGGTGGCAACTCGCCAGCCGCTTCGCTGCGGCAGAAGGACCAGCGGCAACACGTCCGCCGCTGCCACAAGCCTGCGCCAGCGCGACGGTGGAATTGCGCGGCGAAACCGACGTCAGTCATGCGCTGGCGCTGGCGGATGCACGCGCCCTGTTCGGCTTTCTGCAACATGCGGGGGTCATTGGCGGGCCAGCACCCGACTTGCCGCCTGCCAGTTGCCAGGCCACACCACTGGCCGGCGCACAAACCCTCAAGGCAGCGTCGGCCGGCATCCTGGTGTTCCATGCCGCCCCGGGCGCGTTGCTGCAACGTGGCGACCCGGTGGTCGACGTGGTGGACCCCCTTGCCAACACCACACACACCATACACGCCGATGTGGCTGGCGTGTTGTATGCCCGTACCAACGAACGGTACGCCCTGCCCAACGACGACCTGGGCAACATCGCCGGCGCAGTGGCATTTCGCACCGGCAGGCTGCTGGGCGACTGAAACCCGTAACGAATACGCAACAGGACAAGCCGATCCATGACCGAGAAACCATTGAAGCTGCAGGCGATTGGCATCCACAAGCGGTTCGGAGCCAACGAGGTGCTGCGCGGCGTATCGCTCGAGGCCCATGCGGGTGATGTGATCAGCATCATCGGCAGTTCGGGCTCTGGCAAAAGCACGTTTTTACGCTGCATCAACCTGCTGGAAAAGCCGAACCAGGGGCGTATCGTGGTGGCAGGAGAAGAGCTGCGACTGCAAGTAAACCGGGACGGTGAACTGCAGGCGGCTGACAACAAGCAGCTGCAAAACCTGCGCACCAAGCTGGCCATGGTGTTTCAGCATTTCAATCTGTGGGCCCATCTCACGGTGTTGCAGAACATCATCGAAGCCCCGGTCCATGTGATGAAGGTGCCGCGTGACGAAGCCGTCTCGCGTGCCCGCAAGTACCTGGCGCTGGTCGATCTGGTGGGCATGGAAGACCGGTTCCCGTCGCACATGAGTGGCGGCCAGCAGCAGCGGGTGGCGATTGCGCGCTCGCTGGCGATGGAACCCGAGGTCATGTTGTTCGACGAGCCGACCAGCGCACTGGACCCGGAATTGGTGTCCGAGGTGCTGCGCGTCATGCGCACCCTGGCGGGGGAAGGCCGCACCATGGTGGTGGTGACGCATGAGATGGGTTTCGCTCGCGACGTGGCAAACCACCTGATCTTCCTGCACCAGGGACTGATCGAAGAACAGGGTGTGCCCAGTCAGGTGTTGTCGCAGCCCAGCAGCGAGCGGCTGGCACAATTTTTGTCGGGCAGCCTGAAGTAGGCGCCGCCACGCCAGATCACGAAAGGACGGCACATGCCAAGCTACAGCACACTGCGCATCGACCTGGACAGCGACAACCCGCGGATCGCGCGGCTGCTGCTCAACCGGCCCGACAAACTCAACGCCATCAACGACGCCACACCGCGCGAGATTCGCGCCGCCGTGGAATGGGCGAATGCCGAACCGCAGGTCCATGTCATCGTGGTCGAAGGTGCCGGCAAGGGGTTTTGCGGCGGCTACGATCTGACCCATTTTGGGGGCAGCGAGGTCGACCACCCGTGCCAGCAGGAGCGTTTTCCCTGGGATCCGATGGACGACTACGCCTTCATGAAGCGCAATACCGAAGACTTCATGAGCCTGTGGCGCAGCCCGAAGCCGACCATCGCCAAGGTGCATGGTTATGCCGCCGCCGGTGGCAGCGATATCGCGCTGTGTTGTGACCTGCTGGTCATGGCCGATGACGCCCGCATCGGCTACATGCCGACTCGGGTCTGGGGCTGCCCCACGACCGCCATGTGGACCTACCGGCTCGGCCCGACCCGCGCCAAGCAACTCATGTTCACCGGCGATACGATCGATGGCCGCACGGCACTCGACTGGGGTCTGGCCAACAGTTGTGTTCCCCTGGAGGCACTCGAATCCACCACGCTGCAACTGGCCGCCCGTATTGCCGGGGTGCCGCGCAGCCACCTGGCGATGCACAAAATGGTGGTCAATCAGGTGATGTTGGCGATGGGCCTGGAGCAGAGCCAGCAAATGGCCACCGTGTTCGATGGCATCACGCGTCATAACCCGGAAGGCATGTGGTTTCGCCGCCATGCGCAGCAGCACGGTTTCAAGTCGGCAGTGCAGTGGCGCGACAGCGGACAGCCGATACCGGAGGGTGACGAAGCGCGTGCCCTGGTACAGGAGATGGACCGCGCGCGCCAGGACAAGAGCGCACGCTGAGACTGCTAGGTCGGAAGCGCGGGCCGCGCTGGCCAATGGCGGCGCAGCAATGCCGGTATCTGCGCCGCGTCGACCGGCTTGCTGAAGTAGTAACCCTGCTGGCTGGTACAGGCCAAAGTGTCGAGTGCATTGGATTCTTCCAGCGTTTCAACGCCCTCACCCGTCACTGTCAGCCCCAGGCTGTCGGCCATGGCCACGATCGCGCGCACGATCGCCAGGTTCTCGTTGTCGGCCGGCAGGCCAGCGACAAAACTGCGATCCACCTTCAAGGTCGTGAGGGGCATGCGCTTGAGGTAACTCAAAGAGGAATAACCGGTTCCGAAGTCGTCCAATGCGATGCGAATGCCGCAGGCGCGAAACGCATTCAGCGTGGCCAGTGTCAGCTCGGTATCCGCCATCAGCGCGCTCTCGGTCACCTCAAGCTCCAGCAAATCGGCCGGCAAGCCACTGCTCGAAAGCGCTTCCTGGACCAAAGCGAGGAGTTCTGGGTCCTTGAATTGGAGCGGGGACAGATTGACGGCAACGCGCACCGGGCGTCCTTCGCTTTGCCAATGCACTGCGTCGGCACAGGCTTGGCGAAGCACCCAGTGGCCGATGTTCAGGATCATGCCGCTGCGCTCGGCAACACCGATGAACTCCAGCGGGGCAACCACGCCGTGGCCCGGTCGCGTCCAGCGCACCAGCGCCTCCACCGCATGAACCAACCCCGACTTGACATCAAGCAGCGGCTGGTATTGCAAGTTGAACTCATCGCGCTCCAGCGCCGAGCGCAAATCACTCTCGATATCCATGCGCCGGACCGCCAACTCGGTCAGCACGGAACTGTAAAACTGGCAGTTGTCGCGCCCGGAGTCCTTGGCGTGGTACATGGCGGTATCCGCATGTTTCAGCAGCGTCGCGCCGTCTTCGCCGTCTTCGGGGTAGATGGCAATGCCGATGCTGGCTGTCAACAACAGGTCACGACCGTCGAGCAGATACGGCCGACGCATCAGCTCAAGAATACGGCGTGCCACCACCAGCGCGTCCTCCGGTCCCTTGAGGTCGATGATCAGGGCCGTGAATTCATCGCCACCGAGCCGCGCAAACTCCACCTCGGCGCCAGCCTCCGCGCCGCGCGACTCGAGTTCGGCTGGACGCGAGACCAGATCGGCGGGTCGCACGCCACGACGCAGCCGGTTCGCCGCGCGTTGCAGTATCTGGTCGCCAATGGCATGGCCGAGGCTGTCATTGATGTTCTTGAATCCGTCCAGATCCATGAACAACACACCGATCTTGTTGCCGCTGTGCCAGGCACGTTTTATTTCCCGATCAACCCGTTCCAGAAATGATTGCCGGTTGGGCAAACGCGTCAAGCTGTCAAAAAACGCCAATTTGAGGATTTTCTGTTCCGCCGCCTTGCGTTCGGTGATATCGCGCGACAAAACGATGAAAAGCGGATTTTTAGGATCCGGCGACCGTTTGCGCGACACCGACAATTCAAACCAGAATACGCCGTGCGGCAACTGCAGCTGGAACTGCTTGCCTGAGGAAATACCCGTCTCGTGCGCCACCTGCAGGGCCTCCATGCAGGTCTGTGCGGCCAGCGGCGGCATGACCTCGAACAGCGTCTTCCCGATCAACTGCTCCACCGGCACGGCGAGCAGCTCGGAGTGCGGTGAGTGGCATTCCAGGTGGCGACCTTGCAGATCCATCTCAAACAGCAGGTCTGGAATCGCCTGCAGTATGGCGGCGTTGCGAGCGTCCGCGGCCCCCAGCTCCAGCAAGACCCGGTGCCCTCGCAACAGGTACTTGACACGATGGCCAATCAAGGCCAAGTTGATCGGTTTTGCTATGAAGTCGGTCGCGCCACTCTGGTAGGCGCGCTCAACCGACGCCACATCGTCCATGCCGGTCACCATCATGATCGGGAACAACGGTCCGGCTTCGGCACGCAGGGCGGCGCAGACCTCGAAACCGCTGAGGTCGGGCATCTCGACGTCCAGCATCACCATGTCGAACGCTTCGGCCCGAAACTGCTGCAGGGCATCCGGACCACCGCTGGCCAGGCTGACCTCAAAGTCCGATTCGCGCAGCGCTGCACCCATCAAGGCACGTGCGCCGGCATCGTCGTCGACAACCAAGATCCTTGCGACCTGTTTGGTCATGTCATCTCACGCAGCAGTCGCTGCAGATGGACGGTTGCGCCATCAAGCGCACGGCGGGTCGATTCAAGCAGCTCAATGGCATCAGACAATTTTCCTTCACGCGCCAGCATCGCAGTGTGACGGTACCAGCCCGCCAGTTCGACCGCGCCCACATGGGCGGCACTGGCCTTGAGTGTATGCGCCGCGCATGCCAAAGTATCGCCAAAGTATCGGCATCACCCGTTTGGGCCGTCCTTGCAGGATTTGACCAGTGTCAGGCCGCGCCCCTCGCCCCGTTCGCACTACACACGCTGCCGGAGTTTGGGGGCTGCTACAGTGCGCCCATCGAACGAAAGTCCCTGACATGCTGAACTTCCTGCCGGCCGTGCTGGTGGGCGCCATCGCTTCGCTGCTGATGGTGCTCAACGTCCTGTTCTGGGTGCCGTTGTTGTTGTCGCTGGCTCTGCTCAAGCTGCTGGTGCCCATACCCGCATTCCGGCGCTTCATCGCGCCGGCGCTGTTGTTTGTCGCCGAGGCCTGGATCGCCTGCAACAGCGCCTGGATGGCGTTGACCCAGCGCACCCAATGGGATGTACAAGGGCTGGACGGCCTGGACTACCACAGCTGGACCATGGTGAACTGCAATCACCAGTCGTGGGTGGACATCCTGGTGTTGCAGCACCTGCTGAACCGGCGCATTCCGCTGCTCAAGTTTTTTCTGAAGCAGCAACTGATCTGGGTGCCGGTGATGGGCCTGGCCTGGTGGGCGCTGGACTTTCCGTTCATGCGCCGCCACAGCGAGGAGTTTCTGAAAAAGCACCCCGAGATGCGTGGCAAGGACCAGGAAACCACGCGCAAGGCATGTGAAAAGTTCTCGCTGGTGCCAACCAGTGTGATGAACTTCCTGGAGGGAACGCGGTTCACGACGGCCAAACACGCACGCCAGCAGTCACCCTATCGGCATCTGCTCAAACCCAAGGCCGGTGGCCTGGCGCTGGCGCTCAACGCGATGGGCGACAAATTCCAGGCCATCCTCGATGTCACCATCGTTTATCCCGATGGTGTGCCCACTTTCTGGTATTTCCTGCAGGGCCGCATGCGCCATGTGGTGGTGCGTGCGCGGCTGCTACCCATACCGGTAGAACTGGCCCGGGCCGACTACGCGGCCAGCGCAGAAACCCGCGCCGCGTTTCAGTCCTGGGTACAGCAACTCTGGCGCGAAAAAGACAGCCAGATCGATGCATTGCTGGGTGCTTCTGGCGCAGCGGGTTCAATGCGTCGCAGCGTCGCCCCATAACTGCTTGAGGCGCGCATCGCGACCGCAGTTGCTGCGGTACAGCTTGTAACGCACCGGATTTTTCAGGTAGTAGTCCTGGTGGTAGTCTTCGGCCGGGTAGAAGGTGGTGGCCATCACCACCTCGGTGACGATGGGCTCCTTGAACGGTTTGGACTTCTCCAGCGCCGCCCGTGACGCAGTCGCCACCCGCAACTGCTCGGCATCCTGCGCAAATATGGCGCTGCGGTACGGTGAGCCAGAGTCGCAAAACTGCCGGTCTTTGGTGGTCGGGTCGATGGTGCGCCAGAAGTGCTGCACCAACTGCTGGTAACTGACCTTGGACGGGTCAAACACCACCTCCACCGCCTCGGCATGGCCGGTGGTGTTGGCCGACACCTGTTCGTAGCTTGGCTTGGCCGTGCGGCCGCCGATGTAACCGGAGGTGGTGGACAACACCCCGGTGAGCTTGTCGAAATCCGACTCCACACACCAGAAACAACCGCCGGCAAACACCGCCTTCGCGGTCTGGCCGGGCGGCATGACGGGTTTCGCCGCGCCAGTCTGTGCCTGTGCGGCGAAGCACCCGGTGGTTATCGCGGCAAAGGCTGTGGCCTTGGCGGCACGGGAGAGAAAATTCAAGACCATGGTGGATCTCCTGATGAACCGGCCATTCAAAGCCGCATGCCGGTTTGTCGTGATCGGCACACCATTCTTACTGCTGCCTGGGCTACTATCCCTCCTCGGGGGCATCTTGACCCCTGCCGCAACCAGGAGAAAGACCATGCCCGCTACCAGCAGCATGCCCGCAACCAAGGTGGAGCGCCCGATTGCCGTCCAGACCCGCGGCAAGGCGCACGGGCCCATCACACGCCTAGTCAGCCCGTCCGACCTCGGGCAATTGATCAAACCCTTCATTTTTCTCGACCTGTTCGATGCACCCGCCGACGCCTTTGGCGGCTTCGGCATGCATCCCCATTCCGGCATCGCCACGCTGACCGTACTGCTGCAAGGTGCGACCCGTTACGAAGACAGCACGGGCAAGTCTGGCGTGTTGCCCCAGGGCGGCATCGAATGGATGATGGCGGGCGGCGGCGTGTGGCACAGCGGCGCACCACTGCCGGGGCAACACAACCGCGGTTTCCAGCTTTGGCTGGCGATGCCCCCCGAGCTGGAAAATGCCGTGCCGCTAAGCCAGTATGTGGCCCCGGCAGAGATCGAACAGGAAGGCCCGGCCAAGGTGCTGCTCGGGCAATTGGGCGGCGCGCGCAGCCGCGTCAGCCATCCGGCCTCCATCAATTACCTGTCCGTGACGCTGGCGGCCGGCGAACACTGGCATTACCAGCCGCCGCCGGGGCATGAAGTCGCCTGGATGGCGGTGCATGCGGGTGCGCTCCAGTCGCCTGGGAATATCGGTTCTGGTGAACTGGCCGTTTTTGCGCCCGGCAACGGCGCAATCGACTGTCATTCGGCCCACGGTTGTGGTTTTGTGCTGGGCTCTGCAGTAAGGCACCCGCACGAGCTGGTGAGCGGCAGTTACTCGGTGCATACCAGCCACAGCACCCTGGCGATTGGCGAAGCTGAAATCCGGCGCATTGGCCAGGAATTACGGGCGGCAGGGCGCCCGGGCTGACAGGTTGATGGTGCCTCTGTTGTACCGCTGAGAGCGGACTACAGCGGCACGGTGGTCGACACCACGAAGTCCGATGTCGAGGGCAGAACTTCGCTCAGCAGCTGCGGTCGGTGCAACAGAAACCCCTGCGCAAAATCGATGCCGAGTTCGCGCACCCGCTCCAGCACCGCAGGCCGATCTACAAACTCGGCCACTGTTTTCACGCCGATAACGCGCGCCACATCCACAAAACAGCGCACTGCAGCATCGTCCAGCGGGTCATCGAGCAGGTCACGGATGAACTGGCCATCGATCTTGATCAGATCGACCTTGAGCGACTTGAGATACCCGAACGACGACGCGCCGGCACCGAAATCATCAAGCGCGACACGTATGCCAAGCTTGTGCACCTCTTCAATGAACAGGCTCGCGTCCGCCATGTTGGTGATGGCGGAGGTCTCGGTGATCTCCAGGCACAGGCGTTGGCAGATGTCCGGCCCGGCCAGCGCCAGCACCTCGATCGCCTGGCGGTGAAAAGCGCGGTCGCCAATCGACTGGCCTGACAGGTTGATACACAGGGTGCCAACAATCGCCAGGTCGTCAACGCCTTTCAGATGCGCGATGGACTGCCGCAGCACCCAGCGGTCAATACGAGAGGCAAGGTGAAAGCGCTCGGCCGCCGGCAAAAAGGCGCCCGGCAACACTTCGGCGCCATCGGTATCGACCATGCGTAACAACACCTCGGCATGCAGGGCGTCGCCGCGGCTGGTCAAGGCCTGGATACGCTGGGCAAACAAACGGAAACGGCCCTCATCGAGGGCCTGCTCCAGCCGCGACGCCCACTGCATCTCGCCGTGGCGGGCGCGCATCGCCGTATCGGTGTCAAACCATGCATGGACACGGTTGCGGCCCGCTTCCTTGGCGGCATAACACGAAGTGTCTGCCGCCTGCAGGATGGCAGCGGTTGTACCCCAGCGGTTGTCCACCGGCACCAGACCAATGCTGGTGCCGATACGAAAGCGGCGTCCGTCGTGCAAGAAGCGGAAATCGTCCATGCGCTCGCAAATCTGCTGCCCGACACGCGCGGCGCGCGCCGCGGTGCAATGCTCCAGGATCACCGCAAACTCGTCACCACCGAGCCTGGCCAGCGTGTCGCGGGCGCGAACCGTTTCCTGCAACAACTTGCCCACCTGCTGCAGCAACTGGTCACCCACCGAATGCCCGCAGGCGTCGTTGACCAGCTTGAACTGGTCCAGGTCGATGTACATCAGGGCGTGTTCGCTCCGATCCTCATGGGCCTTGTTCAGGGCACGACGCAGCCGCACCTCGAACTCGGCCCGGTTCACCAGCCCGGTCAGTGCATCGTGCGTGGCGCGGTAACTCATCTCACCGCTCAGGCGGCGCTGCTCGGTCACATCATGGAACACCACGACCACGCCAAGTATGTCGCCCTGCTCGCTGCGCATCGGGGCGGCCGAGTCCTCGATGCCGTATTCGCAGCCGTCGCGCGAGATCAGCAGCGTGTGGCTGGCCAGCCCCGCAACCTTGTCCTGCGCCAAGCAGGTCGCCACCGGGTTCTCTGCCGGCAAGCGGGTTTCTTCGTTGACGATGTGAAACACCTGCGCCAATGGGCGGCCCTTGGCTTCTGCCGTGGGCCAGCCCGTCATGCGTTCAGCCACCGGGTTGAGCCAGACCACACAGCCGCTGGCATCTGTCGTGATCACAGCGTCGGCGATGGACTGCAGCGTCACCCGCAACTGCTCATGTTGGCGCGCCAACTCGCTACCCAGCACCTGCAGTGCCCGCTCCTGCGCCTTGCGCTGCGTGACGTCGTCGACCGACCCGACAAAACCAGATACGTTGCCCTGAGCATCCAGCGTCGCACGGGCACGCGAGTTCACGTGACGCAGCACGCCAGACGGCGGGAGGATGCGGAACTCCATATCGAACTCGATCTGCTGCTGCGCACAACGCTGCCATTCGGCAAACACCGTGTCGCGGTCTGCCGGATGCAGGGTGGCTGTCCAGCCTTGGCCCAGGCTTTGCTCGGGAGACAAACCGAAAATGGCCTGCCAACGCCCGTTGGTGAAGATGCAATCGCCTTTGGCATCGGTTGCATAAACCCCTAGCGGCGAGGCCTCGCTCAGCGCGCGAAACTTCTGCTCGCTAACCACAAAGGCCCGCGCATCACGGCGGCGCTCCAGCGCCTGGCTGGCAGCAACACCCAGCAGACCCAGCACTTCGCGTTGATGGTGGCTAAGCTGGCGCGGCTGGCGGTCGATCACACACAGGGTGCCGACGCTGGAGCCATCGGACAGCCGCAATGGGGTACCGGCGTAGAAACGAATGTTTGGATCACTTTGCACCAGGGCACTATCGGCAAAACGCACGTCCTCCAGTGCATCCGGCACTTCGAAGATGCCTTCTTCCAGTATGGCGTGGGCACAGAATGCCAGATCACGCGAGGTCTCGGAGACCCCCGGAAGGCCCTGGTTCGCCTTGA